>JAPSIA010000191.1 GCA_031179215.1 Agrococcus sp.
GGTGCGGCCGATGAGCTGCCAGCCGCCCGGGCTCTCCTTGGGGTAGACGCCCGAGAAGCGGCCGGCGAGGGCGACGGAGCCGGCGGGGATGCGCGTGCGCGGCGAGGGCCGCCGCGGCACGTCGAAGGGCGGGTCGTCGCCGACGAGGTAGCCGAAGCCCGGCGCGAAGCCCGTGAACGCGACGGTCCAGGTGGCGGCCGTGTGCCGCGCGACGAGCTCGTCGACGCCGACGCCGAGGTGCGCGGCGACCTCCTCGAGGTCCTCGCCGTCGTAGCGCACGGGGATCGTCACGGCGTCGCCGCTCGTCGCACGCGCGGCGGCCGGCGCGACGCCCAGGAGGCGCGCGGCGAGCTCGTCGGCGTCGACGACCGCGGGGTCGAACCGCACGAGGATCGTGCGCGCGGCGGGCACGAGCTCGGTGACGCCGTCGATGCGCGCGGCGCGCAGCGCCGGCAGCAGCCGCATGGACTCGTCGAGGTCGGCCGCCTCGAGCAGCAGCGCGGTGTCGGCGGCGACGAGCGCGCGGATCATGCGGCGTACGCCGCGTCGGGCACGTCGGGCACGAGCATGTGGCCCGGCGGCCTCGAGGCCATGATCGCCGCGTGCGGCGTGACGCCGCACGCCCAGGACACCGGCACGTCCCCGTCGCGCAGCGCCGGCCGGTCCTCGAGCTCCGGCGCGCCGACGTCTGCCGTCACGAGCTCGCCCCCGCGAAGGGAGCGATCGCGACGCCGGCGGCCTCGAGGGCGGCGCGCGTGGCCTCGGCCATCGCGATCGCGCCCGCGCTGTCGCCGTGCACGCAGATCGACTCGGCGCGCACCGCGACGTCGGTGCCGTCGATCGCCTCGATGACGCCCTCGTGCGCGAGCCGCACCATCCGCGCGGCGACGAGCGCCGGGTCGTGCAGCACCGAGCCCTCGCGCGTACGAGAGACGAGCAGCCCCTCCGGCGTGTACGCGCGGTCGGCGAAGGCCTCGGCGGCGGTGGCGAGGCCGGCGCGCTCGGCGACATCGAGCACGACGCCGCCGGCGAGCCCGAGCAGCACGAGCGACGGGTCGACCGCCTTGATCGCCGCCACGACGTCCTTCGCCTGCCGCTCGTCGCGCGCGATCGTGTTGTAGAGGGCGCCGTGCGGCTTGACGTAGACGGCGGCGCCGCCGGCGGCCGTCGCGAGCGCCTGCAGCGCGCCGAGCTGGTACTCGACGTGCGCCTGGAGCGTCGCGGAGTCGATGTCGACGTCGACGCGGCCGAAGTTGGCGTAGTCGCGGTAGCCCGGGTGCGCGCCGATCGCGACACCGTCGTCGACCGCTGCGCGCAGCGTCGCGGCGATCCCCTCGGGGCTGCCGGCGTGGAAGCCGCACGAGACGTTCGCGCTCGTGACGACGCGCAGCATCGCCTCGTCGTCGCCGACGATGCGGTCGGGCACGTTCTCGCCCAGGTCCGAGTTGAGGTCGATGGTGGTCATGCGCTGCTCCTTCCGCGTCCCCTCACGATGGCACGAGCTGAGGCGCCGACACCGAGGAACGCGAAGATCGGGCCGATGGAGACGGCGCCCATGGAGAACGACAGGAGCGTCACAGGGGTGCCGACGGAGAGCAGCGACTGCGGGTAGCGGCAGCCGCCGACCCCTCGTCGCGAAGGACCTCGCCGTGCTCGAGGCGCTCGAGGGCGACCGGCCGAGGCCGCGGCGGGCGAGCTCGAGCGCTCCGCCGTCGAGTCGGAGCGCCGCGTGCTCTCGGCGCCTGCTCGCGCATGGGGCGCGGCTCGCGAGGCGCCTGCGCGGGCCGCCTGCACCGGATGGCCGCCGCCGCCCCGCCGTGGCCACCGCATCGTGCAGGTGCGCTGCAAGCACCTGCACCGAATGGCTGCTCCACCTGGGTCGTCCCAACCGTCCGGTGCAGGTCAGCCGGGCGCGCGGGCTGCCGGGCACGCGGGCTGCCGTGCCCGGGAGGGGCCCCAGGGCGAGGAGAGCGCGTCCGGACGGGCCGCGGCTCAGCTCGCGGCGCGCATCTGCCGCAGGTCGCGCTTGAGGTCGTGCAGCTCGTCGCGGATGCGCGCCGCGAGCTCGAACTTGAGCTCGCCCGCCGCTTCGGTCATCTGCGCGGTGAGGTCGGCGATGATCGCCTCGAGCTGCGACGGGCCGTCGAGGTCGGAGCGGTCGCGCGCGAGCCTCGGCGTCGGCGCCCCGCGGCGCCCGCCCTCGAGCAGCTCGTCGGTATCGGCCTGCTCGCGAGCGAGCACCTCGGTGATGTCGGCGATGCGCTTGCGCAGCGGCGTCGGGTCGATGCCGTGCTCGAGGTTGTACGCGACCTGGATCTCGCGCCGCCGATCCGTCTCGTCGATCGCCAGCCGCATGGAGTCGGTGATGGTGTCGGCGTACATGTGCACCTCGCCCGAGACGTTGCGGGCGGCGCGCCCGATCGTCTGGATGAGCGAGGTCGAGGAGCGCAGGAAGCCCTCCTTGTCGGCGTCGAGGATCGCCACGAGCGAGACCTCCGGCAGGTCGAGGCCCTCGCGCAGCAGGTTGATGCCCACGAGCACGT
>JAPSIA010000072.1 GCA_031179215.1 Agrococcus sp.
TTCGGTGCCCGAGTGGCGCCTTCGGGCGCTGAGCGGCGCCTTCGGTGCCCGAGTGGCGCCTCCGGGCATCGAGTGGCACCTCCTGTGGCCGAGAGGCGACTTCGGCGATCGAGCGGCGTCGTGGCGGTCGAGCGGCGCATCCGGGAGACGGAGCGCGCCAGCCGCGGTCGCACGGGCGTCGCACGGGTCTAGAGCCATTCCACTCGACGGCGAGCGTCGCCATTCGATGAAGCGAACCGCCACTGGATCGCGCGAGGCGCCACTCGATCGCGCGAGGCGCCACTCGATCACACGAAGCGCCACTCGACGGCGGAATGCGCCAGTGGATGCGGGGAGGCGCCGCTCGACGTCGGGAGGCGCCACTCGATGCTGGGAGGCGCCACTGGGTGACGGGAGGCGCCACCCAGTGTGGGAGGCGCGGGTCGGCGGGAGCGTGGCGCGGCGGGGCGCGGGCTCAGTGGCGGCGGTCGCGCTCCTTGACGCGCAGGCCGCTCGCGATGAGGCGCCGCACGAGCTCCTTCGGGCGCACGTGCTCAGCGCCCATCGCGACGAGCTCGTCGATGCGCTCGGCCGGCACGTCGTAGTGGTCGTGGTCGAACCCGCGCGCGGGCAGGCCGGCCCGCCGCGCGAAGGCGTGCAGCTCGTCGAGGCTCGAGTCGCTGACGAGGTGGGCCCACATGCGCTCGTGCGCGGGCCACAGCGGGTCGTCGACCAGGATCGCCATCCGCCCAACGTACTGGGCGCGCGGCTGCGCCGGCACGGCCGCGCGGGGCGGCGCGGCGCGTGCCGGCACGGCCGCACGGGATGGCGCGACGCGCGGGCCGCTCGTGTTGACCGCCGGTGCTGCGAGCCTGTATCGTTGTTCGCTGGCGCAAGTCGCACCATCGCGCGCGCCGCAAGCTTCGTCCCGGTCCAGCCGGGAGTCGTACCAACAGTGAGGATCCAACGTGGTGTACGCAATCGTGCGCGCCGGCGGCCGGCAGGAGAAGGTCGAGGTCGGCTCGGTGCTCGTCGTCGACCGCATCGCCGGTGACGACAACGGCAACGTCGAGCTGGCCCCCGTGCTGCTCGTCGACGGCGACAAGGTGACGTCGGACGTTGCTGAGCTCGCCAAGGTCAAGGTGACGGCCGAGGTCGTGACCGACCTCCGCGGCCCGAAGATCCGCATCCAGCACTACCGCAACAAGACCGGCTACAAGCGCCGCATGGGCCACCGCTCGGAGCTCACGCGCCTCAAGGTCACCGAGATCAAGTAAGGGACTGGCAGAGATGGCACACAAGAAGGGCGCATCGTCCACCCGCAACGGCCGTGACTCGAACGCGCAGCGCCTCGGCGTGAAGCGCTTCGGCGGCCAGGTCGTCAAGGCCGGCGAGATCATCGTCCGCCAGCGCGGCACCCACTTCCACCCCGGCACCGGCGTCGGCCGCGGCGGCGACGACACGCTGTTCGCGCTCCAGGCCGGCGCGGTCGAGTTCGGCGCGAAGGGCGGCCGCAAGGTCGTCAACATCGTTGCCGCTGCTGAGTGAGCCGCGACGCGCGACACTGACATTCCGATGGACGGGGCGGGCTTCGGCTCGCCCCGTTCTCGCATCTAGAGGAGACACACCATGGCGACCTTCGTCGATCAGGTCACGCTGCACCTGCGGGCCGGCAACGGCGGTCACGGCTGCGTCTCCGTGCGCCGTGAGAAGTTCAAGCCGCTCGCAGGCCCCGACGGCGGCAACGGCGGCGACGGGGGCGACATCGTGCTCGTCGCCGACCCGCAGGTGACGACGCTGCTCGGCTACCACCGAGCGCCGCACCGCGCGAGCGAGAGCGGCCAGCCCGGCATGGGCGACCACCGCGCCGGCACGAAGGGCGCCGACCTCGAGCTGCCCGTGCCGGTCGGCTCGGTCGTGAAGGATGCCTCCGGCGAGCAGCTCGCGGACCTCACGCACCCGGGCATGCGCGTCGTCGTCGCGGCGGGCGGCCAGGGCGGGCTCGGCAACGCCGCGCTCGCCAACCAGAAGCGCCGTGCGCCCGGCTTCGCGCTGCTCGGCACGCCCGGCTTCGAGGGCGACGTCACGCTCGAGCTCAAGACCGTCGCCGACGTCGCGCTCGTGGGCTTCCCGAGCGCCGGCAAGTCGAGCCTCGTCGCCGCCATGTCGGCCGCGCGGCCGAAGATCGCCGACTACCCCTTCACGACGCTGCACCCCAACCTCGGCGTCGTCGAGTCGGGCCAGACGCGCTACACGATCGCCGACGTGCCGGGCCTCATCGAGGGCGCGAGCGAGGGCAAGGGGCTCGGGCTCGAGTTCCTGCGCCACGTCGAGCGCTGCTCCGCGCTCCTGCACGTCATCGACTGCGCCACGCTCGAGCCCGGCCGCGACCCCGTGAGCGACCTGCGCGTCATCCTGCGCGAGCTCGAGGCCTACCCGGTGCCCGAGGGCCAGCCGCCGCTGCTCGAGCGGCAGCAGCTCGTCGCCCTCAACAAGATCGACGTGCCCGAGGCCGCGGAGCTCGCCGCCTTCGTGCGCGACGAGATCGAGGCGATGGGCTTCCGCGTGTTCGAGATCTCGACCGTCGCGCAGAAGGGCCTGCGCGAGCTCTCGTTCGCTCTCGCCGAGATCGTCGAGGCCGACCGGCAGGCGAAGGCGGCCGAGCCCGAGCCCGAGCGGATCGTGCTGCGCCCGAGGGCGATCGACGACGCGGGCTTCACCGTCAAGGTCGAGGGCACGCACGAGGGGCCGATCTACCGCATCCTGGGCGCCAAGCCCGAGCGCTGGGTGCAGCAGACCGACTTCCGCAACGACGAGGCCGTCGGCTACCTCGCCGATCGGCTCGCGAAGCTCGGCACCGAGGAGGCGCTGCTCAAGGCGGGCGCCGTCGCGGGCGCCACGGTCGTGATCGGCCCGGGCGCCGGCATCGTCTTCGACTGGGAGCCGACGATCGCGTCGGCGGCGGAGCTCGTGGGCAACCGCGGCACCGACCCGCGCCTCGACCGCAACGATCGCCGCACGACGCAGGAGCGCCGCGACGAGTACCACCGCCGCATGGACGCGAAGCAGGCCGCGCGCGACGGGCTCGCCGAGGAGCGCGACGCCGGCATGTGGACCGACGACGAGGGCTTCGAGGTGCAGCGCTGGGACGACGAGGCATGACGACGCTCGACCGCACCGCGGGCGAGCTCATCGTGATCAAGGTCGGCTCCTCGTCGATCTCGGGCGAGCGGCGAGCGCAGATCGAGCCGCTCGTCGACGCCCTCGCGAGCCTGCACCGCTCGAGCCGCGTCATCCTCGTCTCCTCCGGCGCGATCTCGACCGGCATGCCGTTCCTCGGGCTCGAGGAGCGGCCGGCCGACCTGCCGATGCAGCAGGCGGCGGCCGCCGTGGGCCAGAACGTGCTCATGAACCGCTACCAGCGCAGCCTCTCGCGGCACGAGGTCATCGCGGCGCAGATCCTGCTCACGGCCTCCGACATGGAGATGGACTCGCACCGCGTGAACGCGCGCAACGCGCTCGAGCGCCTGCTCGAGCTGCGGATGCTGCCGATCGTCAACGAGAACGACACGGTCGCGACGCACGAGATCCGCTTCGGCGACAACGACCGCCTCGCCGCGCTCGTCGCGAAGCTCGTGCGCGCCGACCGGCTCATCCTGCTCTCGGACATCGAGGCGCTGCGCACCGCCCCGCCCGGCGAGCCCGGCTCCGAGCCGATCCGCCTCGTGCCCTACGGCGACCCGCTCGACGGCGTGCGCCTGGGCGCGAGCGGCTCGCACATCGGCTCGGGCGGCGCGATGACGAAGGTGGATGCCGCCAGGCTCGCCGCCGATGCGGGCGTGCGGGTCACGGTCACGGCCACGCCGCTGCTCGAGCGGCTCATCGCGGGGGAGCTGCTCGGGACGGAGTTCGAGCCGAACCCGGCCCCCGAGCTCGACGCCGAGCGCTGAGCGCCGTGCCGACGGTCGAGGAGCTCGGCCCGGGCGACGCCGCCTCGGTCGTCGCGCTCTGGCGCGCGACGGGCCTCACGCGGCCGTGGAACGACCCGGATGCCGACTACCGCCGCGCGCTGCAGGACGCCGCGTCGGCCGTGCTCGGCGTCCGCGAGGGCGACGCGCTCGTGGCGACCGCGATGGTCGGGCACGACGGCCATCGCGGCTGGCTCTACTACGTCGCGGTCGACCCCGCGCGGCAGCGGCAGGGCCTCGGCGCGCGGCTCGTGCGCGCCGCGGAGGCGTGGCTCGAGCGCCGCGGCGGCGTGAAGCTGCAGCTCATGGTCCGCGCGGAGAACGCGACAGCGGCGCGCTTCTACCGCGCCCTCGGCTACGAGGAGCAAGCGGTGACGGTGCTCGGGCGCCGCCTCGACGCATCCGCCGACTCGTAGGATCGAGCCATGGCCCTCCCCGACACGCTCGACGACTTCGAGGCGCTCCTGACGGCATCGCAGCGCGCCGCGCGCGCCCTCGGCGTCGCGCCGGCGGCGCGGCGGCACGCGACCATCACGGGCATCGCCGACGCCATCGAGGCCTCGAGCGCGGCGATCCTCGCCGCGAACGCCGACGACCTCGAGCGCGGTCGCGCCAGCGGGCTCGCCGAGGGCCTGCTCGACCGGCTGCTGCTCGACGACGCGCGCATCGCGGGGCTCGCCGCGGCGGCTCGAGCGCTCGCCGAGCTGCCGGACCCCGTCGGCGAGGTGCTGCGGCAGCGCACGCTCCCCAACGGGCTCGACCTGACGCAGGTGCGCGTGCCCTTCGGCGTCGTCGGCGCCATCTACGAGGCCCGCCCCAACGTGACCGTCGACCTCGCGTGCATCGCGCTCGGCTCCGGCAACGCCGTCGTGCTGCGCGGCGGCTCGGCGGCCGAGCGCACGAACGCCGTGCTCGTCGAGGCGATGCAGGGCGCGGTCGCCGCCGCGGGCCTGCCTCGCGCCTCGGTGCAGACGATCGACCGCTTCGGCCGCGACGGCGCCGGCCGGCTCATGCGCGCGCGCGGCCTCGTCGACCTGCTCGTGCCGCGGGGGAGCGCGGCGCTCATCGAGCGCGTCGTGTCTGAGTCGACCGTGCCCGTCATCGAGACGGGCGCGGGCGTCGTGCACGCCTTCGTCGACCGCGCGGCGCAGCTGCCGATGGCGCTCGAGATCGTGCTCAACGCGAAGACGCAGCGCACGAGCGTCTGCAACTCGCTCGAGACCCTGCTCGTGCACCGAGACATCGCCGAGACGGCCGTCCCGGCGCTCGCGGGCGCGCTGCGCGAGGCGGGCGTCACGATCCACGCCGAGGGCGCGCTCCCGGGCGTCGACGGCGCCCTGCCCCTCGGCGAGCGCGGCTGGTCGACCGAGCACCTGTCGATGGACGTCGCGATCGGCGTCGTCGACGACCTCGACGCCGCGATCGAGCACATCAACCGCTACGGCACGCACCACACCGACACGATCGTGACCGACGACGCGGATGCTGCGAGCCGGTTCCTCGCGGAGGTCGACTCGGCGGTCGTGATGCACAACGCCTCCACCCGCTTCACCGACGGCGGCGAGTTCGGCTTCGGTGCGGAGGTCGGCATCTCGACCCAGAAGGCGCACGCGCGCGGCCCCATGGGCCTGCCGGAGCTCACGAGCACGAAGTGGCTCGTGCGCGGCGCGGGGCACGTGCGCGCCTGACCGGCGCACGCGCCCGAGCGCGGTAGGCTTGAGGCGATCGGAGGCACCATGGACCTGCTCATGCTCGCGACCGCCGCCCACGCCGAATCGGATGGCGCGAACCTCGCTCCCTACATCGCCGGCGGCATCACCGCGGCGGTGTTCATCATCTCTGCGATCGTGCTGCGCTCGTTCCGCGACGTCGCCCACCGCTCCGAGCGGCACGACGTGCACGGCAACGCCTGACGATCATCGCTGACGTGCCCGCGCGCCGTCGCCGCCTCGGCATCATGGGCGGCACGTTCGACCCCATCCACCACGGGCACCTCGTGGCCGCGAGCGAGGTCGGGCAGCACTTCGGCCTCGACGAGGTCGTCTTCGTGCCGACGGGCGAGCCCTACCAGAAGCGCAGCGTCTCGCCGAGCGAGCATCGCTACCTCATGACGGTCGTCGCGACGGCGTCGAACCCCCGCTTCACGGTGAGCCGCGTCGACATCGACCGCGACGGCCCGACCTACACGATCGACACGCTGCGCGACATCCGCGCCCAGCACCCCGACGCCGAGCTCTTCTTCATCACGGGAGCGGATGCGTTCGAGTCGATCGTCGAGTGGAAGGACGCCGACGAGCTGTGGGAGCTCGCGCACTTCGTCGCGGTGACGCGCCCCGGCCACCACCTCTCGGTCACCGGATACCCCGCAGAGCGCGTCTCGCAGCTGGAGATCCCGGCACTTGCGATATCCTCGACCGATTGCCGTGCGCGAGTCCGCGCCGGCTATCCCGTCTGGTACCTCGTGCCCGACGGGGTGGTTCAATACATCAGCAAGCACGACCTGTACCGGAGACTGTCAGCATGACCGACGCGAACGAAGAACGGCCGCTGACGCGGCGCGAGCTTCGCGCGCGCGAACGCGCTGCAGAGCTCGCCAGGACCGGCGGCACGCCGCCCGTGCCCGACGAGGAGCAGCGCCAGCTCGCCGCATCCGCCCCAGAGCACACCGGCCGCCACTCGGCGCCGAGCGTGCCGTCCGTGCCCGCAGACACCGTCGCGCTCGACCTGGGCACCGGCGCGCGCGCCGAGGCCCCGGAGCCCGCGGCCGAGGAGCCCGCGCCGAAGCCGCTCGGGCGATTCTTCGGGCGCAAGAAGGACAAGGCGCCGGAGCCGCGCGTCGAGCCCGACGCGACCGTGGTGATGGATCGCATCGATCCCGATGGCCCTGGCGCCGAGTCGCTCGACGTCATCGAGGCCGAGCTCGCCGAGCCGGAGGCCGAGAAGGTGCCCGTCGCGAGCGCACCGGCGCGTGCCGAGGCCGCCGTGCCCGCGCCGTCCTCCGCTCGCCGCTCGAGCGTGCACATCGACGACGTGCAGGGCCTCGACACCGTCGACGACTCCGCGGTCGACGACCTCGAGATCGACGAGGTCGTCGTCGAGCAGCCTCGCGTCTCGTCGCGGCGCGTCGCCGAGGTCACGCCCGCGGAGCTCGAGGACCGACGCAAGGCCCTGCAGGTCGAGGACGACCTCATCGTCACGGGTCCGAGCCGCGGCCAGTCGCAGCGCGTGCCCGTCATCGTCAACGTCGTCTCCGACACCTCCGAGCACCACATCGCCGACCTGCGCGAGCAGGGCGTCGCCGGTGCCGGCGGCTCGTCGACCGCGGCGATCACGGCGAACGCGCTCGTGCTGCCGGCCGGCACCGAGAGCCCGGACTTCACGCTCGAGGGCGACGACGGCCTGCTCGTGACCGGCTCGATCGACGTGCCCGAGGGCTTCGCGTCCTCCGGTCGCGGTCGCGCGACGATCGACGGCAGCGACGTCGACACGGATGTCGGCGAGGGCGAGGTCGCCACGACGCCCGAGACCGCGCCCGTGCGCGCCTCGAAGGCCGTCTCGTCGTACGCCAACGCCCGCGTGCAGATCGCGCCGAGGAAGCAGCGCTCGAACGCCTGGCCCGTGGCCATCGGCGTCGGCGCCGGCGCCTTCGTCGTCGGTGTCGGCACGGTGCTCACGCTCGCGATCACGCAGGGCTGGCTCTGATCCCGGGGGGTGCGCGATGAGCGCGGACGACAAGGCGATCGCGCTCGCGCGCGCCGCAGCACGCGCGGCTGACAAGGCGCTCGCCGTCGACCAGGTCGGGCTCGACGTGTCGGGTCAGCTGCCGCTGACCGACGTCTTCCTGATCGTCACGGGCCGCAACGAGCGCCAGGTGAGCGCCATCGCGCGCGACATCGAGGATGCGCTGCTGCTCGAGGGCGCGAAGCCCGTGCGGCGCGAGGGCCGTGCCGACGGGCGCTGGGTGCTGCTCGACTTCTCCGACATCGTCGTGCACGTCTTCCACGAGGAGGAGCGCACCTACTACCAGCTCGAGCGGCTCTGGCGCGATGCGCCGGTCGTCGACCTGCGGCTGCCCGAGCCGGGCGCTCCCGCCGGCGCCTGACGCGCGCGCGGGAGCCCGACGCTCCGGCCGGAGCGGACTTCCGCCAGAGCCGGCGCTCCCGCCGCGCGCCTCACGCGAGCGCGAACGCTCCCGCGTCGCCGGTCGCAGCGCGGACGAGCACGACGGCGAGCCGCCCGCGCGCTCGCGCGGCGAAGCGGTCGCCCTCGAGCCGCGGCCGCACCTGCGCGCCGTCGATCCACAGCGCGATCGCGTCGCCGGTCGCACGGCCAGTGACGACGAGCTCGTCGCCGTCGCGCTCGGCTCGCAGCTCCGCGCGCGGCTCCGCCGCGCGCGCCACGCCTGCGAGCGGCGTCCACTCGCTCTCGGGCAGCTCGGGGGTGCGCGGCGGCACGCTGCGCCTGGGGCGCTGCGCCTCGATGGCGATCCCCATGCGCAGCAGCCGCGTGTCGTCGTAGGGGCGGCCCGCGATCGTGAGGCCCACGGGCATGCCGGTGTCCTCCATCGTGCCCATCGGCACGGTGACGGTCGGGATGCCGAAGTGCCGCCACACGAGGTTGCCGTTCGCGACCCACGTGCCGTTGCGCCACGCGAGCGCGGCCGAGGCGGGGTTCGTGTCTGCGTCGGCGGGCGCGACGTCGGCGAGGGTCGGCATGACGACCGCGTCGATGCCGAGCGCGTCGAGCCACTCGTCCCAGTCGAGCCGACGCGTCTCCTCGAGCCCCGCGAGCCCTTCGGCCATCGCCGGGATCGCGGTGAGCTCCGGCACGGGCATCGCCGGGAGCGCCGCGAGGTCGACCGCCGCGGCGGGCTCGAAGGCGGGGGAGTCCCGCTCGAACCGGTCGGGCAGGGCGCCGGGCGGCGCGGGGAAGATGCGCGCGCCGTCGACGTCGCGCAGCCGCGGAAGCCGGGGATCGCCGTTGCGCTTGAGGAAGCCGTCCCACGACCACACGGCGAGCTCGCGCAGCTCGCTCTCGATGAAGCGCGGCGGCACGATGCCGCGATCCAGGATGTGCGGCGCGCCCTCGCGGTCCCCCTCGTAGTTCGACACGAGCGGCAGGTCGGTCTCGATCACGCGCGCGCCTGCGGCGCGGAGGTCGTCGGCCATCGCGCGCCACAGCGCGAGCACGCTCGCTCGGGTGGCGATCGGGGAGCGGATGCCCGTGTCGGCTCTGATGTACATGCGCGGCACCGCGAGCGTGAGCCCCGCGAGCGGGAGCGGGTCGAGCTTGGCGTAGGCGGGCGGCCTGACGGCCTCGACGGCGGGCACGTCGATCCACGGCTGCTCGCGCCAGAAGTCGCCGTCGGTGCGCGCGTCGGGCCGCACGAGCTCGTCGAGGGCCGCGAGCAGGTCGGCCATCGACCGCGCGTGCGGCACCGCGACATCCATCGTCGGCACGAGCGCCCAGTTGCCGCGCATCGAGATGAGCCCGCGCGATGGCGTGTACGCGACGAGGGCGTTGCAGCTCGCGGGCGCGCGGCCTGACGACCACGTCTCCTCGCCGAGGCCGATGACGCCGATCGACGCCGCGGTCGCGGAGCCCGAGCCGTTGGAGGAGCCGGAGCCGAACGCGCTCGTGAGCCACTCGGCGCTGTAGGGGCTCTCGGCGCGGCCGTGGAGGCCCCGCTGCATGCCGCCGTTCGCCATGGGCGGCATGGTCGTGAGCCCGATGAGCACGGCGCCCGCGGCGCGCATCCGCTCGATCGCGAACGCGTCCTCGCCCGCGACGAGGTGCTCGAAGGCGGGGCTGCCGGCCGAGACCGTCATGCCGCGCGCCGAGTAGCTCTCCTTCGCGGTGAAGGGGATGCCGTCGAGCGGGCTCGCGGGGCGCCCGGCGCGGATGCGCGCGTCGGCGGCCGCGGCTGCCTCGAAGATGTCGGGCGCGAGCACGGGCACCGCGTTCAGGCGCGGGCCCGCGACGTCGAAGGCGCCGACGCGCGCGAGGGTGCGGGCGGCGAGCTCCGTCGCGGTCGCGGCGCCGGCATCGAGCGCCTCGCGCAGCCCGCGCGCGCTCGACTCGACGAGCGGCACGTCGCTCATGCCGCGCTCCGCGGCTGCTGCTGCGTGATGCAGTGGATGCCGCCGCCGCGCGCGAAGAGCTCGCGCGCGTCGACGGTGAGGGCGCTGCGGCCCGGGAACGCGGCCTCGAGCGCCTCGCGCGCGGCCCGGTCGGCGGCCTCGTCGCCGAAGCCGCACGCGATGATGCCGTCGTCGACGAGCACGTGGTTGACGTAGGACCAGTCGACCCAGCCCTCGTCGTCCCGCACGGTCGACGGCGCGCGCAGCGGCACGATCTCGAGCCGCTCGCCGCGCGCGTCGACGGCGTCGGCGAGCACGCGCGCGACCTCGCGCGAGACGGCGAAGTCGGGATGCTCGGGATCCTCCTGCATGTGCACGAGCACGCGGCCGTCGCCCACGAGCGAGGCGACCATGTCGACGTGCCCGCGGGTGCCGTAGCGCTCGTAGTCGCGCGTGAGGCCGCGCGGCAGCCAGATCGCCCGCGTCGCGCCGATCGTGCGGGCGAGCTCGGCCTCGACCGCTGCGCGCTCGATGCCGGGGTTGCGCCCGGGATCGCGCTGCACCGTCTCGGTCAGCAGCACGGTGCCGCGGCCGTCGACGTGGATCGCGCCGCCCTCGTTCACGAGCGGAGAGGGGATGCGCTCGGCGCCCGCCGCCTCGGCGACGATCGCAGCGATCCGCGCGTCGTGCTCCCAGCTCGCCCACTCCTGCGCGCCCCAGCCGTTGAAGACCCAGTCGACGGCGCCGAGCCTGCCGTGCTCGTCGAGCACGAAGGTCGGCCCGATGTCGCGCATCCACG
>JAPSIA010000073.1 GCA_031179215.1 Agrococcus sp.
CCAAGGCGGCATCACGCCGCCGGGCGGTCCTGCCCGCGCAGCTCCTCGCCGAGCGCCGCGATGCCGAGCTCGACCTCGGCGAACGTCGTCGACAGCGGCGAGAGGCCGATGCGGATGCCGTCGGGCGCGCGGAAGTCGGGCACGACGCCGCGCTGCCACAGCCTCGCGTTCACGGCGCGGAACGAGGGATGCGTCACCGTCAGGTGGCTGCCTCGGTGCGGGCCGGCCGGGGGGCTCGCGAGCGCCGCGCACCGACCGCCCACCTCGAGCGGCAGCACGTGCTCGGCGAGCAGCGCCTCGGCGAAGTCCGTGAGCGCGATCGACTTCTCGCGGAGAGCCGGCATGCCGACCTCCTCGACGAGCTCGAGCATCGCCTCGAGCGCCACGGTGGCGAGCACGGGCGGCGTGCCGCTCACGAAGCGCCGCCGATCGGGCGCGGCCTCGAAGCGCGGACCCATCGCGAAGACGTCCGCCGCGCCCATCCAGCCCTGGATGGGCTGCGCGAGCGCGTCGTGGTGGCGCGCCGCGACGTAGCCGAATGCCGGGGAGCCGGGCCCGCCGTTCAGGTACTTGTAGGTGCAGCCGACGGCGAGGTCGACGCCGCTCGCGTCGAGCTCGACGGGGATGACGCCGACCGAGTGGCACAGGTCCCACAGCACGAGCGCACCGGCCTCGTGCGCGACGGCCGTGATGCCCGCGAGGTCGGCGACGAATCCCGAGCGGTAGGCGACGTGGCTCAAGAGCACGAGCGCGGTGCGCTCGCTCACCGCCTCGCGCACCTGCTCGAGGGCGACGCCGGCCGCGGGGTCCGCGGCGATCCAGCGGATCGTCATGCCGCGCTCGGCGGCGACGCCCTCGACGACGAAGCGGTCGGTCGGGAAGTTGTCGTCGTCGACGACGATCTCCGTGCGGCCCGCCGCGGCCTGCGCGTCCGCCGCGGCGCGCACGAGCTTGTAGAGCAGCACCGTCGTCGAGTCGCCGATGAAGGCCTGCCCGGGAGCGGCGCCGACGAGCGCGCCGACGCGGTCGCCGAGGGCGAAGGGGCGCTCCATCCACTGCTCGTCCCAGCTGCGGATGAGCCGCTCGCCCCAGTCGTGCCGCACGAAGCGGTCGAAGCGCTGCGGCAGGTCGGCGAGGGGGCGCCCGAGCGAGTTGCCGTCGAGGTAGGAGACGACGTCGCCGTCGCGGACGAACTTGGCGGTGTGCGCGGCGAGCGGGTCGGCGGCGTCGAGCCGGGCGGCGTCGAGCGCCGTCGGGCGCTGGGCGGGGGGCGAGATCATGCGGTCTCCGTCTCGTTCAGGCGCAGCGGGCGCGCCTGATGCAGGTGGGCGACGACGGCGTCGTCGCCGTCGACGTCGGGCGGGAAGGCGCTCGCCGTCGGCCCCGCGGGCAGCAGGCTCGTCGCGAGCAGCGCCTCGACGAGCGCCGAGCCCTCGACGCCCGCTTGCCGCAGCGCCGCGAGCTCCCGCTCGTCGAGGTCGAGCCGGCTCGAGCCGTTGCCGAGGTCGGTGCCGTAGGCGACGGCTCCCCCGGCGGCGGCGAAGCGGGCGAGGTTGTCGGTCGCGCGCGCGAAGGCGAGCTCGTCGCGATCCCGCCCGTGCATCGCGAGCGTCGAGATCCACGTCTGGCGAGCGGCGGCCGCGCGCACGAGCTCGTCGCTCAGCCGCTCGGTCCACGGCGTGTGCGCGAGCACGTCGACGCCTGCCGCGAGCGCCCGCTCCGCCTGGCCGGCGCCCTGCACGTGCGCGACGAGCGGCAGGGCGGCCGCGTGCGCCTCCGCGGCGATCGCCGCGAGCAGCGCGTCGTCGAGCACCGGCCCGTCGTCGCTGTTGAGCACGACCTTGATGGCGGCCGCGCCCGCGCTCTCGCGCTCGCGGATCGCGCGCGCTGCTTCCCGCGCGTCGGAGAGCTCGACGACGGCGCCGGGCGGCGCCCACGCGCGGTCGCCCGGGTAGCCGCCGACGGCCGTGTGGAAGGGGCCGGCGAGGCGGATGTCGAGCGCGGGATGCGCGGCGAGCGTCGCGTCGACGAGCGCCGGCAGCAGCGCCGGCGCCCAGCCGAGGTCGAGCACGCGGGCGAGCGCCGTGGGCGCCGGCTCCGCGGCGTCCGTGAGCCCGAGGTGCACGTGGGCGTCGGTGAGCGGCGGCAGGATCGTGCGCTCGAGCCGCGGCAGATCGCTCGCCGCGGCGGCCTCCTCGGGCGGTGCGAGCGCGACGCCCGCGTCGGTCACGCGCAGGACCGCATCCGCCACCCACCGGCCCGCGACGCGCGCCCGCGCGACGCTGACGAGGCGCGCGGAGCTCACTCCTCGATCCTCGAGCGGACCTCGTAGAGCTCGGGGAAGAACGTGAGCTCGAGCGCGCGGCGCAGGAAGCCGACGCCGCTCGATCCGCCCGTGCCGCGCTTCTCGCCGATCGTGCGCGTGACGGTGCGGAGGTGCCGGAAGCGCCAGAACTGGAAGTTGTCCTCGAGGTCGACGAGCTCCTCGCACGCCTCGTACTCGCGCCAGTGGCCGCCGTCGGGGCGGCCCGCGCCCTGGTAGATGCGCTGGAAGACGGGCACGAGGTCCTCGGTGTAGACGTGGGCCTGCGTCACGTCGCGCTCGAGCAGCGACGCGGGCACGGCGTGGCCGGCGCGCGCGAGCAGCCGCAGGAACTCGTCGTACAGGCTCGGCCGGTGCAGCTCGGCCTCGAGCGCGGCGTGCTCCGCGGGGCTCGACTCGAACAGCGAGAGCATCCTCGCGTGCTTGTTGCCGAGCGCGAACTCCACCTGCCGGTACTGCGCGCTCTGGAAGCCGGATGCGCTCGCGAGCGCCCCGCGGAACTGGGCGTACTCGGTCGGGGTGAGCGTCGCGAGCACCGACCACTGCTGCGTGAGCACCTCCTGGATGTGCTTCACGCGCGCGATGCGCTTGAGGGCGCCGCCGAGGTCGTCGGCCGCGAGCAGGCGACGGGCGTCGTCGAGCTCGTGGAGGACGAGCTTGAGCCACAGCTCGGTCGTCTGGTGCTGGATGATGAACAGCAGCTCGTCGTGGTGCTCCGGCCGGCTCCGCGGGTGCTGCGAGTCGAGCAGCGTCTCCAGCCCCAGGTACGAGCCGTAGGTCATGCGCTCGCGGAGGTCGGTGACGACGCCCTCCTCGATCTCGCGGGTGTTGTGCTCGACGCTCACGGCCGCCTCCTTGGCTGATCGCTCCACGGTAACGCGCCGGGTGGCGCGCGCGTCAGCGCCTCGATCGCGGGAGGGTGGCCGCGGGCGTCACCGCGCCGCGACGAGCACGGTCGCCCCGAGCTCGTCGTCGCTGCGCACCTCGACGCGGTGGAGGCCCGCCCCGTCGAGGATCTCGATGCCGAGCTCGACCTGGTGCGGCGCGAGCTCGGTGACGAGGATGCCGCCGTCGGCGAGCATCGCGCCGAGCGCGAGCGCGTGCTCGCCGAGCGGATCGAGCCCGCTGTCGCCGCCGTCGAGCGCGAGCAGCGGCTCCGACTCGAGCGTGCCGTGCGGCAGCAGCGGCAGCTGCGCCGACGGCACGTAGGGCAGGTTGGCGGCGACGACGTCGAAGGGGGCGGTGGCGCGGATGCGCGCGACGTCGTCCGCGGGCGGCTCCGCGTCGGCGGCGACGAGCGCGAGGACGCTGTCGGCGACCATGACGCGCGCGAGCGGCAGGTTCCGCCTCGCGGTGGCGACCGCGCAGGGATCGGCGTCGACCGCGACCACGTCGATGCCCGGCACGCGGTGCATCGCGAGCGCCGCGATCGGGCCCGCGCCGCAGCCGAAGTCGAGCAGGCGCGGCGGCCGGCCGGCCGGGCCGCGGGCGTCGCGCACCTCGCGCAGCCGGTCGGCGACCACGGTGGCGAGCAGCACCGTGCGGCTGCGCGGCACGAACACGCCGAAGTCGACCAGGATGCGCAGCTCGGCGAACTGCGCGTGCTCGACGATGTGCTCGATGCGCTCGCCGTGCACGCGTCGGTCGATGAACAGCTCGAGCCGGTCGGCGGCCCGCTCCTCGTCGCCGCCGCCGATCGCGTCGGCGTGCGCTCGCAGCACCGCGAGCTCCTCCTCGGCGAACACGCTGCCGCTCGCGCGCAGCCGGGCGATCATCGCCGCCGCGCCGTCGGCGGCGGCCCCGGCCGCTCGCTGGTCGTCCCGCGCATCCATCGCTCGCGACGATAGCCTGCGCGCGTGCAGCTCGCCGACGCCGCCGTCCGCCTGACGCGCGCCGCGCCGGCTCCTCGCTGAGCGGTCCTCCCGCGCCGTGCGCTCGGCTTCAGGCTGCGTCGGCTCGCGCCGCGCATGCCGACGCCGAGATGTGCGCGCCAGCGCGAGGCGACCGCCGCACCCGGCGCTCGCCGCCGCTCGCGTGCACATCTCGGCACGTCGTCGCGCGCCGCGGTCGCCGTCGGCGGGCTCGGCCGCGTCGTGGGGCCGGCCCGGCCGCAGCCCCGGTCGCTGCTCAAACGTGCCGATGCGCCTCGTGCTCGGCGTGGCCCGGCGGCTCGAGCTGGAAGGTCGCGTGCTCGAGCGCGAGCGGGAAGTGCTCGGCGGCGCACGCCTGCAGGGCGTCGAGGATGCGCGGCGCGTGCCCGTCGGCGAAGCACGCCTCGGTCACGACGACGTGCGCCGTGAGCTGGTGGAGCCCCGTGCCGAGCGTCGAGGCGTGCAGGTCGTGCACGCCGACGACGTGCTCGATCTCCATGAGGTGAGCGCGCACGTCGTCGAGGTCGAGCTGCTGCGGCGCCGACTCGAGGAGGATGCGGCCCGCGTCGCGCAGCAGGACGATCGAGCGCGGCACGATGAGCGCCGCCACGAGCGCGCTCGCGATGAGGTCCGCCTGCTGGAAGCCCCACGCCCAGATCGCGACCGCGGCCGCGATCACGGCGAGCGAGCCGATCGCGTCGTTCAGCACCTCGAGGAATGCGGCGCGGAGGTTCAGGCTCCCGGCGCGTCCGCCCGCGAGCACCGCGAGCGAGACGAGGTTGCCGGCGAGGCCCGCGACGCCGAACGCGAGCAGCAGCGGCCCCGGCACGTCGGTCGGCTCGCCGAGGCGCCGCACGCCCTCGACCACGACGACGAGCGCGACGATGAGCAGCGCCGCCGCTTGCGCCGCGGCCGCGAGCACCTCGACGCGCACAAGCCCCCACGTGCGGCGCCCCCGGGGCGGTCGCCGCAGGAGCCGCTGCGCGACGAGCGCGACGCCGAGCCCCGCGACATCCGTGAGCGCGTGGACGGTGTCGACGAGCAGCGCGAGCGAGCCCGTGAGGATCGAACCGACGACCTGCGCGAGCAGCAGGGCCGCGGTGATGCCGAACGCGACCGCGATGCGCGTCGAGCTCGACGCATCCGCATGCGCGCCCGCGCCGTGCGCGTGCCCGTGCCCCGCCATGACCGCCGCTACAGGCGCGACTTCGTGTGCCAGACGGTCTTCGTCTCGGTGAGGGCGAGGATGCGCTGCGGCGTCTCGGGCGCGATGCCCGGCACGGGGCGGATGACGCGCTTGAGCGTGTCTGCGGCGAGCTGCTCGAGCTCGACCCAGTCGAGCGCGCCCGCGCCCGAGAGGTCGAGCGCGTTGACGTCGGCGTGGCTCGCGAGCCATGGCGCGAGCTCCGCCGGGTCGCCGGTCAGCACGTTGACGACACCGCCGGGCAGGTCGCTCGTCGCGAGCACCTCGCCGAGCGAGATCGCCGGCAGCGGGGCGGCGGCGCTCGGCACGACGACGACGGCGTTGCCCGTCACGAGCGCGGGCGCGACGACCGAGGTGAGGCCGAGGAGCCCCTGCTGCTGCGGCGCGACGATCGCGACGACGCCCGTCGGCTCGGGCACCGAGAGGTTGAAGTAGGGCCCGGCCACGGGGTTGGCGCTGCCGCCGATCTGCGCGATCTTGTCGGTCCAGCCCGCGTGCCACACCCACAGGTCGATCGCGTCCTCGACCTGGCGCCGCGCCTGCGCCGCCGAGAGGCCCTCGACGCGCTGCAGCTCGTCGACGAACTGCGCCGAGCGGCCCTCGAGCACCTCGGCGATGCGGTACAGCACCTGGCCGCGGTTGTAGGCGGTCGCGCCCGCCCAGCCCGGCTGCGCCTTCCGCGCGGCCCGCACCGCGTCGCGCGCGTCCTTGCGGGACGCCTTCGCGACGTTCGCGACGAACGCGCCGCGCGCATCCGTCACCTCGGTCACGCGGCCGGACTCGCTGCGCGGGAAGGCGCCGCCGATGAAGAGCTTGTAGGTCTTGGGCACGCTGAGCCTGTCGCTGGTGGGCCGCGTCGCGGCGGGGGCGGATGCGGCGGGAGCGCTCGCCGCGCTCGACTCGCTCGAGGTCGTCTCGGCGCTCGTCGCCATCACTCGCCGCCCTTCAGGTACGCCTGCATGCCCTGCCGGCCGCCCTCGCGGCCGTAACCCGACTCCTTGTAGCCGCCGAAGGGGCTCGCGGGGTCGAACTTGTTGAACGTGTTCGTCCAGACGACGCCGGCGCGCAGCCGGTCGGCGACGGCGAGCACGCGCGAGCCCTTGTCGCTCCAGATGCCGGCGGAGAGGCCGTAGGGGGTGTTGTTGGCCTTGGCGATCGCCTCGTCGGGCGTGCGGAAGGTCAGCACCGAGAGCACCGGCCCGAAGATCTCCTCGCGGGCGATCGTCGAGGAGGCCTCGACGCCCGTGACGACGGTGGGCGCGAACCAGTAGCCCTCGCTCGGCAGCTCGCACGGCGCGCTCCACGCCTCGCCGCCCTCGGCGATGCCGGTCTCGACGAGCCGCGTGATGCGCTCGAGCTGCGCGCTCGAGTTGATGGCGCCGACGTCGGTGTTCTTGTCGAGCGGGTCGCCCACCCGCAGCGTCGCCATGCGCTCCTTGAGCCGCTCCATGACGACGTCGTGCACGCTCTCCTGCACGAGCAGCCGGCTGCCGGCGCAGCAGACCTGGCCCTGGTTGAAGAAGATGCCGTCGACGATGCCCTCGATCGCCTGGTCGAGCGGGGCGTCGTCGAACACGATGTTCGCGCCCTTGCCGCCGAGCTCGAGCGTGAGGCGCTTGTCGGTGCCGGCGAGCGCCTTCGCGATCTCGCGGCCGACGGCGGTCGAGCCCGTGAAGGCGACCTTGTCGACGTCGGGGTGGCGCACGAGCGCCGCGCCCGTCTCGCCTGCGCCCGTGACGAGGTTGACGACGCCAGCGGGCAGGCCGGCCTGCTCGCAGACGTCGGCGAAGAGCATCGCCGTGAGCGGCGTCGTCTCGGCGGGCTTGAGCACGACCGTGTTGCCGGCGGCGAGCGCGGGCGCGACCTTCCAGGCGAGCATGAGCAGCGGGAAGTTCCACGGGATGACCTGCGCGGCGACGCCGTGCGGCTGCGGGTTCGCGCCGAGCCCGACCCAGTCGAGCTTGTCGGCCCAGCCGGCGCAGTGGAAGAACCACTGCGCGACGAGCGGCACGTCGGCGTCGCGCGTCTCCTTGATGGGCTTGCCGTTGTCGAGCGACTCGGCGACGGCGAGCTCGCGCGCGCGCTCCTGCAGGATGCGCGCGATGCGGAAGAGGTACTTGCCGCGGTCGCGCCCGGACATCGGGCCCCAGACGTCGCGGAAGGCCGCGCGCGCCGCCCGCACTGCCGCGTCGACGTCTCCCTCGTCGGCGCTCGCGAACATCGCGATCTGCCGCTCGGTCGAGGGCGAGACGGAGGCGAAGGGCTCGCCGCCGCCCGCGCGCCACTCGCCGTCGATGAACAGGCCGTACTCGGGCCGCAGGTCGAGGATCGCGGTCGACTCGGGAGCCGGCGCGTAGTCGAGGAAGGTCATGGTTGCCTCAGTCGATCGTGACGTAGTCGGGGCCGGAGTAGCGGCCGGTGGTGAGCTTCTGGCGCTGCAGCAGCACGTCGTTGAGCAGGCTCGAGGCGCCGAAGCGGAACAGGTGCGGGTCGAGCCACGCCTCGCCGCACGTCTCGGCGACGGTGACGAGGTACTTGATGGCGTCCTTCGCGGTCGAGATGCCGCCGGCGGGCTTGACGCCGACGCGCTCGCCCGTGAGCCGCTCCCAGTCGCGCACGACCTGGAGCATGAGCAGCGTCACCGGCAGCGTCGCGGCGGGCTGCACCTTGCCGGTGGAGGTCTTGATGAAGTCGCCGCCGGCGAGGATCGAGAGCCAGGATGCGCGGCGCACGTTGTCGTACGTGACGAGCTCGCCCGTCTCGAGGATCACCTTGAGGTGGGCGTACGTGCCGTCGTCGCGGCGGCACGCCTCCTTCGTCTGCACGATCTCGTCGAAGACCTTGCCGTAGCGGCCCTCGAGGAACGCGCCGCGGTCGATGACCATGTCGATCTCGTCGGCGCCGGCCGCGACGGCGTCGCGGGTGTCCTGCAGCTTCACCGCAAGGCTCGCGCGGCCCGCGGGGAACGCGGTCGCGACGGCGGCGACGTTGATGCCGTCGTCCTTGCCGGCGCTCCAGGCGCTCCCGAGCGCGTCGACGGCGTTCTGGACCATGTCGCCGTAGACGCACACGGCGGCCGGGCGCGGCGTCGACGGGTCGGAGGCGTCGGGCACGAGCGCCTTGGCCACGAGCGAGCGGACCTTGCCGCGCGTGTCGGCGCCCTGCAGCGTCGTGAGATCGATCATGCGGATGACGAGGTCGAGCGCCGCCTGCTTCGAGGTCGTCTTGATCGAGCGCGTGCCGAGCGATGCGGCGCGCGCCTCGAGGCCGACGGCGTCGACGCCCGGCAGGCCCTCGAGGTGGCGGCGAAGCGCGACCTCGGAGAGGTCGGCGCCGAGCAGCTGCACGGCGCGCTCGGCGGGAGCGAGCGCTTGACTGGGTGTGGTCACGCTGATCCTTCTGCTGCAGCTGCGGTGCGGGTCTCCGCCAGGGGTGTCGCGGCGTGCGGTGCAGGGCAGTCTACCGAGGCGAGTGCGGGCGCGGGGCGCATCGCGCGGGCGCCGCGCCGCTCGCGCTCAGGCGCCGGGCTCGAGCAGCGGCACGACCGCTTCGCGCGTCGCCTCGACGTCGCGCGCCATCTGCGCGATGAGCGGGTCGAGCCCGTCGAAGCGGTGCATCGGGCGCACGAAGTCGACGAGCTCGAGCGCGATCGGCCGGTCGTAGAGGTCGAGGTCGACGTCGAGCAGGTACGCCTCGACGGTCTTCGCCTGCACGCCGTCGAACGTGGGGTTGTCGCCGATCGACACGGCCGCCGCGAACGTGCCGGCGTCGACGTGCGCGATCGCGGCGTAGACGCCGTCGGCGGGGATGAAGCCCTCGACCGGCGCGCCGAGGTTCGCGGTCGGGTAGCCGAGCGCCCTGCCGCGCTGGAAGCCGCGCACGACGTCGCCGCGCAGCACGTGCCGGCGACCGAGCATGTCGTTCGCCTCGCGGATGCGGCCGAGGTCGAGCGCCTCGCGGATCCAGGTGGAGGAGACGCGGCGTCCGTCGGTGAAGCAGATGTCGTCGATCGACTCGACGCGCGCCCCGCGGGGCTCGGCGAGCTCGCGCAGGAGCGAGGGCGTGCCTGCGCCCTTGAAGCCGAAGCGGAAGTCCTCGCCCACGAGCAGCACGCGCGCGCCGAGGCCGTCGAACAGCACGCGCTCGGCGAACTCCTCCGCCGGCTGGGCCGCGGCAGCCCTCGTGAACGGGATGACGACGACGCGGTCGGCGCCGGCGGCGGTGAGCAGCTCGACCTTGTGCTCGAGCGAGACGAGCGGCTGCGGCGCGACATCCGGCCGCACGACCTCGAGCGGGTTGCGGTCGAACGTGACGACCGTCATCGCCAGGCCCTCGGCGTCGGCGAGGGCGCGCAGCTGCTCGAGGATCCGCCGGTGACCGATGTGGACGCCGTCGAACTTGCCGATCGTGACCGCGCTCGGCACCGACTCGAGCTCGTCGATCCAGGCCATGGGGTCGGCGCCCTGCGCGCTCGAGCCGCTCACGCCGCGACCCGCTCGCGGCTCGCGCGCAGCCACCAGAGGCCGAGGAACGGCAGCACGGCGGGGACGAAGAGGTAGCCCATCCCGTAGGCGCTCCAGACGGTGTCGTGCGCGAACAGCACCGGCGCCACGAGGGAGAGGGTGCCGACGACGAGCACGCCGGCGAGCTCGAAGCACACGGCGGCGAAGGCGATGCGGCGCGCGGCGTCGCCGCGCATCGCGAGCGCGATCGTCGCGACGAGGTAGACGACGGCGGCGAGGGCGCTCAGCGCGTAGGCGAGCGGCGCCTCCTCGAAGCGCTGCACGATCTGCACGAAGGAGCGGCCCGTCGCGGCGAGGGCGAGCACCGCGTACACCGCGATCAGGACGCGTCCGATGCCTGCATGCCTGCGCTCGTTCACTCGACCGATCCTATCGCCGCGCGGCCCTGCCCCATCCCCCGCTCGAGGCGCCGTCCCTGCGGAGCGCGCCGCCAGGCGCGCGTCTCGAAGGGCGGTCCCTGAGGAGCACGCCGCCAGGCGCGCGTCTCGAAGGGCGGTCCCTGAGGAGCGCGCCGCCAGGCGCGCGTCTCGAAGGGCGGTCCCTGAGGAGCGCGCCGCCAGGCGCGCGTCTCGAAGGGCGGCCCCTGAGGAGCGCGACGCCAGGCGCGCGTCTCGAAGGGCGGCCCCTGAGGAGCGCGACGCCAGGCGCGCGTCTCGAAGGGCGGCCCCTGAGGAGCGCGACGCCAGGCGCGCGTCTCGAAGGGCGGTCCCTGAGGAGCGCGACGCCAGGCGCGCGTCTCGAAGGGCGGTCCCTGAGGAGCGCGCGGCCAGGCGCGCGTCTCGAAGGGCTACGCCACCTGCACGAACCAGATCTGGTGCATCCGGTACGCCATGACGGCGCACGCGAGGATGCCGATGCCGACGACGAGCGTCTGCCACTCGCCCTGCTTGTC
>JAPSIA010000192.1 GCA_031179215.1 Agrococcus sp.
CGCTGCACGCGCTCGTGACGCTCGCGGAGGAGGCGGGCGGCACCGACCTGCCGGCCTTCGCGCACGACCTGCAGCGGCGCGCGCAGACCGAGCACGAGCCCGCGGTCGCGGCCGTGACGATCGCGACCATCCACGCCGCCAAGGGGCTCGAGTGGCGGCACGTGCACGTCATCGGCCTCGCCGAGGGGCTCCTGCCCATCTCGCACGCGACGACGCTCGCCGAGATCGACGAGGAGCGCAGGCTGCTGTACGTCGCGATCACGCGCGCCCAGCGCACGCTCTCGCTCAGCTGGGCGAAGAGCTCCGGTCACGCGGTCAGGCAGCCCTCGCGGTTCCTCGCGGAGCTCGCGCCTCCTCCCGTCCGCCGCTCGGCGCCGTCGGGGGATGCGCGCACGCGCGGCGGCGCCGCACGGCGCTGACGGCGCCGTCGCGCTGGGCGACCCGCACGGCCCAGCCCTCCGGCAGGGAGCCCTCGCCCGCTCGCTCGAGCGCCGAGAGCACCGCCGCGACCGCTTGCGCGGCGGCGATCGGGGTCGGCGTCGGCGTGAGGTGCGCGGGGAGCACGGGCGCGGGCGGTGGCCCGCACCGCGCGCAGCCGCTGCCGCGCGGCACGAAGGGGCCGATCTGCAGCCACGCGTCGCCGACGACGACGGGCAGGTGCGCGACGCCCGCCGCGAGGAGCCGCGCCGTCTCGGCATCCGGCAGCCGCCACGGGGCGACGGGGACGACGACGCCCTCGCCGCTCGCGGGGTGGCCCGTCTCGCGCGCCGCCCGGTGCAGTCGCGCGGCGAGCGGGACCCGGCCGCGCACGAGCAGGGGCACGCGGGGTGCCTCGTCGACGAGCGCCGGGGCGAGCGCCGCGAGCAGCGCGGCCGCCGCGGCCGCGCCGATCAGCTGGTCGAGCTCCTGCCGCAGCACGCCGCGCGTGAGGGCCGCGAGCGCGCACAGCGTCGGCGGGTCGGCGTCGAGCACGGCGACGGGCTGCTGCGCGCCGATCGCGATGCGATCCGGGGCGATGCGGAAGACGGCCAGGTGCGGGTCGAGTCGGAGCATGGGCGCATGGTGCGCCCATCCCGCCGCGGGCGTCCGCGGCTCTCCACAGCCGGGCCGGCTCAGCGCTCGGTCGGGCCGTCCTCGGGTGCGGCACCGCCGTCGGCCTCGCCCTGGGCGCGCTCGGCGTCGTCGAGCAGCTCCTGCAGCGCGAGGTCCATCTCGTCGAGCTCGCCGGCGCCCTGCAGGCGTGCGATGACGCGCGAGGGGTCGTCGATGTCGGCGGCGCCGGGCATGAGGTCGGGCTGATCCCACAGCGAGTCGCGCGCCTCGGGGCCCACGGCATCCGTGACGGTGCGCCAGAACGCCGCGGCCTCGCGCAAGCGGCGCGGCCGGATCTCGAGACCGACGAGCGTGCCGAACGCCTTCTCGGCAGGGCCGCCGGAGGCGCGCTTGCGCCGCACCGACTCCGCGATCGCGTCGCGCTTGGGCAGCCTCGCCGTCGCCGCCTCGGTGACGGCGTCGACCCAGCCGTCGATGAGCGCGATCGTCGTCTCGAGCCGCGCGAGCGCCTCGAGCTGCTCCGGCGACTTCGGGGGGATGAGCGCCCCCGTCGAGAGCGCGTGCCGCAGCTCCTCCGGGTTCGTGGGGTCGAACGACTCGGCGAGCTCCTCGAGCCGGTCGACGTCGATGCGGATGCCCTCGGCGTACTCGCGCACGGAGGAGAGCACGTGCAGCCGCAGCCATCGCGCGTGGCGGAACAGGCGGGCGTGCGCGAGCTCGCGCGTCGCCATCCAGATGCGCACCTGATCCTCGGGGATCTCGAGCCCCTCGGCCGCCGTGCGCAAATTCACCGGCAGCAGCGCCGCCGCCTCCTCCAGCAGCGGGAAGCCGAAGTCGCCGCCCGCGACGGTCTCGCTCGCGAGCTGCCCGACGACGTTGCCCAGCTGCATGGCGAACATCGTGCCGCCGACGTTGCGGAGGATGCGCTCGGCGCCGGCGATCATCTCCTGCGCCTCCTCGGGCGCGTGCTCCTGCATCGCGGTCGTGAGCGCGCTCGCGATGCTGTTCGCGACCGGCTCGCTCATCTCCTGCCACACGGGGATCGTCGCCTCGACCCACTGCTGGCGCGAGAGCATCGTGAGCCCTGTCGCCGCGCCGATCTCGGTCGTCTCGCTCAGCCACATCGCCGCGAGGTCGGCGGCGCGCTGCACGGCCTCGCGCTCGGCGCTCGTCACCGAGCCCGGATCGCGCTGCACGACGGCCAGCGCCTGCCGCTTCGCCGCCGACCAGTCGATGCCGTCCTCGGTGCGCGCGAGCGCCGCCTGCAGCTGGGCCATGAGCGCCTGCAGCTGGGCGGGGTCCGAGGGCATGCCCGCGGCACCGGCGAGACGAGCGGGATCGATGGGGCCCTCCCCGGAGAGGAAGCGCTGCAGCATCTCGCGCAGCTCGTCCTCGGGGCGCCGATCGTCGGAGTCCTCAGGCATGCGACTACGCTAGCCGCAGCATGTCCGAACCCGCCGG
>JAPSIA010000193.1 GCA_031179215.1 Agrococcus sp.
GCCACGAACGCCACGATCGACGCGGCCGAGAGCGCGAGCGGTCCGAGCACGACGTGCACGGCGCTCGAGAAGCCGTCGTGCAGCAAGTTCACGATCCAGAACAGCACGCTCGAGCCGGCGGCGCCCGTCACGAGCCCGGCGAGGCCGCCCACGGTCGCGAGCCACGTCGCGGGCACCATCCACAGCAGCCACAGCTGCGCGTCGGGCTCGCCGGTCTGCAGCAGGAAGATCGCCAGCAGGTCGCCGATCGGCACGACGCTGACCCAGCGGGGGTGGATGCGGTTCCACGGCACGACGAGCGCCGTCACGGTGAGCGCGAAGATCGCGAGCACGCCCGTGAAGAGCGTGTCGCCGTCCTCGGGGTCGCCGAGCACGACGACGAGCCCGCACGCCGCGAGGCTCGCGGCGGCGAGCAGCAGCTGGTTGACCGCGGTGGCGCGCTCGCGGGTCCGGTCGGGCCGCACGGTACCGGTGCGGGCCGTCGTGACAGCCGCGAGCATGCATCGAATGTACTGGGTGCGCGGGCCCACGGGGCGCTGCCGCGTGCCCTGCGGCTACCATCGCGACGAGCGGTGCGGTGCCGCGCGACGAGGAGGCTGCATGCTCGAGGTCCTGACAGGTTCCGGCCTGGCCGCCGCGGCGGGCATGAACGCCTACGTGCCGCTGCTCGCCGTCGGCGTCGCGAACCGCTGCTTCCCGGAAGCGCTCGCCCTCCCCGAGGGCTGGGCGTGGCTCTCGAACGGCTGGGTGCTCGCCATCCTGGGCGTGCTGCTGCTCGTCGAGCTCGTCGCCGACAAGGTCCCGGCGGTCGACAGCATCAACGACGTGCTGCAGACGCTCGTCCGACCGGCCGCCGGCGGGCTCGCCTTCGGCTCGTCGTCGACGGCGTCGACGGTCGCGGTCACCGACCCGGCCGAGTTCTTCGCGTCGCACCAGTGGGTGCCCATCGTCGTCGGCGCGGTCATCGCCCTCGCCGTGCACGGGGGCAAGACCGCGCTGCGACCGGCGGCGAACGCCGCGACGGTCGGTGCCGCGGCTCCCGTGCTCTCGACGATCGAGGACGTCGCGTCGGCGGGCCTGTCGCTGCTCGCGATCCTCGCTCCGCTGCTCGTGCTCGTGGCGCTGCTGCTGCTCGGGCTGCTCGGCTGGTGGCTGTGGCGCGGAGCGCGCAAGCGCAGGGACGGTGCGAGCCTGTCGGCGACCGGCGCGGCGGGCGCGGACTAGGGCTGCCGCTCGCTCGCGTCGCGCGGCAGTGGCTCGACGGCGTCGAGGTGCATCGCTCCCCGCCAGCGCACGACGCGGCCGCTCGCATCGCGCTCGGCGATCGCGATCTCGTGGCCCGCGCCCATGCCGGTCGCGGCCGTGATCCGCACCCGGTCGTCGTCGAGCGGCTCGAGCACGTCGACCGCCTGCAGGGGGTCGGCCGCGGTCGGCGAGACGACGAGGAGCCGCCCGCCGAGCTCGACGACGTCGACGCGGGCCCAGATGCTCGCGAAGGTGCCCTCGAAGGTGCGGACGCGCTCGACCGCTGCGTCGCTCCCGGCCGCGGGGCGCGCGGCGGCGCCGCCCGCCGCCGGCAGCGCGGTGCCGAGGAGCCGCGCGAGACCGACCGCGAGCTCCTCCGCGGGCGCGTCGATCGCGTTCGTGAGCACGCTGACGACGATGTCGCGCTCGGGATCGACGAGCGTGCGCGTCGCCTGGCCCGTCCACGCGCCGCCGTGCCCGACCCACTCGTGCCCGTCGATGTCGCGCAGCATGAGGCCGAGCGCGTAGCAGGAGGTGCCGCCGTCGCGACCCGTTGTGGTCCACTGCCGCTGCCGCATGCGGCGGCGGGCGGCGGCGCTCAGGAGCCGGTCGTCGGCGTCCGCCACCGATCGCAGCGCGTCGGTGAGGTCGGCGGCGGTCGCGACAGCGCCCGTCGCGGCCGCGAGGGCCGCGGTGCCGGGGCTCGCGAGCGTCGACCGGTCGGCGCTCGAGTGCAGCGCGCCGTGGCCGGTGACGAGCGGGTGCCCGTCGCTCGCCGGCGCATCGGCGCCGAGGGCGTCGAGCCCGAGCGGCCTCGAGACGAGCTGCGCGAGCGCTTCCGCGTAGGTCGATCCGGTCACGGCCTCGACGACGAGGCCGAGGAGCCCGAAGCCGATGTTGGAGTACTTGAACTCGCGCGAGGCGGGGATGCGCCCGACGCCCGACGCCGCGATCCCGAGCAGCGCCTCGCGGTCGGGGAAGTCGGCCTCGAGCTGCCAGAAGCCGACGTCGTCGCCGTCGCGGGTGGCGCCGGCCCCATGGGAGAGCAGCTCACGCAGCAGGAGCGGGCCGGCGTCGGTGCCGCGGAGCTCCGGCACATGGGTGCCGACCGCGTCGTCGAGCCGCACCCGGCCGGCGTCGACGAGCCGCATGACGGCGAGCGCGGCGAGCGCCTTCGAGTGCGAGGCGATGCGGAAGCGGTGCCGGGTCGACAGCGCTTCCCCCGTCGAGGCATCCGCGACCCCGTGGGCCGTGTCGAGCA
>JAPSIA010000194.1 GCA_031179215.1 Agrococcus sp.
CTTCGACGTGCCGCGGCGGCCCTCGCCGCGCACGCGCATCCCCGCCGGCTCCGTCGCCCTCGCCGGCCGCTTCTCGGGCGTCTACCCCAAGGAGAGCCCGGGCGGCTGGCAGCTCATCGGCCGCACCGACGTGCCGATGTGGGACCTCGACCGCGAGCCGCCCGCGCTGCTCGCGCCCGGCACGACCGTGCGCTTCGAGGTCGCCGATCGCGAGCTGCGCGCGACCACGGCGGCGCGGCGCGACCCCGTCGACGCCGAGCGCGCCGTCGAGGTCGTCCGGCCCGGCCTGCAGCTGCTCGTGCAGGACCTCGGCCGGCCCGGCATGGCCGCGCAGGGCGTCTCGGCCTCCGGCACCGCCGACCGAGCTGCCCTCAGGGAGGCCAATCGCGCCGTGGGGAACGCGCCGGGGGAGGCCGGGCTCGAGCTCGCCGGCGGAGGCGCCGTGCTGCGCTTCCGCGGCGACGCCGTCGTCGCGCTCTCGGGCGCGCTCGCGGATGCGTCGGTGCAGGGCCGGGCGGACGCCGCGCGGCCCGGCGCGGCAGCGGTGCCGGTCGAGCACGGCCGCGCGATCGCGATCGAGGACGGCGACGAGCTGCGCATCGGCGCCGTGCGCGACGGCCTGCGCGTGCTCGTCGCGATCCGCGGCGGCATCGCGCTCGAGCCGATCCTCGGCAGCCTCGCGACCGATACGCTCGCGCAGCTAGGTCCCGCGCCGCTCGTGGCGGGCGACGCGCTGCCGCTGCGCGGGCCGGCAGCGGCCCCCCGCGCCGTCGAGCGCACGCGCGCGCCGCGCATCCCGCTCCCGACGCCCGGGACGACCGTCGAGCTCGACATCGTGCTCGGCCCGCGCGACGACTGGTGCACCCCTGGCGCGCTCGCGACGCTGCTCGAGCAGGAGTGGGAGGTGACGCCGCGCTCCGACCGCGTGGGCGTCCGCCTCGCGGGCGCCGTGCCGCTCGAGCGCGCCCGCGCGAGCGAGCTCGAGAGCGAGGGCGCCGTCACGGGCGCGATCCAGGTGCCGCCCGACGGCCAGCCCGTGCTCTTCCTGCCGGATCACCCGCTCACCGGCGGGTATCCCATCGTCGGCGCCGTCGTCGACCGCCACCTCGACCTCGCGGGCCAGCTGCCGCCCGGCGCCCGCATCCGCTTCCGCCTCGCCGACCGCTCGGCGGAGCGCGACTGACACCCCGGAGCACCCATGCAGAAGATCCTCATCGCCAACCGCGGCGAGATCGCCGTCCGCATCATCCGCGCGTGCGCCGAGGCCGGCTACGCCTCGGTCGCCGTCTACGCCGACCAGGACGTCGACGCGATGCACGTGCGCCACGCCGACGAGGCCGTCGCGCTCGGCGGCACGACGGCGGCAGCGACGTACCTCTCCATCGAGTCGCTGCTCGCCGCCGCCGCCAGCTCGGGCGCCGACGCCGTGCACCCCGGCTACGGCTTCCTCTCCGAGAGCGCCGCCTTCGCCCGAGCCGTCGAGGACGCGGGCCTCACGTGGATCGGCCCGGCGCCGGCGACGATCGAGGCGCTCGGCGACAAGGTCACCGCGCGGCGCATCGCGCAGCAGGCGGGCGCGCCGCTCGCGCCCGGCACCGAGGAGCCGCTCGCCGACGCGCACGAGGCGCTCGCGTTCGCGCGCGAGCACGGGCTGCCCGTCGTCGTGAAGGCCGCGTTCGGCGGCGGCGGCCGCGGGCTCAAGGTCGCCCGCTCGCTCGACGAGGTGGCGGATGCGTTCGACTCGGCCACGCGCGAGGCGGTCGCCGCGTTCGGGCGCGGCGAGTGCTTCATCGAGCGGTACCTGGAGCGGCCGCGGCACGTCGAGGCGCAGGTGCTCGGCGACGGGCTCGGCGGCGTCGTGGTCGTGGGGGACCGCGACTGCTCGCTCCAGCGCCGGAGCCAGAAGCTCGTCGAGGAGGCACCCGCGCCCGCGCTGACCGCGGAGCAGCGCGACCGCATCCACCGCGCGGCGCACGACATCTGCGCTGCCGTCGACTACCGCGGCGCCGGCACCGTCGAGTTCCTGCTCGGCGCCGACGGCACCATCTCGTTCCTCGAGGTCAACACGCGGCTGCAGGTCGAGCATCCCGTCACGGAGGCCGTCACGGGCGTCGACCTCGTGCGCGAGCAGCTCCGCATCGCGGAGGGGCTGGGGCCCTCGATCGACGCGACGCCCGCTGTTTCGGGGCACGCGATCGAGCTGCGGCTCAACGCCGAGGACCCCGGCCGCGGCTTCCTGCCGAGCCCCGGCCTCGTCGAGTCGCTGCGCGTGCCCGGCGGGCCCGGCGTGCGCTGGGATGCGGGCGTCGAGGCGGGCGACCGCGTCGAGGCCGCCTTCGACTCGCTCGCCGCGAAGCTCATCGTGCACGCGCCCGATCGCGACGCGGCTCTGACGCGGCTGCGGCGGGCGCTCGCGGAGCTCGAGGTGACGGGCGTCGCGACCGTGGCGCCCTTCGCGCGCGCGCTGCTCGA
>JAPSIA010000014.1 GCA_031179215.1 Agrococcus sp.
GCGTGCACATGATCGCGTCGGGCTCGAAGTCGCGGATGAGCTGCACCTGCCGCGCCGTCTGCCCGCCCGAGACGGGGATCACCGTGCAGCCGAGCCGCTCGATGCCGCTGTGCGCGCCGAGCCCGCCGGTGAAGAGCCCGTAGCCGTAGGCGTTGTGCACCTTCCAGCCCGGCTGCACGCCCGCGGCGCGCAGCGACCGCGCGACGACCTCCGCCCAGTGCTCGAGGTCGCCGTGCGTATAGCCGACGACGGTCGGCCTGCCCGTCGTGCCGGAGGAGGCGTGGATGCGCGCGACCTCGGCCATCGGCACCGCGAACATGCCGAAGGGGTACGACTGACGCAGGTCCTCCTTCGTCGTGAACGGCAGCCGCTGCAGGTCGTCGAGCGAGCGGATGTCGTCGGGGTGCACCCCCGCCTCGTCGAGCTTGTGCGCATACGTCGGCACGTTCGCGTACGCGTGCCGCACCGTCTCCTGCAGCCGCCGCAGCTGCAGCGCCCGCAGCTCGTCGAGCGAGAGCCGCTCGCCCTCGTCGCGCAGGTCCTCGTGCACCTCGGCGGATGCGGTGGGTTCCGTCAGCATCGTTGCTCCAGCTCCTGTCGTGGCTCAGGCGGGCCCGCCGGCACCTGCCGGTCCGGTCGGCGCCGTGCGGTTGGTGGTGAAGGAGCGGCCTCGGAACTCGGCGACCGTCGCCCCCGTCTCGTCGACGATCGTCACGTCGTAGAGGCCGTTGCGACCCGAGCGCCAGCGCCGCTCGGCGGTCGCCGTGAGCGTCTGGCCCGCACGCGTCGCCTTCGCGAACGTGATGTCGGCACCGGAGGCGACCGTGACGTGCTCGTCCTCGTTGCACGCGTACGCGAAGGCGGTGTCGGCGAGCGTGAACACGAGCCCCCCGTGCGTGATGCCGAAGCCGTTGACCATGGCATCGGTGATCGGCATCGTGAGCACGGCGCGGCCGCGCTCGAGCTCGGCGATCTCGATCCCGAAGGCCTCCTTGGCGCGGTCGGTCTCGGCCATGATCGTGGCCAGCCAGCCGGTGTCCCTGCTCGTCTCGAGTGGCATGCGCGCTCCATTGCGTCGGTCCCGAGCGGGCCGTTGCAGGCCCGCGCACGACGAGTCTATACTTACTGAACGTTCGGTCACTAATTCCGAGCGCACCCACCTGGAGGAGTCGACGATGACGCTCACCGCACCCGACGCATCCGCTCGTGCCGACGAGCGCGGCGACACCGAGGCGGCGCTCGCCGAGCTGCAGGCCCGCTTCGACGCGATCATCGAGGCCGACCAGCGCATCGAGCCGCGCGACTGGATGCCCGAGGCGTACCGCAAGACGCTCATCCGCCAGATCTCGCAGCACGCGCACTCCGAGATCATCGGCATGCAGCCGGAGGGCAACTGGATCTCGCGAGCGCCGAGCCTCAAGCGCAAGGCCATCCTCATGGCCAAGGTGCAGGACGAGGCGGGCCACGGGCTCTACCTCTACTCGGCCGCCCAGACGCTCGGCATCAGCCGTGAGGAGATGACCGAGCAGCTCATCACCTCGCGCGCCCGCTACTCGTCGATCTTCAACTACCCGACGCCGACGTGGGCCGACATGGGCGCGATCGGCTGGCTCGTCGACGGCGCGGCGATCTGCAACCAGGTGCCGCTGTGCCGGGCCTCCTACGGGCCCTACGGCCGCGCGATGGTGCGCATCTGCAAGGAGGAGTCGTTCCACCAGCGGCAGGGCTTCGAGATCCTGCTCGAGCTCTCGAACGGCACGCCCGAGCAGCACCGGATGGCGCAGGACGCCGTGGACCGCTGGTACTGGCCGTCGCTCATGATGTTCGGCCCGCCGGATGACGAGTCGCCCAACTCGGCGCAGTCGATGGCGTGGAAGATCAAGCGCTTCTCGAACGACGAGCTGCGGCAGCGCTTCGTCGGCATGCTCGTGCCGCAGGCGGAGGTGCTCGGGCTCACGCTGCCCGACCCGAACCTGCGCTGGAACGAGGCCGAGGGCAAGTGGGACATGTCGGAGATCGACTGGACCGAGTTCCACGAGGTGCTCGCCGGCCGCGGCCCCGCGAACGCCCAGCGCATCCAGCACCGCCGCGACGCGCACGAGCAGGGCGCGTGGGTGCGCGAGGCCGCCGCGGCGTACGCCGAGAAGCAGGCCGCCAGGGAGCGCGCCGCCGCGTGACCGACGCGCGGCGCCGAGGCCCCGCCCCCGGCGCGACCGCGACCACGCGAGCATCCCACCGAGGACGAGGAAGCAAGGAGAGCAGGATGGCGACACCGGGAGACGTGCGCGGCGAGGGCTGGCCGCTGTACGAGGTGTTCGTGCGCGCCAACCGCGGCCTCAGCCACGTGCACGTGGGCTCGCTGCACGCGCCCGACGACGCCATGGCGCTGCGCAATGCACGCGACCTCTACACCCGCCGCAACGAGGGCGTCTCGGTGTGGGTCGTGCGCTCGAGCGCGATCACGACGAGCGATCCGGATCTCAAGGGCGCGTTCTTCGAGAGCCCCGCAGGCAAGAACTACCGCCACGCGAAGTACTACGAGAAGAGCGCGGAGGTGCCGCACCTGTGAACGCACAGCGCAACGACGCCGAGCGGCGCGACGCGGCCTCGATCGCCGCGATGCACCAGGCGGATGCCGACGCCGTGCACGCAGCCGACGAGCACGGCCACGTCTCGGTCGACGAGCTCGACCTCGCGGCCGAGCTCTCCGGCGTGCCCTCGGCGACGGCGAGCCCCGACGTCGCCGAGTACGCCCTGCGGCTCGGCGATGACGCGCTCATCCTCTCGCAGCAGCTCGGCTGGTGGATCTCCCGCGCGCCCGAGCTCGAGGAGGACATGGCGCTCGCCAACATCGCGCTCGACCTGCTCGGCCACGCGCGGTCGCTGCTGCACTACGCCGGCACCGCGACCGACCGCACCGAGGACGACCTCGCCTACTGGCGCGACGAGCACGAGTTCCGCTGCGCGTGGCTGTTCGAGCAGCCCAACGGCGACTTCGCGCACACGATCGCGCGCGGCCTCATCGCGGCCGCCTTCATGCAGGAGCTGTACACGGCGCTGACGGCGTCGACGGATGCGTCGCTCGCGGCTATCGCGGCGAAGGCCGTGAAGGAGGTCGCGTACCACCGCGACCACGCCGTGCAGTGGACGCTGCGGCTCGCGGGCGGCACCGACGAGTCCCGCCGCAGGATGCTCGTGGCGCTCACCGACCTCTGGCCGTACACCGACGAGCTCTTCCGCGACGACGAGCTGCACGATCGGCTCGAGGGCGTCGCGCCGCGCCCGTCGAGCCTGCGGGCGGGCTTCGACGCGGTGTGGGGCGCCGTGCTCGCCGAGGCGGAGATCACCGAGGCCGACTTCACGCACCCGCGCATCGGGCAGTCCTCGGGCGGCGGCCGGTTCGGCAACCACTCGACGCACCTCGGTCCGCTGCTGGCCGAGATGCAGGTGCTCGCCAGGCGGCACCCGGGGGCGAAGTGGTGAGCGCGACCGCGACCGCCGCGACGCGCGACGAGGCGTGGCGCGTCGCCGCCGCCGTCGTCGATCCCGAGGTGCCCGTGCTCACGATCGAGGACCTCGGGGTGCTGCGCTCCGTCGAGCTCGAGGGCGAGGTCGTCCGCGTCGTGCTCACGCCCACCTACTCGGGCTGCCCCGCGATCGACCAGATGCGCGACGACGTGCTGCTCGCGCTCACGGCCGCCGGGTTCCGCGAGGTGCGCGTCGACTTCACGCTCTCGCCCGCCTGGACGACCGATTGGATGAGCGAGGAGGGCAAGCGCAAGCTCGAGGCGTACGGCATCGCGCCGCCCACCCACCGCGCGGGCGAGCGCTCGGGCCCCATCCCGGTCGCGATCGGGGTCAAGTGCCCGCGCTGCGGCTCGCTGCGCACGCGTGAGGTCGCGCGATTCGGCTCGACCGCGTGCAAGAGCCACTTCGAGTGCCTCGCGTGCCTCGAGCCGTTCGACCACTTCAAGGTGCACTGACATGGCCGCCGTGAACCTGGGCTCGACAGGGCTGACCGCGAGCAGCGCGGGCACCGGCCCGCGCAAGCGCGGCCGCTTCCACTCGCTCGAGGTCGCTGCGGTGCGGTCGCTCACCGCCGACTCGGTCGAGGTGACCTTCGCGGTGCCGGAAGAGCTCCAGGGCGCGTTCGACTACGTCGCCGGCCAGCACCTCGCGCTGCGCGCAAGGGTCGACGGGCACGAGCTGCGCCGCTCCTACTCGATCTGCCGACCGCCGACGCCCGGCTCCATCTCCGTGGCGATCAAGCGCGACCTCGGCGGCCGCTTCTCGACGTGGGCCACCAGCGAGCTGCGGCCCGGCGACCGCATCGACGTCATGAGCCCCCAGGGCACCTTCACCTCAGCGCTCGAGGACCTCGAGGGCGCGCACGTCGTCGGCATCGCCGCGGGCAGCGGCATCACGCCCATGATGGCGCTCGCGCACGAGGTGCTCTCGCGCTCGGAGACCTCCACGTTCTCGCTGCTGTTCTCGAACCGCTCGACGCTCGACGTGATGTTCATCGAGGAGCTCGCCGACCTCAAGGACCGCTACCCCGCGCGGCTCGCGCTGCACCACGTGCTCTCGCGCGAGCAGCGCGCCGCCCCGCTCATGTCCGGCCGCATCGACGAGGAGCGCCTCGAGCGCATCCTCACCGACCTCATCCGCCCCGAGAGCGTCGACGAGTGGTTCCTGTGCGGGCCGTTCGAGCTCGTGCAGCTGTGCCGCGACGTGCTCGCGCGCGCGGGCGTCGACCCGGCGCACGTGCGCTTCGAGCTCTTCACCACGGGGAAGCCGGTCGACGCGGGCGGCGACCGCGGCCGGCCGGTGCGGCTCGAGGCGGGCGAGGACACGTGGGCGCTCGACTTCACGCTCGACGGGCAGTCGTCGCAGGTGGAGAGCCCCGTCGCCGCGCGCGAGTCGATCCTCAACGCTGCGCTGCGCGTGCGCCCCGACGTGCCGTTCGCGTGCGCGGGCGGCGTCTGCGGCACGTGCCGCGCGAAGGTCGTCGCCGGCCGCGTGCACATGACCGAGAACTACGCGCTCGAACCCGACGAGCTCGAGCGCGGCTACGTGCTCACGTGCCAGTCGCATCCCGAGGACGGCACCACGCGGGTCGTCGTCGACTACGACGTCTGAGGAGCGGCGACCGCTCAGCTCGACGGGTCGGCGATCCAGGCGTCGTACGCCGCGACGCGCGCCTCGTCGTTGATGCGCGCCGTCCACGCGCGGATCTCGTCCTCGGAGACGTCGGCGTCGACGGGCTCGAAGACCCGGACGGCCTCGGGGAATCGATCGAGGTGCCCGTGCGCGGCGACCTCCGCGAGGGCGTCGACGATCGCGTCCCACACCGTCGCCCGCAGCTCGTCGAGCGCCTCGCCGGCGAGCGCGCCGACCTTGGCCGCGAGCTCGTCGTTGATCTCGGCGAGGGCGTCGCTCTCGAGCTCCTCGAAGGAGAGCCGATCCCATTCGCCGATCGACCAGCGGAAGTAGTTGCGGTACTGCGGCCGGCGCTCGACGAGCGACTCGTAGTGGCTGCGCGTCTGCACCGCCGCGACGACGTTGGATGCGTCGGCGTCGGTGTACGCGCCGACCCCGAGCACGTCGTCGTCGGCGATGCCGTCGGTCAGGCCCCGGATGTCGGTGATGAGGGCGGCGCGGAGCCGCTCGCGGAGCTCGTCGCCCCAGGCGTCAAGGTCTTCGCTCATGGATGCAACCTATCGTGGCCGCTGCGCTCAGGGGCGGCCGTCGAAGATGGAGCGGCCAGCGTGCCGCAGCGCGTCGATGACGGCTTGCCGGCCCTTGCCGTCGGCCTCGGCGAGCAGGTCCCGCACCGCTTCGGCGTTCGCGAGCGAGTGCCCGCGGTTGGGTGCCCAGATGAGGTTGTGCGGCCCCGTGTACCAGTCGATGCCGTGGCGCTCGAGGATCGCCTTCGACTCGTCGAGGGCGTCCTGCATGGGGCCCGGCCGCCCCTTCTTGAACACGATGTGGTGCCCGTGCGGGTTCGGCATGTCGCCGGGCCGCTCGCCGTGGAATCGCTCCGTGAGGTCGCGCCAGTTCGGCTCACCGCCGTTCGCCTCGTGCTCGGCTCGCCGCGCCGCGGCGGTCGCGGCGTTCGCGGCCTCGGTGTCGACGTCCGGCCACGTGTCCGGCACGTCGCGCGCGGCGGGCGGAGCGTCGGGCTGCCGCAGCGGATCCGCGCTGGGCGTGGTCGGCTCGAGGGCATCGTGGTCGGGCGCGCGATCGGGCGTCCGCTGCGAGCCCGCGAGCTCGACGTCCGTGCTGTCGATCTGCTGCTTGATCTGCCGCGCCTTCGAGCCGAGCTTGGCGGACTTCTCCGCCACCGCGCGCGCGGCCTTGGGCACGAGCTCCTCGACGACGTCGAAGGCCTCCTTGATCACGATCTTGATCGTCGACATCTCGCATCACCCCGTGAAGATCTGGCAGGAGGAGAGCTGCGCGATGAAGTCGTCCGCGAGCCGCTCCTGGTCGGCCGCGTTCGAGTCGAGGTCGCCCGCGGCAGTCTCGAGCGCATCGAGGTCCGCCTCGAACTTCGACACGTCGCCGACCGCGCCCTCGACGACGTCGGCCTCGAGCATCGCGGCGATCCCGTCCATCATCGGCCCCTGCAGCGGCTCGATGATCTTCGGCAGCAGCTGCTGCGCGAGCTGGTCGACCGCGATGTTCGTCAGCACGTCGAGCGCCTTCTTCCGCAGCGCGATGATCGCGGCGTTCGCCGCGAGCGAGGCGCCGAGCGTGAAGACGGCGCTCGCGGCGGCTGCGGCGATCTGCGCGGCGGTGATGACGAGCTCGGCGATGACCTTGACCTTGAGCGCGACGACGGCATCCGCCCCGATGTCGATGCCGCCGGCGACGGGATCGAGCGCGTCGATGAGCTTCTGGATGTTCGTGGCCCTGTCGGTGTCCCACGCGTTCGCGAGCGACGTCGCGACCTGCCCCTTGACCGCCGTGCCCACGCCCGACTTCACGCGCTCCTCGGCGACGTCCACGGTGCCGGCGATGTCGTCCTTGAAGGTGCGCATGATGTTGGCCGCGCGCCGCATCTCGTCCTCGTCGAGCGGCGGCCAGTCGTAGCCGAGCATGTCGAGCACCCATACGAGCTCGCCGGGCAGATTCATCGCCATCCGACCGCTCCCTTCTCCCGGTGGCAGGCTATGCGCGCGGCGCGGTGCCGACCATGGGCAGGACTCCCCATGCCTGCGCGCGCGTGCACCTCGGGCCGATGCCACGTAGGCTCGCGACGACGAAGGAGTCCCATGATCGACCTGCAGATCACCGACGACATCGCCGAGGTCGTGCTCCGCGCGCCCGAGAAGCGCAACGCCGTCGACGCCGTCGACCTCGCGGCACTCGCGGATGCGTACGCGCGCGCCGAGCAGGCGGGCGTGCGCGCGCTCGTGCTGCGCGGGGAGGGGAAGGCCTTCTGCGCCGGCCGCGACATCGCCCGGGTCGACCCGCGCACCGACGACGCGCTCGGCTTCATGCGCGAGTCGCTGCAGCCGGTGCTCGAGCGGATCGCCGCGTTCCCCGCGCCGACGTTCGCGGTCGCGCACGGCGCGTGCCTCGGCATCGGGCTCGGACTCCTCATCGCGACCGACGTCGTCTACGTCGCCGAGTCGGCGAAGCTCGGCAGCCCCTTCGCAGCGCTCGGGGCGACGCTCGACTCCGGCGGGCACGCGCTCCTGTTCGAGCGGCTCGGCGCGCACCGGGCGTTCGACCTCATCTACTCCGGCGACCTCATGAGCGGCGCGGGGGCCGTCGCGTCGGGGCTGTTCTCCCGCGCCTTCCCCGACGACGAGGTGCTCGAGGCCACCCGCAGGGCCGCCGCCCACGCGGCGCAGGGCCCGACGCTCGCGTTCCTCGCGACGAAGGAGATCATCCGCGGCCTGCGCGACGAGCGGCACGGGCTCTGGCGCTCGGTCGATGCCGAGAACGTGGCGCAGGCGCAGCTGAGCCAGACCGCCGACTTCCGCGAGGGCTTCGCGGCGTTCCAGCAGAAGCGGCCGCCGCGGTTCACCGGGCGGGGCTGACGCGCGCGGCGCTCCCCCGCGTCGCCGGCTCCGCGTAGCCTGCCCGCATGGATCACCTGCGCGCGCTCGCCGAGCTCCAGGAGCAGTTCCTCGAGACGACGCGTCGCGCCGACCCCGCCACGCCCGTGCCGTGGCTGGGGCGATGGAAGGTCGAGCAGCTCGTCGTGCACCTCGCGCGCATCCATCACTGGGCCGCGGGCCAGGCGCGCCGGCAGCAGGAGACGCCGCTCGGCCGCGGCCCGTTCGACCTGCCGCAGCTCTACGCCGAGTGCGCGGCCGAGCTGCGGGAGACCCTCGCGGGGCTCGATCCCGACGCCCCGGCTTGGGCGATCGTCGACGACGGCGTGCCGAGCGCGGAGCGCACGGGCACCGTGCGCTTCTGGCACCGCCGGCAGGCGCTCGAGACGCTCGTGCACCTGTGGGATCTGCGCGCCGCGATCGGCGAGCGCGTCGAGGTCGAGGACGAGGCATGGCTGGACTGCCTCGACGAGGTCGTGACGATCATGCATCCCCGGCAGCTGCGACTCGGTCGCCTCGCACCGCCCGCGGCGCGCCTCGTCTTCGAGCCGATCGGGTCCAAGGCCTCGTGGACCCTCGGCGGCGCCGCCGACGACGCGCCCGTGGTCGCCGTCGCGGGGCCCGCCCGGTCGCTCGCGCTGCTCGCGTGGGGACGCCGGGGGCTCGAGCGCCGCGGGGCTGACGAGGCGGGCTTGGAGGTGCGCGGCGACCGGGCGAGCGCCGAGCTGGTGCTCGCTGCCGGGCTGACGCCGTAGCCGCACCGCGCGGGCCGACGCTGTCGAGGCGGCCCGTGCTCTCGCCGCCGATGCACGAGTCACCTCGAGCGGCCCGTCGACCGTGTCGGTCGCCGCGCGCCACTGCCATGCGCGACCATGGACGCGTGAGCATCTCGAGCGCCGTCCCAGTCGGCCAACCCCTCCACGGCGCCTCCTTCGGCCAGGCCACCAAGCGCTTCTTCCAGGGCTACGCGCGCTTCTCGGGCCGCGCGAGCCGCAGCGAGTTCTGGTGGGCGGTGCTGTTCGCCACGATCGTCAGCCTCGTCGCCCAGGTGCCCTTCTGGGTCGCGTGGTTCGTCTTCATGATGCGCGCCGTCGCCCTCGAGAGCGGATCGCCCTCGTCGCCCTCGAGCGCCCCACCGGCCGACATGGTCGCGTCGATGGGCGCGATGCTCGTGTGGATGGCGCTGCTGCTGCTCGTCTCGCTCGCCCTGTTCCTGCCCTCGCTCGCGCTCATGTGGCGGCGCCTGCAGGACGCGGGCTTCCACGGCGCGCTGTCGCTGCTGAGCATCGCGGGGCTCGGGATCGTGCCCTTCATCCTCTGCTGCTTCCCCTCCAACCCCGCGGGTCTGCAGTTCGATCCCGCCGCTCGCGCGCAGCTCGCCGCGCAGCAGCCGTACGGCGCGGCCTACGGCCAGCCCCGCTACGCCCCGCCCGGCTTCGAGGCCCACGACCGGCCCGCCTACGGCTCCGGCAGCGAGTACGGGCAGGGCCGGCCCTAGCCCGCGGGCGGCGCGGCGCGCTCGTCGAGCAGCGCGCGCACGCGACCGGCCGTGCCCCACGAGAGCGTCATGCCCGAGCCGCCGTGCCCGTACGCGGCGACGACCGGCAGGGCTCGCCCGGGCACGAGCTCGACGCGCAGCTGCTCGCGGACGGGCCGCAGCCCCACCCCGCGCGAGAGGATCGGTGCGCCGGCGACCTCCGGCACGAGCGCCGACGCGCGCGCGAGGATCCCCGCCTCGATCAGCGGATCCGGCTCGGGCGCGGTCGCGCCCGCCTCGTGGGTGCCGCCGAGCACCACGCAGTCGCGCAGCGGCAGCACGTAGGTGAGGCCGGCCGGATCCTCGTCGTCGATGCGGAACTCGCGGACGCCGGGCGCGGCGACGCGCACGACCTGGCCCCGCACGGGCACGACCGCGTCGTCGTCCCCCAGCAGCGCGCCGCTCCGCGCGCCGGCGGCGACGACCGCGGCGTCGAAGTCGCGCCCGAGCGCATCCACGTCGTCGACGGCGCGGCGCTCGAAGCGCACGCCGAGCTCGCCGCATCGCGCGCGCAGCCACGGCAGGTACTGCGTCATGGTCGCGAGCGGCACGCGCGTGCGCATGCCGGTCGCGCGGGGCGGGAGCTCCGCCGGGTCGGCGGGCGTCGCCTCGACCCACCGGGTCCACGAGCGATCGGGGCGCGGCGAGCGCTCGATGATGATCCCGTCGCGCAGGTCGACGCCCGCCTTCGAGTGCTCGAGCGCGATCGCGCGGAACCGCTGCAGCGTGGCGGCGAGCATCGCGTCGACGGCGGCCGAGCGCTCGGCGGCATAGGGGAACCAGATCGCGCCGGCGACGGCCGAGGTCGTGGCGAGCGGGTCGAGATCGGCGAGCACGGTCACGGCGCGCTCGGCGCGACCGCGGCCCGCCGCGAGCTCGATCGCGATCGAGAGCCCGATCACGCCGCCCCCGATCACCGCGATGCGCTCGACCATGCTCGACCCTCCCCGACGTGGCGATGATGCCACGCGCAGGCTCAGTCGCGGTCGATGCGGCCGGCCGCAGCGGCGTCGTGCAGCGGCACCTCGACGAGCGGGTCGCCCTGGTCGAGGAAGAGGGGAGCGCCGGGCACCGTCGCGGCGGCGAGCCGCGTGAGCGCCTCGGTCTCGAGCTCCGGGTGCCTGCCGTCGAGCGCGCCGACGCGGATCGCGACGACGAGGTCGAAGGGCCGCTCGCCGCCTCGGAGGCGGAAGTGCTCGACGGCGGCGACGCGCACCTCGAGGTTGCCGTGGTCGCACGCGCGCTCGGCGGCCTGGACGGCGAGCGGCGAGCGGTCGATGCCGAGCACGCGGCCCGACGGACCCACGCGGTCGGCGATCGCGCGGGCGAGGGCGCCCGAGCCGCAGCCGACCTCGAGCACCCGCAGGCCCTCGCGCAGCGGGAGCGCCTCGAGCACCGCGGCGAGCCGCGGGGAGAGCTCTGCCATGTCGCCTCCTCGCCCGCCCGAGGCGGGTGCCACCGAGCATGGCGGGGGCGCGGCGCGAGCACAAGACCGCTCCCGCCGGTTCCGACGCGCGGGGCGCGGGCAGCGACCGCACCGTCAGGAGGGGGCCGCGCGGGCGGGCGGCCCCTCCTGGGGTGCGGCAGGTCTACGCCGAGGCCGGCGCGGCCTCCTCGGCGGTCACGGCCAGCCGCTCCCCGTCGACGTCGACGCGCACGCGCCCGCGCTCGAGCCCGCCGACGATGAGGTCGGCGACGCGGTCCTCGACCTCGCGCTGGATGAGGCGGCGCAGCGGCCGCGCGCCGTACTCGGGCTCGTAGCCGTGCTCGGCGAGCCACGTGAGCGCCGCATCCGTCACGGTGAGCTCGACGTGCTGCGCCCGCAGCCGCTCGCCGACGCGCTCGAGCAGCACCGTGACGATGCGCCGCAGCTGCTCGGGCTCGAGCTTCTGGAACAGCACGATCTCGTCGATGCGGTTGATGAGCTCGGGGCGCATCTGCTCGCGCAGCTTGCCCATGACCTTCGCGCGGAGCCCCTCGGCCGAGCCGGTGCCGTCGCCCGCCTGGAAGCCGATGGGGCCCGACTTCGAGGCGAGGAACTCCCCGCCGAGGTTCGAGGTCATGATGACCACGGTGTTGCGGAAGTCGACCGTGCGGCCCTGCCCGTCGGTCAGGCGGCCGTCCTCGAGCACCTGCAGCAGCAGGTTGAACACGTCAGGGTGGGCCTTCTCGATCTCGTCGAGCAGCACGACGGAGTATGGCTGGCGGCGGATGCGCTCGGTGAGCTGCCCGGCCTCGTCGTAGCCGACGTACCCGGGAGGGGCGCCGATGAGGCGCGCGACGGTGTGCCGCTCGCCGAACTCCGACATGTCGAAGCGCACGAGGGCCGACTCCGCGCCGAACAGGCTCTCGGCGAGCGCCTTCGCGAGCTCGGTCTTGCCGACGCCGGTGGGGCCCATGAACAGGAACGAGCCGATGGGCCGCGCGGCGTCCCCGAGGCCGGATCGCGAGCGCCGCACGGCCTTCGCGACCGCGGTCACGGCGTCGTCCTGCCCGATGACGCGCTCGTGCAGCTCGCCCTCGAGCACCGCGAGGCGCTGCCGGTCGCCCTCGGTGAGCCGCGAGGCGGGGATCCCCGTCGCTCGCGAGACGACGCCCGCGATCTCCCCCTCGTCGACGACGCCGTCCTCGCCGGAGCCCGACTGGATCCTCGTCTGGATGACGGCGATGCGGTCGCGGATGCGGGTCGCCTCCTCGAACTCCTCGGCCTCGACCGCCTGGCGCTTCTCGTCCTCCAGGTGCGCGAGCTCCTTCGTGAGCGCGTCGACGTCGACCTTGGTCCCGAGCCGCAGCCGGAGCCGCGCGCCCGCCTGGTCGATGAGGTCGATCGCCTTGTCGGGCAGGAAGCGGTCGGAGATGTAGCGGTGCGAGAGCTCGACCGCCGCGCGGATCGCCTCGTCGGTGTACGTCACGCGGTGGTGGTCCTCGTAGGCGGACTTCAGCCCGTCGAGGATGCGCACGGCGTCCTCGACGCTCGGCTCGGCGACGAGCACGGGCTGGAAGCGGCGGGTGAGCGCCGCATCCTTCTCGATCCGCCGGAACTCGGCGAGCGTCGTCGCACCGACCATGTGGAGCTCCCCGCGCGCGAGGCGGGGCTTGAGGATGTTCGCGGCATCCATGCCGCCCTCCCCGCCGCCGCCGGCGCCGAGGATGGTGTGCAGCTCGTCGATGAACACGATGAGCTCGTCCTTGTGGGCGCTGATCTCGTCCATCGCCTTCGTGATGCGCTCCTCGAAGTCGCCGCGGTAGCGCGTGCCGGCGACCATCGCGGTGAGGTCGAGCGCGACGACGCGCTTGCCGGTGAGCGACTTCGGGACGCCGCCCTCGACGATGGCGCGGGCGAGCCCCTCGACGATCGCGGTCTTGCCGACACCGGCCTCGCCGATGAGCACGGGGTTGTTCTTCGTGCGGCGCGAGAGAATCTCGATGGTCTGCTCGATCTCGTCGGCGCGGCCGATCACGGGGTCGAGCTTGCCCTCGCGAGCCCGCTCGGTCAGGTCGATGCCGAACTCGTCGAGCGTCGGGGTCGTCGAGTCGGGGTCGACCGCGCGCGAGGAGGCGCGGCCCTGCTGCGCCTCGATCGCCTGGCGCTGGGCCTCCGCGGCGGCGCGCTGCAGGGACTCCTGCGTGATGCCCGCCTCCTGCAGCAGCATCCCGACGGCGCTGTCGCCGGCGACGAGGAACGCGAAGAAGAGGTGCTCGGGGTCGATGTAGCTCGAGCCGTTGGCGCGCGCGATCTGGTAGGCGTCGCGGAGCGCGCGCTGCGCCGACGCCGTGAGCGTGGGCGGCCCCTGCGCCTCGCGCTCGCCGTCCGCCGGCATGCGCTCCTCGATCGTCGACCGCAGCGCGTCGAGGTCGGCGCCGGTGCCGCTCGCCGCGGCCGTCACCTGCGGCAGCTCGAGCAGCGCGTGCAGCAGGTGCAGCGCGTCGACCTCGGGGTGGTGGTGCTCGCGCGCGTACTCGACCGCGGTCGCGATCACCGAGCTCATGCGTCGCGAGACGAGCCGCGAGATGTCGATCGAGCGCTGCACGGGCAGGCGCTGGCCCTGCAGGATCCTGGCGATGAAGTCGTCGAACGATCCGTCGCCGACCGGGCCGTAGATGGCAGCCATGAGCATCCCCTCGTAGTCTTCGTGAAACTTGAGTGTCTTCGACTCAAGTTAGAACACACTGGGAGCGCGCGCATTCCCGTTCGCTGTAGGCGATGTCCGCGCGCCTACAGCGGCGGAGCGGTGTGCAGCCTCGTCGAGCAGCCGAGCTCCCCTTGCTCGAGCCACACGGGATCGATCGCGGGCGACCAGATCTCTCCCATCGCGTCGCGGACGGCGACGATGCAGTCACCGCCCCACCGAGGGCCGACGGCGACGACGAGGGCTCCGGCGTCCAGCTCGACCTCGCGGTGGATGCGCGGGTCGGGGAAGGCTTCCGCGAGCGCCGTGTCGACCGCCGCAGGATCGCGGTGCTCACGCAGCACGGCGTGCACCAGCTCGCGCTCGGTCTCCCCCATGGTCGGGTCGACCGCGTCGACGGGGCGCTCGGGGGCCGCGCCCTCGGGGCAGCTGATGTCCGAGACGCGGCCCTCGTCCCACGGTCCCCACCAGAGGCGGAAGCATCGAGTCGCGCTGCCCTCGTCGTGCGAGGGCTGGAAGACCCCCGAAGGGAGCAGCTCCGGCACGTGCGCTTCGATGCGCACATCGATCGAGGCGCCACCCACGCCGCGGACCGAGCCCGACCATGCCAGGGGCTCGACCGTCACCGTCCCGGAGCCGGACGGGATGGGCCCTGCGGGGATCCATCGCTGGACCAGCGCGTCGGCGGAGACATCCTCCTGCTCGACGCGCTCGGCGATCGCGTCGGCGGCCCCCCTTGCCGCGTCGCGCGCGAGTCGATCACCGGCTGAGCCGGCGGTGCACCCCGCGGTGGCCGCCACTGCGACGAGGAGCAGGGCAGCAGCCCCCGAGCGCGTCGCGAGCGCCGGTCGTGACTGCATGCCTCCGGCCCCTTCGCTCGGCTTCGCCGCTCCCTGGCGCGGGTCTCGGTCGAGCACAGCATCTCTCACTGCGCTCGACCGCACAACCGGGTGCGACCTCAGCCGACCGCCTTCTGCACGAGCTCGCGCACCTGCGAGCGCACCGCATCCGTCACCTCGACGATCGCATAGGAGGCCGGCCACATCGGGCCGTCGTCGAGCATCGCCTGGTCCTGGAAGCCGAGCGTGCCGTAGCGGGAGTCGAACTTCGACGCCTGCTGGTAGAAGACGATGACCTTGCCGTCCTTCGCGTACGCGGGGAAGCCGTACCAGGTCTTGGGGTCGAGCTCCGGCGCGACCTCGGTGACGACCTCGTGGATCATCCGCGCGATCCGGCGGTCGGGCTCGGGCAGGGCCTCGATCGTGTCGAGCACGTCCTGCAGGTCCTTCTCCTTCTTGCTGCCGCCCTTGCGGCTCGCCTGCTTGCGGAGCTCGGCGGTGCGGTCCTTGAGCGCCTGGCGCTCGAAGTCGGAGAGCGTTGCCTCGTCGGTGCTGGCCATGGTGTCCTCCCGGTCTGACGTGTCGGTCGCGCCGCGATGCCGGCGGCGCTGCCACGATCATGCCGCGCGCGATGCCGCCCGCGCTTCTCCGATCCTGCGCACTCCTCGATGGCGCCTCGGCGCGGCCCGGCTCCGGCAGCAGCGAAGCGGACCCCGTCTCGCCAGGCGGACCCCCGGTCGGGGGTCCACGTGGCGGATCGGGGTCCGCTTCGTGGGGCATCCTGCGCGGATGCGGTCGGTGCTCACGCGTCAGGCGGTGGGGACGGGCTCCCGGCGCTGCTCGGTGTCCGAGCCGGAGCCGGCCGACGCATCCGCGTCGACCGCGGCCGCCGCGTCGGCGTCCTCGGCGTCCTCGTCGACGAAGGGGCCGTCGCCGCGCTCGCCGTTGTAGAGCTCGAGGTCGATGATGCCCTCGCGCTTCGCGACGATCGTGGGGACGAGCGCCTGCCCGGCGACGTTGACGGCCGTGCGGCCCATGTCGACGATCGGGTCGACGGCGAGCAGCAGGCCGACGCCCTCGAGCGGGAGGCCGAGCGTCGACAGCGTCAGCGTGAGCATGACGGTGGCGCCGGTGGTGCCGGCCGTCGCGGCCGAGCCGACGATCGAGACGACCGCGATGAGCAGGTACTGCACGATCGAGAGCTCGATGCCGAAGAACTGCGCGACGAAGATCGCGGCGATCGCGGGGTAGATCGCGGCGCAGCCATCCATCTTGGTCGTCGAGCCGAAGGGCACGGCGAAGGACGCGTACTCGCGCGGCACGCCGAGGTTGCGCTCGGTCACGCGCTGCGTGAGCGGGAGCGTGCCCATCGACGAGCGGCTCACGAACGCGAGCTGGACCGCGGGCCAGACGCCCGAGAAGTACTTGCGGGCCGAGAGGCCGTGCGCCTTGATGAGCGCGGGGTAGACGACGAACAGCACGAGGGCGAGGCCGAGGTAGATCGCGCCGACGAACCACGCGAGCGTGCCGAGCTTCTCCCAGCCGTACTGCACGACCGCATTGCCGAGGAGGCCGACGGTGCCGATCGGCGCGATGCGGATGATCCACCACAGCACCTTCTGGATGACCTTGAGCGCCGACTCCGTGAAGTCGAGGAAGGGCTGCGCCTTCTTGCCGAGCTTGAGCGCCGCGATGCCGACGACGGCCGCGACGACGATGACCTGCAGCACGTTGAAGCTGACGCTCGAGCTGAGCGAGCCGTCCTCCGCGGCGCTCGTCGAGACGCTGAGGCCGAGGAAGTTCTGCGGCACGAGGCCCGCCAGGAAGTCCCACCAGCCGCCGACGCGGCTGGGCTCAGCGGTCTCGAGCGCGCCGGTGTCGACGCGCGCGCCGGGCTGCAGCGTCGTGCCGAGCGTGATGCCGATCGAGACGGCGATCGCCGCGGTGATCGCGAACCACAGCAGCGTCTGCCCCGCGAGCCGCGCCGCGTTCTGCACCTTCCGCAGCTGGGCGATCGACGCGATGATCGCGGTGAGGATGAGCGGCACGACCGCCGTCTTCAGCAGCGAGACGTAGCTGTCGCCGATCGTGCCGAGGGTCGCGGCGAGCGGGTTGTCGCCGCCGTCCGCGCCCGGGCCGAGCTGTCGGGCGATGAGCCCGAGCACGACGCCGAGCACGAGGGCTGCGGTGATCTGGAAGCCGAACGATCCGAGGATCTTCCTCGCGCGCGACGGCGCGGGCCGGGTGGTGGCGGACACAGTGCTCCTTCATGGATGCGATGGGGTTGGTGTGCGGGCCACGTCGCCCGGGTGCATCGACAGTTATACCGGCTATCACGGCTCGTTGCATCCTCGTCGTCACCGGACGTCACATTCGGGTCCGCCCCGAGCACCGCTGCCTCGGCCGCCGCACGGGCGGGTCGGGAGCCCGGAGGGGCAGCCCGGCGCGCCGGAATGCCGCCGCGACGACGCCGGTTGCTCCGAGCATGCGCAAGCGGATCGGCTTCCTCTCGTTCGGGCACTACCGCGACATCCCCGGCGCGCGCGTCGCGACGGCGCGCGACTCGCTGCTGATGCACGTCGATCTCGCCGTCGCCGCCGAGGAGGCGGGGCTCGACGGTGCCTGGGTGCGCGTGCACCACTTCGACCAGTCGCTCGCGGCGCCGTACCCGCTGCTGACCGCGATGGGCACTCGCACGACGACGCTCGAGCTCGGCACGGGGGTGATCGACCTGCGCTACGAGCAGCCGCTCGCGATGACCGAGCTCGCGAGCGCCGCCGACCTCCTCACCGGTGGCCGGCTGCAGCTGGGCATCTCGCGCGGCTCGCCCGAGCGCGCGGCCGACGGGCAGGAGCGCTTCGGCATGCCCCTGCCGGAGGGCGCGAGCTGGTCCGACGTCGCGCGCGAGCGAGCGGCGCGCCTCCGTCGGGCGCTCCGCGGCGAGCCGCAGGCCCGCTCGGCGCTCGCAATCGAGCTCGGCAAGGGGCCCGACCTGCCCGTCGAGCCGCACGCCCCCGGACTCGCCGATCGCCTCTGGTGGGGCGCGGGGAACCACGCCTCCGGGCTGTGGGCGGGGTCGCAGGGCTACCACCTGCTCTCGTCGACGCTGCTGACGCAGGACGACGGGCGCCCCTTCCACGTGCAGCAGGCCGATCAGGTGCGCGGCTACCTCGACGCCTACGCGGCGGCGGGCCACGCGCTCGAGCCTCGCACCGCCGTGACGCGCAGCGCCTTCCCCTTCTTCTCGGACGACGACCGCCGCTACTTCGGCCTCGCCGACGAGCGGCACGACGGCCGCGGCTCCCTCGAGGGCGGCGCCGCCCGCGGCGGGCCGACCTACGCCGGGGAGCCCGAGCACGTCGCGCAGCGCCTGCTCGCGGACGACGCCGTGCAGGCCGCAGGCACCGTGCTGTTCGCCCTGCCGAGCCAGCTCGGCTACGCCTACAACGCCCACCTGCTCACGTCGCTCGCCGCGGTCGCGCGCGAGCTGGGCTGGCAGGGCTGAGCTCGCGCTCGCACGGCTGCCGTGCACGACGACGACGGCCGCCCCGCTCGAGCGAGGCGGCCGTCGATCATCGGGGCGTCAGCCCGCGTGGGTGCCCTCGGCGAACTCCTCGAGGATCTTCGCGTTGAACGCCGGCAGGTCGTCGGGCGTGCGGCTCGAGACGAGCCCGTCGTCGGTCGCGACCTCCTGGTCGACCCACGTCGCGCCCGCGTTCTGCAGGTCGGTCTTGAGGCTCGGGTAGCTCGTGATCGTGCGGCCCGAGACGCCGCCCGCCTCGATGAGGATCCACGCGCCGTGGCAGATCACGCCGATCGGCTTGCCCGCGTCGACGAATCCCTTGACGAGCGCGACCGCGTCCGCATCCATCCGAAGGTGATCGGCGTTGACGACGCCGCCGGGGAGCACGAGGGCGTCGAAGGCGGATGCCTCGACGTCCTTGACGGTGGCGTCCACCGCCTGCGAGTGGCCCTTCTTGCCCTCGACGGAGCCCGCCTTCGGCGCGACGAGCGTGGGCTCTCCGCCCGCGCCCTGCACGGCCTCCCACGGGCTCGTGAGCTCGGAGTCCTCGTAGCCGTCCGTGAGCACGAACGCGACCTTCTTGCCAGTGATGTCAGCCATGGCTGCCTCCTTCGCATCGGGTACGCGATCGACGGTACGCGCCGACCCTGGACGAGCCGTGAGCGGCGCTCGCGGGGCTCGCGCGCCCTCGCGACACGGCACCGACGCATGTGGGCGGCCGGGTGCAGGATGGGCGCACGACCGGCCCGGGAGGCGCTGATGCGAGGCTCGAACCACACCGCTGTAAGTCCTCCTCGGCGTGTCGCGGAAGTCGCGGCGAGCGCTGTGCACAGGCCGGGAGGCCCGCTCTCCACAGCCACTTCCGCGCCGTTCCGCGGAGGGAATGACATCTGTGCAGTTCTTGTTGAAGAAGTTGTGGAGAAACACACCATCTTGTGGCCTTGATCGGCGCCACCCCCCACATATAGTGGGAGCCCGGCCACGGCCGCACCCATCCCAGCATCACCAGCCAGACCGTGAAGGAAGATCGACATGACTGTCACCGTCTACTCCAAGCCCGCTTGCGTGCAGTGCACGATGACCACCCGCGCGCTCGACGCGCAGGGCATCGAGTACGAGATCTTCGACGTCACCGCCGACGAGAAGGCGCTGCAGACGGTCAAGGACCTCGGCTACATGCAGGCCCCCGTCGTGATCGCCGACGAGGACCACTGGTCGGGCTTCCAGCCCGACCGCATCAAGGCGATCGCCGCGGCCTGACGCCATGTCCTCGGCCGTGCTGGGGGCTGCCGTGGTCGACGTCGTCTACTTCTCGAGCGTCTCGGGCAACACCGCCCGATTCGTGGAGAAGCTCGGCCGGCCGGCCGCGCGCATCCCCCTCTACGCCTCCGAGCCGCCGCTCGAGCAGCGTGAGCCCTACGTGCTCATCGTGCCCACCTACGGCGGCGGCGACGGCCGGGGCGCCGTGCCCAAGCAGGTCATCCGGTTCCTCAACGACGAGCAGAACCGCAAGCACCTGCGAGGCGTGATCTCGGCCGGCAACACCAACTTCGGTGCGGGCTACGGGCTCGCGGGCGACATCATCGCCCGCAAGTGCGACGTGCCGCACCTGTACCGCTTCGAACTGTTCGGAACTCCAGACGACGTGCGCGTCGTCAACGAAGGATTGGATGCACTATGGCGACAGTGACGCCCGAGATGACGACGGGCAAGGCGTCGGCGATGGACTACCACTCGCTCAACGCGATGCTCAACCTCTACGGACCGGACGGGAAGATCCAGTTCGAGAAGGACCGCGAGGCGGCGAAGCAGTACTTCCTGCAGCACGTCAACCAGAACACGGTCTTCTTCCACTCGCTCAAGGAGAAGCTCGACTACCTCGTCGAGAACGACTACTACGAGAAGGAAGTGCTCGACCAGTACTCCTTCGAGTTCATCAAGTCGCTCATGAAGCGGGCGTACGGCTACAAGTTCCGCTTCCCGACCTTCCTCGGCGCCTTCAAGTACTACACGTCGTACACGCTGAAGACCTTCGACGGGAAGCGCTACCTCGAGCGCTACGAGGACCGCGTCGTCAACGTCGCGCTCGCGCTCGCCCAGGGCGACGAGACGCTCGCGGAGCAGATCGTCGACGAGGTCGTGAACGGGCGCTTCCAGCCCGCGACGCCGACGTTCCTCAACGCGGGCAAGAAGCAGCGCGGCGAGCTCGTCTCGTGCTTCCTCCTGCGCATCGAGGACAACATGGAGTCGATCGGCCGCTCGATCAACTCGGCGCTGCAGCTGTCGAAGCGCGGCGGCGGCGTGGCGTTCAACCTCACGAACATCCGCGAGTACGGCGCCCCGATCAAGCAGATCCAGAACCAGTCCTCCGGCGTCATCCCCGTGATGAAGCTGTTCGAAGACAGCTTCTCCTACGCGAACCAGCTCGGCGCGCGCCAGGGCGCCGGCGCGGTGTACCTCCAGGCGCACCACCCCGACATCATGCGGTTCCTCGACACGAAGCGCGAGAACGCCGACGAGAAGATCCGCATCAAGACGCTCTCGCTCGGCGTCGTCGTGCCCGACATCACGTTCGAGCTCGCGAAGAAGGGCGAGGACATGTACCTCTTCTCGCCCTACGACGTGGAGCGCGTCTACGGGGTGCCCTTCAGCGACATCTCGGTGACCGAGAAGTACCACGAGATGGTCGACGACCCGCGCATCACGAAGACGAAGATCAACGCGCGCGAGTTCTTCCAGACGCTCGCCGAGATCCAGTTCGAGTCGGGCTACCCGTACGTCATGTTCGAGGACACCGTCAACCGGGCGAACCCGATCGACGGCCGCATCAACATGTCGAACCTGTGCAGCGAGATCCTGCAGGTCAACACCCCGTCGACGTACGACGACGACCTCGACTACGTCGCGGTCGGCAAGGACATCTCCTGCAACCTCGGCTCGATGAACATCGCGCTGTCGATGGACTCGCCCGACTTCGGCCGCACGGTCGAGACGGCGATCCGCGCGCTCACCTCGGTCTCCGACCAGTCGAACATCGGCTCGGTGCCCTCGATCGCCCGCGGCAACGACATGAGCCACGCGATCGGCCTCGGGCAGATGAACCTGCACGGCTACCTCGGTCGCGAGCGCATCCACTACGGCTCGGAAGAGGGCATCGACTTCACGAACATCTACTTCTACACGGTGCTGTACCACGCGCTGCGCGCGTCGAACCTCATCGCGCGGGAGAAGGGCGAGACGTTCGAGGGCTTCGAGCGCTCGAAGTACGCCACGGGCGAGTTCTTCGACAAGTACATCGACCAGGAGTGGAAGCCGGCGACCGCTCGCGTGCAGGAGCTGTTCGACACCTCCGGCGTCGCCATCCCGACGCAGGACGACTGGCGCGAGCTCAAGGCGCTCATCCAGGCCCACGGCATCTACAACCAGAACCTGCAGGCGGTGCCGCCGACCGGCTCGATCTCGTACATCAACAACTCGACGTCGTCGATCCACCCGATCGCGTCGAAGATCGAGATCCGCAAGGAGGGCAAGCTCGGCCGCGTCTACTACCCGGCGCCGTTCATGACGAACGACAACCTGGAGTTCTTCGAGGACGCGTACGAGATCGGCCCCGAGAAGATCATCGACACCTACGCCGCTGCCACGCAGCACGTCGACCAGGGGCTCTCGCTCACGCTGTTCTTCAAGGACACCGCGACGACGCGAGACATCAACAAGGCCCAGATCTACGCGTGGCGCAAGGGCATCAAGACGATCTACTACGTGCGACTGCGCCAGCTGGCGCTCGAGGGCACCGAGGTCGACGGCTGCGTCAGCTGCATGCTGTGACGCGCGACGAGACGATGAAGGATAGGGACATGGACATCCAGGACACCGCTGCGAGCGCGTTCGACGAGCTCGCCGCCGCATCCGCCGTCGAGACCGCGGCTCCCGCGGCGAGCACGGCGACGGCGCCCGAGCAGCTCGAGGCCGAGCGCGTCGCGACCGAGAGCGCCTACGCCGAGGGCGCGCAGCAGACCGAGGCCCAGCAGCGCCAGCACAAGCACAACCACCTCGTGCAGGCGATCAACTGGAACCGCATCGAGGACGAGAAGGACCTCGAGGTCTGGAACCGGCTCGTGAACAACTTCTGGCTGCCCGAGAAGGTGCCGCTGTCGAACGACGTGCAGTCGTGGGGCACCCTCACGCCCGAGGAGCGGCTGCTCACGATGCGCGTGTTCACGGGGCTGACGCTGCTCGACACCATCCAGGGCACCGTCGGCGCCGTCTCGCTCATCCCGGATGCGCTGACGCCGCACGAGGAGGCCGTCTACACGAACATCGCGTTCATGGAGTCGGTGCACGCGAAGTCGTACTCCTCGATCTTCTCGACGCTCGCGTCGACGAAGGAGATCGACGAGGCGTTCCGCTGGTCGCGCGAGAACCCGTACCTGCAGCGCAAGGCCGAGATCATCGTCGACTACTACGAGGGCGACGACCCGCTCAAGCGCAAGATCGCCTCGACGCTGCTCGAGTCGTTCCTGTTCTACTCGGGCTTCTACCTGCCGATGCACTGGTCGAGCCGGGCGAAGCTCACGAACACGGCCGACCTCATCCGCCTCATCATCCGCGACGAGGCCGTGCACGGGTACTACATCGGCTACAAGTTCCAGAAGGGCTTCGAGCTGCTGCCTGCCGACAAGCAGGCCGAGCTCAAGGACTACACGTACTCGCTGCTCTACGAGCTCTACGAGAACGAGTCGAAGTACACCGCCGAGCTCTACGACCCCGTGGGCCTCACGGAGGACGTCAAGAAGTTCCTCCACTACAACGCGAACAAGGCGCTCATGAACCTCGGCTTCGAGCCGCTGTTCCCGCAGTCGGTCACCGACGTCAACCCGGCGATCCTCTCGGCGCTCTCCCCCAACGCCGACGAGAACCACGACTTCTTCTCCGGCTCCGGCTCCTCCTACGTCATCGGCAAGGCCGAGGCGACCGAGGACGAGGACTGGGACTTCTAGTCGCTCGCTGACGAAGCGGCCGGTCACCCGAGCGGGTGGCCGGCCGCTTCGTCGCTGTCCCGCATGCATCCACCCCTTCCGCGTAACGCCGTTTGCGGATAGCGTCGCCGCCACCCGGGCTGCTGCACGACGGCGGCCCATCGCTTGGCTCAAGGAGGAGATTCATGCGAAAGCTACTGCTGGGACTCGCTGCCGCGGCAGCGCTGATCCTGGGCGCCGCGGCCCCCGCGTCTGCCATCACCGGCAACTTCGTCGAGGACGAGGAGCACCCGTTCGTCGGGCTCGTCGTCTTCTACGACGAGGCCGGCGAGTTCACGAGCCGGTGCTCCGGATCCCTGCTCACCCCGACGGTGTTCCTCACCGCCGGGCACTGCACCGCCGACAACTCGACGGCGCGCGTCTACTTCCAGCAGGACGCCGGCGCCAACTACGACCCCGAGACGCAGGTCGATCCGATCAGCGGCTACCCCGAGACGTGCGCGGCCGACACGCTCGGCGTGCTCTGCGCGACGTCGGACGAGCTCTACAACTACGGGTTCGACGACTTCGCATCGTTCCCGAACACCTACGACGCGGGCATCGTCATCCTCGATCAGCCGATCCAGCTCGACGAGTACGGCGCGCTCGCGATGCCCGGATCGCTCGACGAGCTCGCGACGGCGCGGGGCACGAAGGCCGTCACGTTCACGGCGAGCGGCTACGGCCTGACCAAGAGCAGCCCGGTCGCGGTCACGTCCTACCGCGAGCGCCTGATGGCCTCCGCGATCCTCACGAACCTGCGGAGCGCGAACACCGACGGCTACAACCTGCAGACCAACGGCAACGGCGCGGGCCGCGGCGGCACCTGCTCCGGGGACTCGGGCGGCCCGGTGTTCTACGGCGGCTACGAGTCGAACACCATCGTCGCCGTGACGTCCTTCGGCCTCAACTCGTGGTGCCGCGGCGTCGACTTCGCCTACCGGACGGACCGCCAGGAGGTGCTCGACTGGATCGCGTCGGTCGTGGGACCGGAGCAGTACGCGCAGATCGACTTCGTGACCATCTGAGCGGCTCGAGCCTCAGGGCGCGGTAGCGGCCGGCCGCCGGCGTGGCGGCCGGCCGTGCTGCGCAGCGCGACCGGCGCCCTCGCTCGGCTCACCGCGCCGCATCCGCCTCGTCGGGGACCCACTCGAGCAGGTCGCCGGGCTGGCACTCGAGCACGCGGCACATCGCCTCGAGCGTCGAGAAGCGCACGGCCTTCGCGCGCCCGTTCTTCAGCACGGCGACGTTCGCCGGCGTGAGCCCGACGCGCTCGGCGAACTCCCCCACGCTCAGCTTGCGCTTGGCGAGCTCGACGTCGATGCGCACGACGATCGGCATCAGATGACCCCCTCGAGCTCGGACCGGTAGCCGCTCGCCTGTCGCAGCAGGCCGCGCATGACGACCATGAGCAGCACGGGCAGCGCCGAGAGCACGACCATGCCGAACAGCGCCATGGGGATGCCGGGGTCGCGCAGCTCCGGCGTGAGGAAGATGACCGCCGTGAGCGCGAGCGCCCCGGCGGCGAAGACCGACCACGCGATGCCGAGCGCCCAGACGATCGCGTCGACCCAGCGCCGCGACGCCTCGCCGAAGATGCGGTCGCGGCCCAGGAGCGTCAGCAGCCGCCAGATGCACACGATCACGACGAGCACGCACACGATGACGATCGAGAGCACGATCTGCGCCGGGATGCGGAACGCGAGGGCCTCGTCGGCGAGCTCGCCCGGCAGCGACATGACGAGGATGACGCCGAGCCAGAGCGCGGCGACGATGAGGACGGCGCGGAGCACGAGGACGACGAGTCGGGAGTGGAGCATGCATCGATCCTCGTGCAGTATCTATCGAAAGTCAATCGACGCGTTGCGCGCTCGAGTCCCTGTCCGCGCCGCCCGCCAGGAGCACGTGCGCACCCACCGGACCCCGGCTGGGACGCTGGGCGCGATCGCACGGGTCGTGCACCGCGGCGCGCGGTCGACGCCCCGTCGGCGCCACGTGGTTCGATCGGATGCGTGGAGGCACGCGCGCACGACGACGCCCGGCGGGAGGCGGTGCGGCGCGAGTCGCGCGCGATCCTCGCCGCGTGGGGCGCGTTCGCGGCGGGGCTCGCCCTCGGCCTCGTCGCGCTCGCCGGCGAGCCGCGGCCCATCTCCGGAGCGGCGGGCGAGCCGACGGTCGCGCAGCCCGCGGCAGGCATCGCCGCGCTCGTGACGGCCGCGGCGTTCGTGCTCAGCACCCTGCTGCACCGCCGCGACGAGACCGCGCCCATGCCGCCATGGCAGCGCGCGGTCTCGCACCTCGCGACCGTCGCGCTCACCGTCGCCTTCGCCGCGACCGCCGCCCTCGGCGCGCTCACGGGCGGCGAGATCCTCGCGCTCGGCCTGCAGGGGCTCGAGGCTCCCGCGATCGGGGGAGCGCTGCTGACCGCGCTCGCGTGCGCGCTCGGCGGCTGGCTCGCCTTCCAGGCCGGAGTCGAGCTGCGCACGAGGGATCTCGCGACGCTCCTGTTCAGCTTCCTCGCGATCGGCACCGTCTTCGCGATGCTCACCGCCGCCGACCCGCGGTGGTGGGAGCGGCACTTCTCAGCGCTCGGCGACGGCGACGGCGCGTGGGCGTTCAACGGCACCCTGATCGTGGCAGGGCTGCTCGTCGCGACCATCGGCGCCTACATCGGCCGCGACCTGCACCGGTGGCTCGGCGACGCGCGGCTGGATGGGATCGCGGTCGTCGTCGTGCTCTTCGCGCTCACGGGCGCCGCCCTCGCGGGCGTCGGCATGTTCCCGATCAGCGAGGCGCGGCTGCTGCACAACGTCGCGGCCTTCGGCACGCTCGGCCTCTTCGGCGCGACCGCGGTCGCCGTCACGGTCGTCATGCCGGGCCCGCCGCGCGCCATGCTCCTCACGACCGTCGGCGCAGGCGCCGCGATCGTGGTCGCGCTGCTGCTGTGGCGGCCCGCCGAGCTCTACAACACCGCTGCGCTCGAGGCCGTCGCGGTCGGCATCATGTTCGTCTGGATGACGACGCTCGTGCGCACCCTGGGCGCGAGCGCGCCCGCCGCATCCCGCCCCTCGGCCATGGCATCCCTCCGCCGCCGCCGCTGAGACCCACAATGGACGCCATGGCACCAGGTGGACCGCGCGTCCTGCACCAGCCCCTCCGGCGCATGACGGGCCGCGATCCGCTCGAGCGCGGCCGCGGCGCCTCGACGCTCGAGCTGCTGTTCGACCTCGCCTTCGTCGTGGCGTTCAGCCTCGCGGGCGGCCAGCTCGCGCACTTCATCGTCGAGGGGCACACGTGGCTCGGGCTCGCGGGCTACGCGATCGTGCTCTTCGGCATCTGCTGGGCGTGGATCAACTTCTCGTGGTTCGCCTCGGCGTTCGACACCGACGACTGGGTCTACCGGCTGACGACCTTCGTGCAGATGGTCGGCGTCGTGGTCCTCGCGCTCGGCATCGTGCCGATGTTCCACTCGATCGATCCGACCCTGCACGAGCTCGACGACGACCTGTTCGTCGACAACAGCATCATCGTCTTCGGCTACGTCATCATGCGCGTGGCGCAGATCGTGCAGTGGATGCGCGTGGCGGTGCAGGCACCGGAGCTCCGTCGCACCGCGGTCGCCTACATCGTCTCGCTCGCGGTCGCGCAGCTGATCTGGACGGCCATGATCGTACTGCAGCAGCCGATCGGCTGGGCGCTCGCGACGGGCGCGGTCGCGCTCGCGATCGAGCTCACGGGGCCCGTCGTGGGCGAGCGAATCCGGCAGACGCCGTGGCACGCGCACCACATCGCGGAGCGGTACGGCCTCCTCACGATCATCGCGATCGGCGAGACCGTCGTCGGCACGGTCATCTCGCTCGAGGCGCTGTTCGAGGTGCAGGGCCTCAGCATCGACCTGCTCGTCATCGCGTTCGCCGGCGTGGGCCTCGCGTTCGCGATGTGGTGGATCTACTTCACGCTCCCGAGCGCCGCCGTGCTCCAGCACGAGCGCGACCGCAAAGCCTTCCCGTGGGGCTACGGCCACATGGTCGTGTTCGGAGCGATCGCCGCGGTGGGCGCGGGCCTGCACGTGGCGGCGTACGCGGTCGAGGACCCCGGCCACGTGCCCGCGCTGCGGGCGGTCGTCGCCGTCGCGGTGCCCGTCACGGCGTTCCTCGTCGCGGTCGTGGCGCTCGGCGTGGTGCTCGTCGGGTGGGAGAAGTCGCGCTTCGAGGTGCTCGCGATGCTCGGCTCGCTCGCCGCCGTCGCGCTCGCGATCGCGCTCGCTGCCGGCGGAGCGCCGCTGGCGACGTGCCTCGTGCTCATCACGGTGGCGCCGGCGATCCAGATCGCGAGCGACGAGCTCACCGGCGCGCGGTCGCGCGTGCGCGCCCTCGAGCACTTCGCGTCGGCGCACGCCAGGTCGACATCCGGGCCGGAAGGCGGCAAGGTGGTGGCATGACGAGTCACGATGCCGAGCCGGGCGAGGCGCAGACCCCCGGAGACACCCACGAAGGCACGGAGACGCCCGAGGAGGCCCAGCGGCGCAAGTTCCGCGAGGCGCTCGAGAAGAAGAAGCTCGGCCACCACGGGCAGGGCATGGCGGGGTCCGGGGGCGTGCAGAGCGCCCACACCGGCCCCGCGGTGCAGAAGCGCGTGCACCGACGCAAGAGCGGCTGACCCGCAGGGCGCGGTCGCGACCGTGCCAGCCGAAGCGTGCCGGTGGGCTCGGCAGTCGTGCCGAGCCCACCGGTTTCGTCTGCGCTCAGCGCTCCCCGGCGGCGAGGTAGGCGAGCTGCGCGGCCATGGAGGCCTCGGCGGCGAAGCGGATGTGGTCGTCGACCTCGGGATAGACGCGGTCGGTGACGGCCGAGACATCGGCATCCGCCGCGCGCATGCCGAGCGCTTCGAGCGCCGCGCGCACCTCGGCGAGCCGCGCTCCGCGGTGCGCGCGGTACTCGCGCGCCGCCTCGGCGATCGACGCCCGCGGGTCGCCGTGCCCGGGCAGCACCTCGAGGTCGCCGAGCGCCTCGAGCTTGTCGAGCGTGGCGAGGAAGTCGCCCACCGAGCCGTCGGGATGCATGATGACCGTGGAGCCCCGGCCGAGGATCGTGTCGCCCGTGAGCACCGCGCGGCCCGGCACGACGATGCTGACGGAGTCCGCGGTGTGGCCCGGCGTCGCGAGGATCTGGAGCTCGACGTCGTCGACGGGGATCCACTCGCCGTCCAGGAGCGGCTCGCCGCCGTGGCACTCGTCCGGATCGAGCGCGCGGAGCTCCGCGCCCGTCGAGCGGGCGAGCTCCACAGCCGCCTCCGTGTGGTCGCGGTGGCGATGGGTGACGAGCACGAGCCGCGGGTGCAGCGCCACGAGGCGCTCGACGTGCTGCGCGACTGCCGGTCCCGGGTCGACGACCACCTGCCCGCCGAGCACGTAGGTGTTCGTGCCCTCCAGCGTCATGAGTCCGGGATTGGGTGCCAGGATGCGCTCGATCTCGACCATGGCTCGACACTATGCGTCCGCGGCGCCCGGCGGCAGGGACCTCGTGGGGGCGACGCACCCGGCGGCAGGGACCTCGTGGGGGCGACGCACCCGGCGGCAGAGACCTCGTGGGGGCGACGCACCCGGCGGCGCGGCGTCGGCTCGCCCGAGCGGCGGATGCGCCGGGCGCGCCGCGCAGCTGCGTGGGCGGTGCGTGGTGCCATGGGTGCATGGAACCCGTGATCGTCGTCGTCGCGCTCGTCGCGGTGCTCGCCGCCGGCGCGCTCGGCGTCGCGCTCGGCTCGCGCATGGGCCGCGCGCGCGCCGCGGCCGAGCACGCCGAGGCCGCTGCCGAGCTGCAGGCACTCCGCGGCCGGCTCGAGGTGGTCGAGCGCGAGCGGGAGCGGGAGCGCGACGTCGCCGAGCGCCGCCACGCCGCGCAGCTCGAGGAGGTGCGCGCCGACGCGCAGCGCCGCGTCGACGAGGAGCGCGAGCGCGGCAGGGAGGCGATCGCCGAGCTGCAGGCCGACGCGCGCCGGCGCGCCGACGAGTTCGCGCAGCTCTCGAGCGCAGCTCTCGAGCGCAACTCCGCGGTCTTCCTCGAGCAGGCCGAGGAGCGGCTGCGCCGCTCCCAGAGCGAGGCGGCCGCCGAGCTCGCGAAGCGCGAGGCGGCGGTGCAGCGGCTCGTCGAGCCGCTGTCGAAGTCGCTCGAGGGCGTGCGCGGCGAGGTCACGGCCGCCGAGAAGGCGCGCGCCGAGGCCAATGCGGCGCTCGCCCAGCAGCTCCAGGCGATGCGGGCCTCCTCCGAGCAGCTCTCGCTCGAGACCCGGCAGCTCGTGAACGCGCTCCGCGCCCCGCAGGTGCGTGGCCGCTGGGGCGAGCTGCAGCTGCGCCGCGTCGTCGAGGCGGCCGGCATGCTCGAGCACGTCGACTTCAGCGAGCAGGCGCATCACGCGACCGACGAGGGCGCGCTGCGGCCCGACATGCTCGTGCACCTCCCGGGGGCGAAGCAGGTGATCGTCGACGCGAAGGTCGCCTTCAGCGGCTACCTCGAGGCGATGGAGGCCCGCGACGACGCCACGCGCGACAAGCGGCTCGACGCGCACGCGCGACACCTGCGCGACCACATCGACCAGCTCGGGTCGAAGGCGTACTGGGAAGCGGTGCCCGGGAGCCCCGAGTTCGTCGTGATGTTCGTGCCCGCCGAGCCGTTCCTCAACGCCGCGCTCGAGCGCGACCCGACGCTCTTCGAGCGCGCCTTCGAGCGGAACGTCGTGCTCGCGACGCCCGCGACGCTCGTCGCGCTGCTGCGCACCGTGGGCTACACCTGGCGGCAGGAGCAGCTCGCGGGCGAGGCGATGCAGATCTTCGAGGTCGGCCGCGAGCTGCACAAGCGGCTCGGCACGATGGGCACGCACCTCACGACGCTCGGCAACCGCCTCAACAAGACGGTCGAGGCGTACAACGCCTTCAACGCATCCCTCGACCGCAACGTCGTGACGCAGGCGCGGCGCTTCTCGAGCCTGCAGGGGCTCGAGCCCTCGCTGGAGCACGCGGCGCCGCTCGAGGTGCTCGCCGTGCCGGCGCAGAAGCCCGACGTCCATGCCGGCCGTGCAGGCCCTGCGGAGTCTCGCGCCGACGCCGAGATCCGCGCCCTGGCGGGCGAGGCGACGCGGAATGAGGGCGACTCGGCGATAGCGTGACGGCGTGACCGACATCCGCACCGCCGCGACCCTCGTGCTCCTGCGCGACGGCGCCGGCGCCATCGAGGTGCTGCTGCTGCGACGGCCCGAGCGCGGCGCGTTCGCGGGCGGCTGGGTCTTCCCCGGCGGCAAGGTCGAGCCGGTCGACCGCGTCGAGGCGGACCCGAGCGCCGACCCGGACGCCGTCGAGGAGGCGACCGCGCGGAACGCCGCCGTGCGCGAGACCGCCGAGGAGACGGGGCTCGTCGTCGCGCCCGACGCGATCGTGCCGCTCTCGCAGTGGTCGCCGCCAGCGCAGCTCGAGACGAAGTTCCACACGTGGTTCTTCGTCGCCGAGGCGCCGGAGGGCGAGGTCGTGACGCAACCGGGCGAGGTCGTCGATCACGCGTGGATCCGCCCGGCGGATGCGCTCAAGCGGCACGGTGCCGGCGACCTGCGGCTGTTCCCGCCGACGTGGGTCACGCTCGACACGCTGCTCCCCTTCCCGACCGTCGAGGCCGCGCTCGCGGCGATCGAGCGGCGTGAGCTGCAGCACTACGCGACGCGGCAGGATCCGCACCGCGGGCTCGCGCTCTGGCACGGCGACGAGGCCTACGACGGCGGCCCCGACACCGAGGAGGGCCCGCGCCACCGCCTGCACGTCGGCTCGTTGCCCTGGCGGTTCGAGCGCCGCTGACCTCGGCGGCGCATCCGCTCAGCCGACCGGCACCGCCCGGCGCCGCGCTACGGTCTGCCCGACGGCGACGCCCGCGAGCACGACCGCGATGCCGAGCCACTGCCACGCGCTCAGCAGCTCGCCGCCCAGCAGCACGCCCAGCAGCACGCCGGTCACGGGGTTGAGCAGCCCCAGCAGCCCCACCTGCCCGGCCGTGAGGTGGCGCAGCGCGCCGAACCAGCACACGAACGCCAGCGCCGTCGGGATGACGGCGATGTAGGCGTAGCCGAGCACGGCGGTCGAGGGCATGGCCGCGGGCACGCCCTCGAGCGCGAGCGCGAGCGGCACGAGCAGCAGGCCGCCGGCGGTGAGCTGCCACGCCGAGGAGGCGACCGAGTCGACCTCGCCGCTCCAGCGCTTGCCGAGCACGGAGCCGAGCGCGTACATCGCCATCGCCGTGACCGACGCCGCGACGCCCCATCCGTCGATCGCGCCCACGGATGCCGCCATGAGCAGCACGACGCCCACGAGCCCCATCGCGGCACCGAGCAGTCGACGCGCCGTCGGCCGCTCGGCGAGCACGCCCCAGGCGATGAGCATCATCGCGACGGGCGAGAGGCTCATGAGCATCGCGGCGATCGAGGTGGGCAGCAGCTTGGCGGCGACGTAGACGAGGGCGAAGAACGCGCCGCAGTTGAGCACGCCGAGCACGAGCGAGCGCCACCACCAGGCACCGACGGGCAGCCTGCGGCGCAGCAGGAGCAGCAGCAGCCCCGCCGGCAGGGCGCGGAGCGCGGCCGCGGTGAGCGGCTCGCCGGCCGGGATCCAGTGGAGCGTGACGAAGTAGACGGAGCCCCACGAGATCGGAGCGATCGCGCCGAGCAGGATCCACCGCAGTGCCATGCGGTCGATGCGCGCCGCCGTCGCGCTCGAGCCGGCTCCGGCCTGCGCGGTCGAACCGGCGCGCTCCGGCGCCGTGCCGGTGCCGGTCCCAGGGCCCGATGCTGTCGTTTCCACGGAAACCACTCTAGTTTCCTCGTCAACTACACTGCAAGCATGCAGCACGACCTCGTCGCCACGATCGTCGAGCAGTGGCGCGTCGAGCGCCCCGACCTCGACCCGGCTCCCGTCGGCATCGTCGGCCGGCTCAGCCGGCTCTCGCGCTACGTGACCGACGACCTCGTGGCGGTGTACCGACGCTTCGGCCTCACCGAGGGCGAGTTCGACATCCTCGCGACGCTGCGGCGCACGGGCAGGCCCTTCGAGCTCTCGCCCGGCGCGCTGCGCGAGGCGACGATGGTGACGAAGGGCGCGGTCTCCAAGCGCCTCGATGCGCTCGAGCGCAAGGGGCTCGCGCTGCGGGCGGCCTCGGCGGACGACGGCCGTGGACGCGTCGTGCGCCTGACGGATGCGGGGCTCGCCCTGATCGACGAGGCCATGGTCGCGCACCTCGAGAACGAGGCCCGCATGGTCGCGGCCCTTCCTGAGCACGACCGCGCGGAGCTCGAGCGCATCCTGGCGCTGTGGGCGCGCCACTACGAGACCGAGCGCGCGCCCGGCGGGTTTCGTTAGCCAGCGCAACTATGAGCCGTTCCGGTAGGATCGGCCCATGATGCGCACCGACGAGGACCTCGAGGGGCGCGCGATGCTCGACCCGAGGCGCCTGGGCGCATCCTCCCGTCTCGTCGAGGAACACGGCCTCAGCGAGGCAGAGGTCGAGGAGATCATCGAGCTCTTCGCGGCGCTGCGCCGCTGGCACCGCACGGCGGCCGCGCACAACGAGGCGAGCCAGCGGTTCATGAAGCTCGGCGAGAACGACATGCGCGCGGTCCGCTACGTCATGTCGCTCGGGCGCGACGGCACGATCGTCACCTCGACGATGCTCGCGGCGCACCTGGGGATCTCCGGTCCCTCGGTGACGAAGCTGCTCGACCGGCTCGAGCGCGGCGGGCACGTGCGCCGCGAGCCGCACCCGACCGACCGGCGCGCGCTCTCGATCGTCGTGACCGATGCCACCCGCGAGTCGGCGACGGCATCGGTCGGTCGCGACCACGCGCGCCGCTTCGCCATCGCGGCCTCGCTCTCGCGCGAGGAGCGGCAGGCTGCCACGCGGTTCCTGAGCGCCATGGCCGACCTGCCGGTGATCGAGCACGAGGCCGCGAGCGGCGTCGAGCGCTAGGGCCGCTCCCAGTCGGCGATGGGGCCCGGCTCGACGACGAAGAGCGGATGCGGCACGGGCTCGCGCGGGAGCGGCACGGTGGGGCTGCGCACCGCGAGCTTCGCGCGCAGGTGCTCGAGCTCGAAGACGAGCTGCCCGTCGCTCACGCGGATGCGCGGCACGGGCGCCGCGAGCTGCGGCACCTCGAGCCGCACGTGGTCGATGCGCGAGCGGTCGAAGCGGTAGCCGCGCGCCTCCGCAGCGGTCGCGACGACGTCGAGGTAGGCGCCGATCGCGGCGACGGGGTCGGGCTGCGCGCGGAAGCGCTCGAGCTGTGGGTGCCGCGTGTAGCCGCGCGTGCGCCCAGCGAGCACCGCTTGCGCGAGCAGCGCCTCGCGCCAGCACGCCGTGAGGCCCTGCCGGTCGAGCAGCGCCGGGTGCAACGACCACAGCCTCACGACTCCCCCTCCACGACAGCGACGATGCGCGAGTCCATCATCCCGGACGCCGCGGTGCGCCCCGACGCGAGCGCGAAGCGGCGGCGGCAGCGGGCGGCAGGAGCGCGACGAGCGTGCGCGCACCTCACCGCACGCCCAGGGCCCACGCGATGCACACCATCGTCACGAGGAAGCCGCACGCGTAGTTGACCCACAGGAAGTGCCGCCAGCCGCGGTTGGCGCTCGCGCTCTCGGCATCCGTCACGCGCCAGAACGGCGCCGCGAGCACGAGGTAGGGCAGGGCGACGAGCGCCGCGAGCGCCGCGGGCCACGGCGTGAGCAGCATGAGCGCGCCGGCGAGCGCCCACAGCGCCATCGCGAGCCGCACGGTCGAGCGCGCCCCGAGGGCCGTCGCGATCGAGGCGATGCCCGCCTCGCGGTCGGGCACGACGTCCTGCACGGCGCCGAAGGCGTGGCTCGCCATGCCCCAGCACGTGAACGCGGCGAGCAGCGCGACGAGCGACGGCGTCCACTCGGCGCCGGCGAGCACGAGCCCGTAGGCGGCGGGGCTGACGAAGTGGATGCTCGAGGTGACCGAGTCGAGCACCGGCACCTCCTTGCAGCGCAGCCGGGGCGCCGAGTAGGCGACGACGGCGAACAGGCTCACGGCGAGCACCGCCCACGACGCGGGACCGCCGAGCGCCACGAGCACCGCGACGAACGGCAGCGCGAGCCCCACCGCCCACCGCAGCGTCGCCCCGTGGAGCGCCGGCGGCAGGAGCGCGCCCTCCACCCCGCCCTTGCGCGGGTTCCGAGCATCGGACGCGTAGTCGAAGACGTCGTTGATGCCGTACATCAGCAGGTTGTACGGCACGAGGAAGAAGAGCGTCCCGACGACGAGCGGTGCATCGACCCGACCGGTCGTCAGCAGCATCGCGGCGGCGAACGGGAACGCGGTGTTGATCCAGCTCACCGGCCGCGACGCGAGCAGCAGGCGCCCCGCGATTCCTCGGCGGGAGTCGACGTCACCCATCCGCTCGCTCCCCAGCGCGCCCCGGTCGCCTCGCGAGCAGTCGCCAGAGGGCGACGACGACGAGCACGGCGATGAGCGCGTAGCCGAGATCCTCGAGCGGCGCGAGGCCCACCCGCACCCCGAGCAGCAGCGACTCGTCGAAGCGGAACAGATCCGCCGCGATCATGAGCGAGTCGAAGACGACCGTGAGCACGAGCACGACCCCCGCCCCGATCGCGAGGGCGGCCCACGCGCGCCGGTCGCGGCGGAGCGCGACGACGGCGGCCACGATCGCGGCCGCGAGCAGCGGCGCGAGCAGCGCGGCGTAGGTCACGGCGCTCCGCCCCCCTGCGAGGCGCCTCCGCGGCGCTCGCGCGTGCCCGCGCGCCGCGCGAGCAGCCGCTCCGCGCCGGTGCAGGCGACGAGCCCGACGTAGGCGAGGAAGGCGACGAACACGAGCTCCTCGATCGGCAGGTGCGGCAGCACCTCGAGGCCCGTCATCCACGGCGAGTCGCCGAGCCGGAAGTTGCCCGTCGCGATGGCGACGAGGTCGAGCGCCACGAGGACGAGCGCCGTCAGCCCGACGGCCGCGAGCGCGCGACGCGCGTCGCGGAAGAGCGCGAGCCGCCAGCGGGCATCGATCGCGCCGACGCCGGTCGCGGCGAGCGCGAGCGCGGCGAGGTAGGCCAGGCTCACGGCGCCTCCCCCGCCCGCGCGCCCTCGAGCGGCGCGAGCGGCCCGGTGGAGCGGTCGCCGCGCACGTGCTTGACGACGAGCTCCGCGGAGATGAGGCACATGGGCACGCCGATGCCGGGCACGGTCGAGGAACCCGCGAGCAGCAGGCCGCGCACGTCGGGATGCCGCGTGGAGCCGCGCAGGAACGCGCTCTGCCGCAGCGTGTGCGCGGGGCCGAGCGCCGTGCCGCGCCAGGCCTGGAAGTCGCGCGCGAAGTCCGCCGGGCCGATCGTCCGGCGCGTCACGACGCGCTCGGCGAGGTCGTCGATGCCCGCCCACGCCGCGATCTGCGCGATCGCGCGATCGGCGATCGCCTCGACCGGCGCGTTGCCGGCGCCGTCGACGCCGCCGCGACCGAGCCGCACGTCGGGCGGCACCGGCACGAGCACGAACAGCGCCTCGTGCCCGGGCGGCGCCACGGAGGCGTCGGTCGCCGAGGCGCGGCTCACGTAGAGGGACGCCGGGTCGGTCACCCCGTCGATGGCCCGGGCGGCGCGCGGCCCGAAGATGCGCCGGAAGCCCTCCTGCCAGTCGCGCGCGAACAGGAGCGTGTGGTGCGCGAGCTGGGGCAGCTCGCCCTCGACGCCGAGCATGACGAGCACGGCCGACGGTCCCGCGACGCGTCGCTCCCAGCGCCGCGCGCCGCGCTCGGCGAGCCCCGGCACGTGCGCGAGCAGCTTCGTGTCGGTCGCGTGGCCGTCTGCGGCCGAGACGACGATGTCGGCCTCGACCCGCTCGCCGCCGACGAGCTCGACCCCGTGCGCGGCGCCGTCGCGCACGAGGATGCGCGCGACGCGCGCGCCCGTGCGCACCTCGACGCCGGCGCTGCGCACGAGCCGGGAGAGCGCATCCACGACCCGGGTGAAGCCGCCCCGCGGGTACCAGACGCCCTCGACGAGGTCGAAGTGGCTCATGAGGTGGTACATCGAGGGCGCGGCCTCCGGCGCCGTGCCGAGGAACACCGCGGGGTAGCCGAGGGCCTGCCGCAGCCGCGGGTCGCGGAACGATCGCGCGATGCGCGCCTCGAGCGACTCGAGCAGCAGCCGCGCGAGCAGCGGGAGCCGCGCCGCGATGCCGAGTCCCGCGAAGGCGCGCAGCGAGTCGAAGCGATTCGAGAGCAGGCCGGAGGTGGCGAGCGCGGCCGTCTCCGTCGCGGAGGCGAGGTAGCCGCGGAGGGCCTCCCCGGCGCCCGGCTCGATCGCCTCGAAGCGCTCGAGCGTCTCGGCGAGATCCCCGGAGACCTCGAGCGGCCGCTGCTCGCCCTCGAAGAGGATGCGGTAGGCGGGGTCGAGGCGCACGAGATCGAGCTCGTCCTCGAGGCGGGAGCCCAGCAGCCGGAACGCGTGCTCGTAGGGCTCGCGCATGAGCATCCACGACGGGCCCGTGTCGAACGTGAACCCGCGGGAGCGCCAGGTGCCGGCTCGCCCGCCGAGCGCCTCCGCCTGCTCGAGCAGCGTGACCGCGTGGCCGTCGCGCGCGAGCATGCCGGCGCTCGCGAGGCCGGCGATGCCCCCGCCGATGACGACGATGCGGCTCATCGAGCGACCTCCGCCCGCCCGCGCGCTCGCGAGGGCACCGCCCTCTGCAGGCTCGCTCCGAGCGCCGCGCGCGCGAGGATCGACGCCTTCTGCGCACGCGGGACGCTGATGCGCCGCAGCGGCAGCTCGGCGGCGGGGGTCGCGCGGATGCGTCGCGCGAGCGCGGCGAAGAGATCGTGCGCGGCGATGACGGCCGGGCGCGCGTCGGGCGGCAGCAGCCGCACGGTGGCGCGAGCGATGCGCAGCTCCCCCTCGAGCCGGTCGAGCACGCGCCGCACGGCCTCCTCCGTCGGGCGCGCGGGATCGACGCCCGGCAGGTAGGCGCGGCCGAGCGCCGTGGCGTCGGCGCCGAGGTCGCGCAGGAAGTTGACGACCTGGAACGCGCTGCCGAGCGCCCGCGCGCCGCGCGCGATGCGCCGAGCCTCGGCGTCGGGCAGGCGGGCCCCGCCGAAGAAGCAGCGCACGCACATGATGCCGACGACCTCGGCGGAGCCGTAGACGTACGCCCGCAGCTCGTGCTCGTCGGCGAAGGCGACGGGCTCGAGGTCGCGCCGCATGGCTGCGAAGAAGGGGGAGGTCTGATCGCTCGAGATGCCCACGCGGCGAGCGGTCTCGGCGAAGGCGTGCACGACGAGGTCGGCGCTGAAGCCCGTCGCGAGCGCGTGCTCGACCTCGCGCTCGAGCGCGTCGAGCACCTCCCGGCAGCCGCGAGCATCCAGCCCCGACTCGGCGCCGCAGCCGTCGACGATCTCGTCGGCGACGCGCACGAGCGCGTAGACGGTCTGGATGTCGCCGCGCATCTGGGGCGGCAGCAGCCGGCTCGCGAGCCCGAAGGAGCTCGAGTAGGCGCCGATCACCGCGCCGCTCGCGCGGCGCGCGGTGGCCGTGTAGAGCGAGAGGCCGGTCATCGGGCGCGCTCCGCGCAGCGCTCGAGGAGCGCATCGAGGCCCTCTCGCGCTGCGCGCTCGATCGGCGCTCGGGCGATGAGGGCACGCACCGCCTGGGCGTCGTCGGCGATGCGCCGCTCGACGGCCTCGAGCGCACCGCTGCCGCGCATGACGTGGCGCACGCGCGCCGCGGCGCCCTCGTCGGCCGCGGGGTCGCCGTAGTGCCGCGCCACCGCCGCCCACGCGGGATCGCGGCTCGCGATCGCGGCGAGCAGCGTCGGCGCACCGGCGCGGATGTCGCTCAGCGCGCTCTTGCCCGTGACCGCCGCGTCGCCGAAGACGCCGAGCACGTCGTCGCGCAGCTGGTAGATGACGCCGAGCCGCAGCCCGATCGCGCCGAGCGCCGCGACGGCCGCCTCGCTCCGGCCGCCGAGCAGCGCGCCGAGCTCGAGCGGCGCGCGGAAGGAGTAGTCGGCGGTCTTGCCCTCGAGCATCCGCAGGATCACCGCCTCGTCGGGAGCGCTGCCCGCGAGCAGCACGTCGTCGTGCTCGCTCTCGGCCGCTCGCACCATGGCGCGCTCGACGACGTCGACGATCCGGGTGCGCACGGGGGTCGGCACGTCGAGCCTCGCGAGCGCCGCGAGCGCGCGGACGAGGAGCGCGTCGCCCGCCACGATCGCCGTCGTGAGGCCCAGCCGTCGCGCCGCCGGCCCCGAGAGCCCGGCGTCGAGCGCGGTCTGCCGCGCGGCGCACGCGATCGACGGCCGCCCGCGGCGCTCGTCATCGTCGTCGATCACGTCGTCGTGCGCGAGCAGGGCTGCGTGCAGGAGCTCGATCGCCGCCGCGGCTTCGACGAGCGCGGCAGGCTCTGCGCCGCCGCCCGCGGCGATGAGCACGAGCCGGGGCCGCAGCAGCTTGCCACCCGCGACGGCGGCGGCCGCCGCCGCCTGCACGGGGTGGGGGCCGC
>JAPSIA010000074.1 GCA_031179215.1 Agrococcus sp.
GAGCGCTTCTGCTCGATGAGCGAGTACATGAGCGGCTGCGTCATGGTGGGGTCGTCGCCCTCGTTGTGCCCGCGGCGGCGGTAGCAGATGAGGTCGATGACGATGTCGCGCTTGAACTCCTGGCGGTACTGGAACGCGAGCTCCGCGACGCGCACGACCGCCTCGGGGTCGTCGCCGTTCACGTGCAGGATGGGCGCGTGGATCGACTTCGCGACGTCGGTCGCGTACGTCGACGATCGCGACTCGGTCGGCGGGGTCGTGAAGCCGACCTGGTTGTTCACGACGAGGTGCACCGTGCCGCCGGTCTTGTAGGCGCGCAGCTGCGAGAGCTGGTGCGTCTCGAACACGACGCCCTGGCCCGCGTTCGCCGCGTCGCCGTGCACGAGCACCGGGAGCACGCTGTGCTCGCCGTTGCCGAGGCGATCCTGCTTCGCGCGCACGATGCCCTCGAGCACGCCGTTGACGGCCTCGAGGTGCGAGGGGTTGGCGGCGAGGTAGACGGGCACGGTCGAGCCGTCGGCGGCCGTGAACTCGCCCGCGTTGCCGAGGTGGTACTTCACGTCGCCCGAGCCCTGGAAGACGGCGGCGCCCTCGAACTCCTGGAACACCTGGCCGTAGGTCTTGCCGGCGATCGAGGTGAGCACGTTGAGCCGGCCGCGGTGGGGCATGCCGATCGCGACCTCGTCGAGGCCGGCCCCGGCCGCGCCCGCGAGCAGCGCGTCGAGGAACGCGATCATCGACTCGGCGCCCTCGAGCGAGAAGCGCTTCTGGCCCACGTACTTCGTCTGCAGGAAGGTCTCGAACGCCTCGGCCTCGTTGAGCTTGCGGAGGATCCGCATCTGCTCGTCGTGCGTCGGCTTGACGTAGGGCACCTCGAGGTGGCTCTGGAACCACTGGCGCTGCGCCGGGTCGGCGATGTGCATGTACTCGACGCCGATCGTGCGGCAGTACGAGTCGCGGAGCACGCCGAGGATGTCGCGCAGCAGCGCCGAGCGCTTGCCACCGAACCCGCCGGTGACGAACTCGCGGTCGAGGTCCCAGAACGAGAGGCCGTGCTGCTCGATCTCGAGGTCGGGGTGGGTGCGCTGCACGTACTCGAGCGGGTCGATGTCCGCCATGAGGTGGCCGCGCACGCGGAACGCGTTGATGAGCTGCGTCACGCGCGTCTGCTTCGAGAGCTCGTCGGCCTCGTGCACCGAGACGTCGGTCGCCCACTTGATGGGCTCGTAGGGGATGCGCAGGTCGGCGAAGATGCCCCGGTAGAAGTCGCGCTCGCCGACGAGGAGGCCGTGCACGATCTTCAGGAACTCGCCGGAGCCGGCGCCCTGGATGACGCGGTGGTCGTAGGTCGAGGTGAGCGTGACGGTCTTGCCGATGCCCGCGTTCGAGAGCGCCTCGGGGCTCGCGCCCATGAACTCCGCCGCGTAGTCGAGCGCGCCGACGCCGATGATGCAGCCCTGGCCGGGCATGAGCCGCGGCACGGAGTGCACCGTGCCGATGCCGCCTGGGTTCGTGAGCGAGACCGTCGTGCCGGCGAAGTCGGCGGCGTCGAGCTTGTTGTCGCGCGCCTTCCGCACGAGCGCCTCGTAGGCGGCGACGAACTCCGAGAAGTCCATCGTCTCGCACGCCTTGATGCTCGGCACGAGCAGCGCCCGCGTGCCGTCGGGCTTCGGGATGTCGATGGCGATGCCGAGGTTGATGTGCGGCGGGGCGACCATCGCGGGCTTGCCGTCGACGACGTCGTAGTAGACGTTCTGGCTCGGGAACGCCTTGAGCGCCTGCACGAGCGCGTAGCCGATGATGTGCGTGAACGAGACCTTGCCGCCGCGCGTCCGGCGCAGGTGGTTGTTGATCACGATGCGCTGGTCGATCATGAGCTTCGCGGGCACGGTGCGGACGCTCGTCGCGGTCGGCATCTGGAGCGACTTGTCCATGTTGGCCGCGAGCGTCTTCGGCAGTCCGCGCAGCGTCGTGACGACGGGCTCGTCCACGGGGCGCTCGTCGGCCTTCGCGGTCGAGGCCTTCTTCGCCTGCGGCGCGGGCGCGTCCGCCGGGACGGGCGTGGGGCGCGCCGCCTGCGCGGTCGTCCTGGCGACGATGCCGCCGTCGGTGCGCGCGGGCGCCGGCGTGTCGGCCTGGCCCTCGGCCGTGCGCTGCGGCACCTCCTGCGCCTGCTGCGCCTTGCCGGCGTCGACGGGCCGGTCCGGTCGCGACTGGGCGCGCACCGGCTGCCGAGGCGGCGCGGGCTTCGTCGGCGGCGCGGGCTGCGCGGACTGCGCGGGTGCCTCCTGCGCGGCGGGAGCGGGCGCGGCGGGAGCGGGCTTCGGGGCCTCGCTCATGCTCGTCGTGACGCCGCCGGCGTCACGCTGCGCCGCGTAGCGCTCCAGGATGGGCCACCACGACTTGGCCACCGAGTCCTTGTCCTTGAGGAAGAGCTGGTACTGCTCCTCCACGAGCCACTCGTTCGCTCCGAAATCGCTGTCGTCCGCAGGGGTGGACACGGTATCGATCGCCTCTTTCGATTCTTCGGGCATGCCGCAGGCAGTCCGCGGCGACACTGCCTTCCAGCATAGTCGCGCGGCGATGTGCGCCAGGACGGCCTCAGCTCGCCAGGCCCAGCTCCTTGAGGTCGACGCCGGCCGCCTCGACGGCGAGCATCATCACCTCGCGACGCCACACGACGCGCGGCTCGAACCGCAGCGGCATGCCCGCCTCGGCGGGCGTCCGGCTGCCCTTCGCGCCGTTGCAGGCCACGCACGCGGTGATGGTGTTGAGCCACGTCGACTCGCCGCCGCGCGAGACGGGCAGGATGTGGTCGATCGTCGCGCCCGGGCGCTCGCAGTAGGCGCAGCGCCGCCGGTCGCGATCGAGCACCCCGCGGCGGGTCCACGGCATGCGGTCGTAGAGCCGCGTGTGGGGGATCGGCACGTAGTCGTTGAAGACGACGACGCGAGGCACGGGCAGCTCGAGCGAGTTCGAGCGGATCGTGCCGTCGGCGGCGAGCATGATCTGCGCGCGCTCCTTGACGATGAACGCGACCGCGCGCTGCAGCGAAGCGACGCCGATCGGCTCGAGCGTCGCGTTGAGCACCACAACCTGCGCTGTCATCGCTGTCTCCGAGCTCATTGAAGCGCACTCGGGTGAACGTCGGGTGTCTGACGCGCGCACTAGCGTGCTGGCATGGCCTTCGATGCGGGCGGCGCCGCGCCCCTCGACGTCGGCGTCGTGCCGATCGATCGCGGCGAGCGCGTCGCCGTCGCGACGCTCTCGGCCGGGCGGGCGGGGGATGTCGCGGTGCTCGAGCGCGCGCGCATCGGCTTGGATCCTCGCCTCGAGGCGCCGGGCGCCCGCATCGTGTGGCAGGACGCGCGGGCGATCGTGCCGCTGCTGCTCGACGCCGGTGTGCGCCTCGAGCGCGTGCGCGACGTGCGGCTCGTGCACCGCATCCTCGTCGACGCGCGCGGGCTCGAGCGCGAGGAGCGCTGGGCGCAGCCGCTGCGCGCGGAGGCGGAGGGGCTCTTCTCGCTCGCGCCGGAGCCCGAGCCGCTCGACGCGCTCGCAGCGCAGCTCGCGGCGCAGGAGGCCGCGATCGGCGACGACGCGGGGCTGCGCATGCTCGCGGCGGCCGAGTCGATGGGCGGCGTGCTCGCGGTCGAGCTCAGCCGCCAGGGGCTGCCGTTCGACCGGTCGCGGCACGACGCCCTGCTCGTGGAGGCACTCGGGGAGCGTCCTCCCGGAGCCGGGCCTGCGGCGCGCCCTCGCCGCATGGAGGCGCTCGCCGCCCAGGTGCGCGACGCGCTCGGCGCCCCGACCCTCAACCCCGACTCCCCCCAGGAGGTGCGGGCGGCGCTGCGGCGCGCGGGCCTCGACGTCGCGTCGACGTCGCGGTGGGAGCTGCGGGAGCACGAGCATCCCGCCATCGCGCCGCTCATCGAGTACAAGCACCTCGCGCGCCTCCACACCGCCAACGGCTGGGCGTGGGCGCAGCGGTGGGCGCGCGTCGACGCGCGCGGCCGCTGCCGGCTCGCGATCGAGTACGTGCCCGGCGGCGTCGTGACGGGCCGCTGGGCGACGGAGGGCTCGGGCGCGATGCAGATCGCCCGCCAGATCCGCGCGGCGGTGGCCGCGGAGCCGGGGATGCGGCTCGTCGTTGCCGACGCGGCGCAGCTCGAACCGCGGGCGCTCGCCGCGATCGCGCGCGACGAGGCGCTCGCCGACGCCGGCCGCGGCACGGACCTCTACCAGGGGCTCGTCGACCGCGGCGTCGTCGACCGGCGCGAGCTCGCGAAGGTCGGCATGCTCGGCGCCCTCTACGGCGGCACGACGGGGCAGGCGGCGCTCGTGCTGCCGCGGCTCGCTCGCGCCTACCCGAGGGCCATGGCCGTCGTCGAGGCCGCAGCGCGGGCGGGCGAGCGCCGCGAGCGCGTGCGCACGTGGCTCGGACGCACGTCGCCGCTCCCGCCGCGCTGGCGCGACGACGAGCGCGGTGCGCAGCAGGCGCGCGCGTGGGGGCGCTTCACGCGCAACTTCGTCGTGCAGGGCACGGCGGCGGAGTGGGCGCTCGCGTGGATGGCGGGCGTGCGCCGCGCCATCCGCGACGTCGACGGCGCCGCCCTCGTGTGCTTCCTCCACGACGAGGTCATCGTGCAGGCACCCGAGGATCGCGCCGCCGAGGTCGCCGAGGCGGTGCGGGCGGCGGCCGCCGACGCCGGGCGGCTGCTGTTCGGGCGGTTCCCGATCGACTTCCCCGTGCAGACGGCGGTCGTCGAGGACTGGAGCCAGGCGAAGGACTGAGGACGCCGCGAGCGACCTACCCTGGAGTCATGCGATTCATCGACGACGTGCCGGAGCACGACCTCACCTACTCCGACGTCTTCCTCGTCCCCAGCCGCAGCGACGTCGGCTCCCGCATGAGCGTCGATCTCTCGCCCGACGACGGCACGAGCGCCACGCTCCCGATCGTCGCGGCCAACATGAACTCGGTCACGGGCCCGCGCATGGCCGCGACGCTCGCGCGCCGCGGTGCGCTCGCGGTGCTGACGCAGGATCCGCCCCTCGAGCAGACGATCGCGTCGATCGACTGGGTGAAGTCGCAGCCGATCGGGCTCGAGTCGCCGCACCGCGCCGGCGCCGACGACCTCGTCGCGCAGGTGCTCGAGCGCGTGCCGGCGATCGCCGGCCACTGCGTCGTCGTCGAGGACCCGGAGGGCGGCCTGCTCGGGGCGATCCCGGCCGAGCGGCTCGCCTCGGCCCTCGCGGACGCGCGGCTGGGCGACCTGCTGCACTCGCAGCTGCCGCGGCTCTCGCCCGCCGACGTCGCCGACGGCCGCGCGATGTTCGCCGCGCTCGAGCGCGAGGGCGTCGCCGTCGCGCCCGTCGTCGAGGATGGCCGCTGCGTCGGCATCGCGTCGCGGCTCGGCGCGCTGCGGCTCGACATCTACCGGCCCGCGCTCGACGCCGCGGGTCGCCTCTCGGTCGCGGTCGCGGTCGGCATCAACGGCGACCCGGGGGCGAAGGCCGCGGCGCTCGTCGAGGCCGGCGGCGACGTCGTCGTGGTCGACACCGCCCACGGCCACCAGGGCGGCATGCTGCGCGCGCTCGAGGCGGTGCGCGCGGCGGTCGGCGACGCGATCCCGGTCGCGGCGGGCAACGTCGTCTCCTCCGACGGCGTGCGCGACCTCGCCGCGGCCGGCGCGTCGATCCTCAAGGTCGGCGTCGGCCCCGGCGCCATGTGCACGACCCGCATGATGACCGCGGTCGGCCGGCCGCAGTTCTCGGCGGTGCTCGACACGGCGGCGACCGCGCTCGAGCTCGGCGCGCGCGTCTGGGCCGACGGGGGCGTGCGCTACCCGCGCGACGTCGCGCTCGCGCTCGCGGCGGGTGCCTCGAGCGTCATGGTGGGCTCGTGGTTCGCCGGCACGATCGAGGCGCCGGGCCGCCTGCAGCGCGACGAGCGCGGGCGGCTCTACAAGGAGTCGTGGGGCATGGCCTCCACGCGCGCCGTGCTCGGCCGCAACGCCGGACTCGACGCGTACGAGCTCGCGCGCAAGACGCTCTTCGCCGAGGGCATCTCCTCCTCGACGATCCTGCTCGACCCGCAGCGGCCGAGCGTCGAGGACCTGCTCGACATGATCACCTCCGGCGTGCGCTCGTCGTTCACCTACGCGGGCGCCTCGACCGTGCCGGAGTTCCGCGACCGCGCTCGCGTCGGCGTGCAGTCGGCCGCGGGCTACGAGGAGGGGAAGGCGCTCCCGGTCAGCTGGTGACGATGCGAGGGATCGTCGCGGTCGAGCCGCTAGAATCCCGTGCGTGAACGACGACCATAGTCATAGTCCCTCGCCGGAACCGATCCTCTGATGGATGCGCTGCTCATCGCGGTCGGCGTCGTCCTCACGATCGGGACCGGCTTGTTCGTCGCCAGCGAGTTCGCGCTCGTCAACCTCGATCGCGCGGACCTCGAAGCCCGCCGCGACCGCGGCGAGCCCCGCCTCGACGGCACCATCAAGGCGCTGCGGCAGACCTCGACCCACCTCTCGAGCGCACAGCTGGGCATCACGCTCACGACGCTGCTGACCGGGTTCACGATGGAGCCCGCGATCTCGCGCCTCCTCGCGCCCGTGCTCGTCTCCTGGGGCGTCCCCGAGGGCGTCGCCGACCCGCTCTCGAGCGTCGTGGCCATGACGGGCGCGACGATCCTGTCGATGATCGTGGGCGAGCTCGTGCCCAAGAACCTCGCCCTCGCGAAGCCGCTCGGCACCGCGATCGGCGTCACGCCCTTCCAGCGCGCGTTCACCGCGGTGTTCCGGCCCGCGGTGCTCGCGCTCAACGGCTCGGCCAACGGCATCCTGCGCTCGCTGGGCATGGAGCCCAAGGAGGAGCTCTCGGGAGCGCGCACGGCCGAGGAGCTCGCGACGCTCGTGCGCCGCAGCGCCATGGAGGGCGCGCTCGACGTCGGGGCGGCGACGCTGCTCTCGCGCACGCTGCGCTTCGCGGAGCTCTCCGCGGGCGACGTCATGACCCCGAGGCCCCGCGTCGAGGCGATCGATCGCGGCGCGTCCGTCGCCGACCTGCTCGCCCTCTCGCACAAGACCGGCTTCTCGCGCTTCCCCGTCATCGACGGCGACCTCGACGACGTCCTCGGCATCGCCCACGTGAAGCAGGCGATCTCCGTGCCGCGCGAGCGGCGCGCCGACGTGCCCGTCGCGGCGATCGCCGAGGAGCCGCATCGCGTGCCCGACTCCGTGCACCTCGACGCGCTCCTGTCGGACCTCAAGGAGCGCGGCTACCAGCTCGCGATCGTCATCGACGAGTACGGCGGCACCGCCGGCATCGCGACCCTCGAGGACCTCGTCGAGGAGGTCGTGGGCGAGGTCGCCGACGAGCATGACCGCCTGCACGTCGACGTCATCCGCGGACCGGGCTGGGTCACCTTCCCCGGCGAGTTCCGGCCGGACGAGCTGCGCGAGCGCGCTCGCATCGACATCCCCGAAGAGGGCCCCTACGAGACCGTCGGCGGCTTCATCATGGCCGAGCTCGGCACCGTGCCGAGCGTCGGCGACACCGTCGAGATCGACGCCGGCACGCTGCGCGTCGAGCGCATCGACGGCCGTCGCGTCGACCGCGTGCGCTTCATCGAGCGCGCCGAGCAGCAGGAGGTGCAGCGATGAGCGAGGACTGGCTCGGCATCCTGTGGCTCGTGATCCTGCTCACGGCGAACGCCTTCTTCGTCGGCGCCGAGTTCGCCGTCATCTCCGCCAAGCGCAGCCAGATCGAGCCGCTCGCCGACCGCGGCAACGCGGCGGCCAAGCTCGCGCTGTGGGCGATGGAGCACGTCTCGCTCATGCTCGCGATGTGCCAGCTCGGCATCACGATCTGCTCGCTGCTCATCCTCAACGTCTCCGAGCCCGCGATCCACCACCTGCTCGAGGGACCCCTCGAGTGGACGGGCCTCGCGCCCGAGGCGGTGTCGGTCGTCGCGTTCGTCATCGCCCTGCTGCTCGTGACGTACCTGCACGTCGTGCTCGGCGAGATGGTGCCGAAGAACGCGGCGTTCACCGTGCCGGATCGCGCCGTGCTGCTGCTCGCGCCGCCGCTCGTGCTCATCTCGCGCGTGTTCCGGCCCGTCATCCGGGCCATGAACGCGATCGCGAACGGCATCCTGCGGCTCTTCCGCGTGCAGCCCGTCGACGAGGCGGCGAGCGCGTTCACGATCGACGAGGTCGAGACGATCGTCGAGACCTCGAAGCGCGAGGGGCTGCTGTTCGACCCGACGGGCGCCATCAGCCGCGCGTTCGAGTTCACCGAGCGGCGCGTGCGCGACGTCGCCCTGCCGCTCGACGAGATCGTCACGCTGCCCGCGGGAGCGACGCCGAGCGACATCGAGGCGGCGGTGCGCGAGCGCGGCTTCTCGCGCTACGTCGTCACCGACGCCGAGGGCGTGCCGAGCGGGTACGTGCACGTCAAGGACGTGCTCGGCGCCGAGGACGTCGAGGCCGACCTGCCCGTGCCCGCCAAGCGCATCCGCCAGCTCGCCTCGATCTACCAGGAGGCCGAGGTCGAGGACGCGCTCGCGCTCATGCGCTCGACGGGCGCGCACATCGCGCGCTCCTTCGACGCGAACGGCGTCACGACCGGGCTGCTCTTCCTCGAGGACATCATCGAGGAGCTCGTCGGCGAGGTGCGCGACGCCACGAGGAGGCTGTTCTGACGCGCGAGCGCTCCTGGGCATGGCTCGCCTTCGGGGGCGTGCACGCGCTGCTGGCGATCCTCAACATCCCGAGCGTCTCGGACGCCTACGGCGACGTCGTGCACGTCTACCCCTTCTGGGTCGAGCAGGGCGTCGAGGGCGACTGGTTCGGCATCGACAGCGAGTGGGTGTACCCGCTGCTCGCGTGGGGGCCGATCCTCGCCTCGAGCGTCGCGGGCCCGGATGCGCTGCCGATCGTGTGGATGCTCGTCGTCACGGCGATCGACGCCGTCGCGTTCGCGCTCCTGCTGCGACTGCCGCGGGGGCGCGCCCTCGCCTGGACGTGGCTCGGCCTGCAGCTCGCGCTCGGTCCCGTCGCGCTCGCGCGCATCGACACCGTCGCGGTCGCCGTGAGCATCATCGGCGTCGCGGTGCTGCGTCGGCAGCGGCCGGGGATCGCGGCGGCGGCGTTCACGGTCGCGGCGTGGATGAAGGTCTGGCCGGGCGTGCTCTACCTCGCGCTGCTCATCGCGCGCCGCGAGCGGCTCCGCATCCTCGCCGCCGGCGCGATCGTGTCGGCCGCGGTGCTCGCGATCGCGGCGCTGCTCGGCTCGGAGCACGCGCTGTCGTTCCTCCTCCAGCAGGACGACCGCGGCCTCCAGATCGAGGCGGTCGCCGCGACGCCCTACTTGTGGCACGCGGTCGCGGGCGACGCCCACGTCTACTTCGACCGCCAGATCTACACCTTCCAGGTCGATGCGCCCGGCGTCGGCAGGGTCGCCGACCTCGCCACGCCCGTGCTCGTCGGCGCGGTCGTCGCGCTGTGCGCGCTCGGCGCGCTCGCGGTGCGGCGCTCGCACGGGCGCGAGGCGACGGTCTGGCTCGCGGTCGCGCTCGTCGCGGCGATGATCGTGACGAACAAGGTCGGCTCCCCGCAGTTCGTGCTGTGGCTCACGGTGCCGGCGCTGCTGCTGGCCGAGGCCGGCGCGCGCCGGCACTGGCTGGGCGTGGGGGCCGTCGGGCTCGTCGCCGTGCTCACGCAGTGGCAGTTCCCGTGGACGTACGACGCGCTCGTGCTCGCCGATCCGGCCGCCGTGGCGCTCCTGACCGCGCGCAACCTCGTGCACGTCGGCATCCTCGTCGGGGCGGTGTGGATGCTCGTGCGGGCCGCGCGGCGCGGCCCCTACGCGCTCTCAGTCGACGAGCGTCGCGAGCAGGTCGCCCACGCGAGCGGACTCGATGAGGAAGGCGTCGTGCCCGAAGCCGCTCTCGAGCACGATCGGCTCGGGACCGGAGACGCTCGTGGGGATGCCCGCGGCGAGCCGCTGCTGGTCGGCGACGGGGAAGAGCCGGTCGCTCGAGATGCCGACGACGAGCGTCGGTGAGGTGATGCGCTCGAGCGCGGCCTCGACGCCGCCGCGGCCCCGGCCGACGTCGTGCGTCGACATCGCGTCGACGAGCCGCACGTAGGAGCCGGCGTCGAAGCGGCGCGTGAAGCGGTTGCCGTGCACGTCGAGGTACGACTCCACCTGGAAGCGGCCGCCCGCGAGCGGGTCGACGCTCGACTGCCACTGCCGGCGGAAGCGCTCGTTGAGCTCCTGCTGCGAGCGGTAGCCGAGCATCGCCATGCGGCGCGCGAGCGCGAGCCCGCGCGCGGGGCCCGCGTGCCCGGGCAGGTCGTAGAAGTCGCCGCCGAGCCAGCCGGGATCGGTCGTGATGGCCTCGATCTGCAGCCGGTTCTGCGCGATCTGGTCGGCGGTCGTCGCGGCGTTCGACGCGAGCAGCGCGGTCGCGCCCACCCGGTCGGGGTGCGTGA
>JAPSIA010000195.1 GCA_031179215.1 Agrococcus sp.
CCTCACCGAGAGCGAGGTCGTCGCCTGGCGCGTCGCCGAGGGCGACACGGTCGAGCTCAACCAGCCGCTCGCCGACATCGAGACGGCGAAGGCCGTCGTCGAGCTGCCGAGCCCCTACGAGGGCCGCATCGCGAAGCTGCACGCCGGCGAGGGCGAGACCGTCAACGTCGGCGCGCCGCTCATCGACTTCGACCTCGGAGACGGCGGGCCGGGCTCCGAGCCCGAGGCGCCCGCCGTCGAGGCGCCGGCTGGCGAGGCGCCGGCCGGCGAGGCGGCGTCGCCCGCGCCCGGCCCGGTCGGCGACGAGCCGGACGTCGTGACGGCGCCCGCCGCCGCGCCCGCGCCGAGCGTCGCCGCGCAGGCGGAGGCCGCGACGCAGGCGACGGCGGCCCACGCGAAGCCCGAGAAGGTCTCGGTGCTCGTCGGCCACATCACCGTGCACGGCGGCAAGCCGACGCGCGCCAAGCGCACGTGGGACGTCGAGCCCTTCGTGCGCGCCGAGCGTCGCGGGCCGAACCGCGCCATGCCGCCCGTCCGCAAGCTCGCGAAGGAGCGCGGCATCGACCTCCAGTCGGTGCGGCCCGCGCGCCCCGACGGCCTCGTCACGCGCGCCGACCTCGAGAGCGCGCTCAGCGCATCCGCTCCGGCGCCGGCACCCGCCTCGACGCGCGAGAAGGTGACGGGGCTGCGCAAGCACACGGCCGCCGCCATGACGCAATCGGCGCTCACCGTGCCCCACGCCGCCACGTTCCACCAGGTCGACGTGACCGAGACGCTCGCGCTCGCGAAGTCCTCCGACGCCTCCTTCCTCGCGCTCGCGAGCCGCGCGATCATGCTCGCGGCGAAGCGGTGGCCCGACGTGACCGCCGCCTTCCACGCCGACACGAACGAGCTCGAGCGCTTCGCGCACATCAACCTCGGCATCGCCGTCTCGACCGACCGCGGGCTCGTCGTCGCCTCGATCGACGAGGCCGAGCGCATGGACGCCGTCGAGCTCACGGCGCAGATCAAGGACCGCGCGGTGCGCGCCCGCGAGGGCTCGCTCTCGATGGCAGAGCTCACCTCGTCGAACATCACGATCTCGAACGTCGGCGTCTTCGGCGTCGACGGCGGCATCCCGATCCTCAACCCGGGGGAGTCGGCGATCATCGCGCTCGGCGCGATCCGCCGGATGCCGTGGAACCACGAGGGCGAGATCGTGCTGCGCGACGTGTGCACCGTGACCGTCTCGTTCGACCACCGCGTGCTCGACGGGCGCGAGGCGGCCGGCTTCCTCGCCGACATCGCCGCGGTGCTGGAGAAGCCCAGCCTCGCGCTGGCACGGTAGGGGCATGCACGCACTGACGAGCCGCGTCGATCCGACCTCCGAGGCGGCGAAGGCCAACCGCGCCGCCATGGAGGCGCTCGTGGCGGAGCTGCGCGAGCGGCTCGGTCGCGTCGCGCTCGGCGGGCCGGAGGCGAGCCGCGAGCGCCACCACGCGCGCGGCAAGCTGCTCGCGCGCGAGCGCATCGACGCGCTGCTCGACGTCGGCAGCCCCTTCCTCGAGGTCGCACCGCTCGCCGCGTGGGGCGTCTACGGGGAGGACGGGCAGGATGCGCCGTCGGCGGGCATCGTCGCGGGCATCGGCCTCGTGCACGGCCGCTTCGTGATGGTGATCGCGAACGACGCGACCGTCAAGGGCGGCACGTACTTCCCGCTCACGGTGAAGAAGCACCTGCGGGCGCAGCAGATCGCGCGCGAGAACCGGCTGCCGTGCATCGCGCTCGTCGACTCGGGCGGCGCCTTCCTGCCGATGCAGGACGAGGTGTTCCCCGACCGCGAGCACTTCGGCCGCATCTTCTTCAACCAGGCGCAGCTCTCCTCCCTCGGCATCCCGCAGCTCGCGGCCGTCATGGGCTCCTCGACCGCCGGCGGCGCGTACGTGCCGGCGATGAGCGACGAGACGGTCATCGTGCGCGAGCAGGGCACGATCTTCCTCGGCGGCCCCCCGCTCGTGAAGGCCGCGACGGGCGAGGTGATCGACGCGGAGTCGCTCGGCGGCGGGCAGCTGCACGCCGAGGTCTCCGGCGTCGTCGACCACCTCGCCGACGACGACGAGCACGCGCTCGAGATCGTGCGCGACATGGTGGCGGCGCTCCCGCCCGGGGATCGCGCGCTGCCCGCGGGCGCGATCCCGGAGCGCATGGCGTCGTTCGGCTGGTCGGCCTTCGTGCAGTCGCCCGATGAGCGCGCTCCTGCTGTCGACCCGGCGACGCTCTACGACGTCATCCCGCCCGACCTGCAGACGCCCTACGACGCGCGCGAGATCATCGCCCGCATCGTCGACCGCAGCGAGCTCCACGAGTTCAAGGCCGGCTACGGCGAGACGCTCGTGACGGGCTTCGCCGAGCTCCACGGCCACACCGTCGGCATCATCGCCAACAACGGCGTGCTCTTC
>JAPSIA010000196.1 GCA_031179215.1 Agrococcus sp.
GCGGCGGCAGCAGGCGGCGTGACGAGCCGCCGGCTCTCGAACGGGCTCGAGGCGCGGCTCGAGCCCGACGAGCACGGCCTCGCGCTCGTGATCGACGGGATCGCGCAGTCGCACCTCGGCGACCCGGTCCTCGCGCCGCGGCACGCGTCGGCGCGCTGGGTGCTCGCGGCCGCGCTCGCGTCCCTCGCCGCGACCGGCGGCCGGACGGCGCTCCACCTCGGCGGCGGCGCCGCGACGCTGCCGCGGCTCCTGCAGCATCGCCTGCCCGCGCTGCGGCAGCGCGTCGTCGAGCTCGAGCCCGCGCTCGTCGAGCTCGTGCGCGAGGCGGCGCCCCTGCCCGAGGGCGTCGAGCTCGTCGTCGGCGACGGCCGCGCGGCGCTCGAGCGGATCGATGCGCCCGTCGCGCTCGTGTCGACCGATGTCTTCGACGACGGTCGGGTGCCCGCCGCGTTCACCTCGCTCGAGTTCTACCGCGCCGCGCGCGCGGCGCTCGAGACGGACGGCATGCTCGTCGTGAACGCGGTCGACGGTCCCCCGCTGCACTTCCTGCGGCAGCAGCTCGCGACGCTCCGGGCGGCGTTCGCGCACGTCGGGCTCCTCGCGACCGGCTCGACGCTCGCGGGCGCGCGCTTCAGCAACGTCGTGCTGCTCGCGAGCGATGCGCCGCTGCCGCTCGAGGCGATCCGCGAGCGGCTGCGTGCCGAGCGTCCCCGCGTCGCCGTGCTCGGCTGGCGGCGCCTCGAGCGCTTCGTCGCCGACACCGCGCCTGCGGTCGTCACCGACGCCACGGCGGTCGGCTCGCCGCCGCTCGTGCGCTCGGCCTACCTCGCCTCGTCCGACGGCGCGCCCATCGCGCTGCCGCCCTCGCTCACCGAGCCGCTCGCGGACTGAGGCCGCCGGGCGGCGCCGCGCCCGGCCGCCATGCCCGCATCCGCCGCCGGCGCGCCTGCCCGCCGATCCGCCGCCTGCGCGTCGGTCGCCGCCGCATCCGTCGCCGGGGTCGGCGCATCGGTGAGGCCCGAGCGGCTCGCGGCCGCGGTCGGGCTCGCCTCCGCGGCCTCGGCAGGGCCTCGCGCGTCGGCGGGAGCCGGCGCCGACGCCTCGTAGGAGGCGCTGATGCGCCGATACGAGCGCGTGAGGAACGCGAGCCCGGCGGCGACCACCAGGATCGAGCCGGCGATGAGGAACACGAGCGCGATCCCGCGCGCGCTGCCGGTGCCCAGCAGCGGCTCGAGCGCGATCGCGCCGTCGGCGGAGCGCGCCCACGGGATGATCCAGAACTCGGCGATCGGGGCGATGAGGAAGGCCGTGATGGGGGCTGCGGCCGACTCGAATGCCATCGCGAAGCCGAACACGCGCCCCTGCCGGTGCAGCGGCACGACGCGCTGGATGATGGTCTGCTCGGCCGCCTCCGCCGCGGGGATGAGCGCCATGTAGGCCCACGTGCCGAGCGCGTACAGCCACCACCACTCGCGGATCGTGAAGACCGCGCCGAGCACGCCCATGACCATCGCGACGATGAGCAGCGTGCGGATGGGGCGCTTGCCGAGCCCGAGCTTCGCGATGACGAGCCCGCCGACGATGAAGCCGGTCGACGCGGCACCGAAGACGAGGCCCCACGTCGGCGCGTCGAACAGCTCGAGGCCGTAGGGATCCATGAGCGCCATGTACGCGCCGCCGATGAAGTTGTTGAAGGTCGAGAAGATGATGAGCGCGAACAGGCCGCTGATCGCGAGCACGGCCCGGATCGAGCCCCGCAGGTCGATGCCCGTCGCCTCGCCGTCGGGCGCGGCGGCGACGACGTCCTCGGGGATGCGCAGCGTCAGCAGGTGCGCGAGGCTCACCGCGAGCATGCCGATGCCGATCGCGATCGTCCAGCCCATGCCGAGGAAGCCGATCGACACGCCCGAGAAGACGCTCGTGACGATGATCGCGATGCCCTGCACGGTGCCGACGAGGCCGTTGGCGTTCGCGTGCCGCTCGTCGGGCACCAGGATCGTGACGGTCGTCGAGAGCGCGATGTTGCGCATGTGCTCGACGACCGATCCCGCGAGGATGATCGCCATGAACAGCCACAGCCACGGCTGCCCCAGGTCGAGCAGCACGGGCTCGGGCAGCAGCAGGTAGATGGCGCCGGCGATCGCGAGCGCCAGGAGCGTGAGGGTGCCGGAGAGCAGCATGACCCGCAGCTTGCGGTGGTGGTCGACGATCGAGCCGAACAGGATGCTGCCGAAGGCGACGAACAGCATGTACGCGCCGCCCACCATGCCCGTCGCGAGCACGCTCTTCGTCTCGATGTAGACCCAGAAGGTGAGGGCGAACCACACGTAGCTCGTCGTGATGTTCGCGAGCGCGGTGTTGAGGAGGACGTGCAGGAAGGTGCGCTCGCCCGGCGTGCGCGACTCCGTAGCGGTCATGCGCACACGCTAGACCTG
>JAPSIA010000197.1 GCA_031179215.1 Agrococcus sp.
TGCTCGAAGTAGCCGGCCTGCCCGTTGACGTTGACGTACTGCGCGTCGAACGAGGTGCCGCCTTCGGCGAGCGCCTGCTCGAGCACGTCGCGCACGTCGGCGAGCAGCGCGAGCGCCCGCGCCTGCGTGAGCCGCTCGCCGGGCGTCGCGTAGTGCAGCCGGCTCCGCCACAGCGCCTCGTCGGCGTAGATGTTGCCGATGCCCGACACGAGCGTCTGGTCGAGGAGCGCCGCCTTCACGCCCTGTCGCCGCCGCCGCAAGCGGCGCGCGACGGCGGATGCGTCGAAGCGCGCATCGATCGGGTCGAGGGCGATGTGCGCGGCCTGGTCGGGCACCGCGCCGGCCCCGCCGGCCACGAGCGGGCGCACCGCGAGGCCGCCGAAGAGTCGCTGATCGGCGAAGCGGACCTCGATCGCGCCGTGGCTCGGCTGCTGGACGAGCAGGCGGATGCGCGTGTGCCGGTCCGCGGGCGCGCCGGGCTCGCGCACGAGCAGCTGGCCGGACATGCCCAGGTGCGCCAGCAGCGCGCGCCTGGGCTCCCGCACGGGCGCGCCGAGCGCGTTCGGCGCATCCGGCTCGTCGATCGGGATCCACAGGAACTTGCCGCGCCGCGCGGGGGCGAGCAGCGCGCGGCCGAGGAGCGCGCCCTCGAAGGCCGCGGCGTCGCCCTCGTGGCGCGCGATGGAGCGACTGTCGAGCACCTCGACCGCCTCGATGCGCGCGCCGGTGACGGCGGGCGCGAGGCCCGCGCGCACCACCTCGACCTCGGGCAGCTCCGGCACGTCAGCGCTGCGCGGAGCTCAGCGTGAGCTGCTCGTGCGCGGCGAGCGCGGCCGCCATCTCGGCGACCTTCTTGCTCGTGCCCGTGCCCGTCGCGACGGCTTCGTCGTCGATGCGCACGGTCGCGGTGAAGGTGCGGGCGTGGTCGGGCCCGGCCGCCTCGATCTCGTAGGAGGGCGCGCCGAGACCCTTCGCCGCCGCGACCTCCTGCAGCGCCGTCTTCGGGTCGAGCGCGGCGCCGGTGCGGCCCGGATCGTCGAGCAGCGGGCCGACGAGGCGCAGCACGAGCCTCGCCGACTCGGCGTGGCCGACGCTGAGGAACGCGGCGCCGAAGACCGCCTCCATGGTGTCGGCGAGGATCGACGCCTTGTCGGCGCCGCCCGAGGCGGCCTCGCCCTTGCCGAGCAGGATGTGCTCGCCCAGGCCGATCGCGCGAGCGACCTCGGCGAGCGCGACCGTCGAGACCACGCCCGCGCGCCGCTTCGCGAGCTCGCCCTCGGTCGAGTCGGGGAAGCGGCGGTAGAGCTCGATCGTGATCGCCTGGCCGAGGATGGAGTCGCCGAGGAACTCGAGCCGCTCGTTGTGCGGCACGCCGCCGTGCTCGTAGGCCCACGAGCGGTGCGTGAGCGCCAACGCGAGCAGCTCGGGGTCGATCTCGACCCCGAGCTGCTCGAGCAGTCGGTGCTGGCCCGCGGGTGCTCCGTGGCCCGTCATGCGACGGCGATCCTCGACGGAGGGATCAGACGTCGGCGACCTTGCGGCCCTTGTACTCCATGTACAGCGGGGTGCCGGCCGAGTCCTCGACGACCTTCGCGCGGTGCGGGAGGCTGTAGACGGTCTTGCCGCCCTCGACGGTCTTCACGAGCTTGGGCGCGACGGCCTTCCACTGCGAACGGCGCGCGCGGGTGTTCGACCGCGACATCTTCCTCTTGGGAACAGCCATTGCTCACTCCTTCTTCGACGCCTGGGCGTCATCATCCGACTCGTCGTCGGCTACGTCTGCTGCGAATCCCTGGAGCGCGGCCCATCGAGGATCGATGGACTCCTCCGGCACGATGCTCGAGCCAGGCTCGAGCCGCTCCCCTGTCTCAGGGTCGAGCCCTGCACAGTCCGGTCGGTCGACCGGTTGGAACGGCAGCGCCAGCACGACCGCGTCCCGGACCACCGAGAAAAGGTCGACTGATTCGTCGACCACGAGGTAGTCGGATTCCGACGCACCATCATACGCGAACAGCTCGAGGAAGTCGACTTCGAGGTCGAGGTCGAACTCCGTGAGGCAGCGCGCGCACGTCGCGAGCGCGGTCACCGATGCCGAGCCGGTCGCGAGGATGCCCTCGTGGACGCTCTCGAGGCGCACGTCGAGCTCGACGGGCTGCTCGGGCAGCACGGCGGCGAGCCCCTCGCCGACCTTCTCGCCGAAGGGGGCGTCCTCGGTGACCTCGCGCATCTCGCCGGGCTTCCGCACGATGTCGCGCACGGAGATCACGAACGGGTGGGTGGTGGCCATGCGACCAGTCTAGGCGCGGCCGCCGCCGCGGGCGACGCGGCAGCGACGCCCGTCACCCCTTCGCGGCGAGCGGCCCCTTGTGCACCATCCACGGGTGCGTCTGCGCGACGGGCTTGATGATCGTCTC
>JAPSIA010000075.1:0-7191 GCA_031179215.1 Agrococcus sp.
GGGATCGATGGGGCCCTCCCCGGAGAGGAAGCGCTGCAGCATCTCGCGCAGCTCGTCCTCGGGGCGCCGATCGTCGGAGTCCTCAGGCATGCGACTACGCTAGCCGCAGCATGTCCGAACCCGCCGGTGATCCGACCATCCCGCCCTCCGCCGTCCGCGAACAGCCGGTGCACGCCCGCTTCCCGGACATCCGGCCGCGGCGGCTGCGGCGCATCGGGTGGGGCGCGCTGACCGCTGCCGCGCTCGCGTCGCTCGCGCTCGCGTTCGTGCCCTCGCCCTACGTCGTCGAGGTGCCGGGTCCGACGTTCGACACGCTCGGCGAGACCGAGGCGGGCCCGCTCATCTCGATCGAGGGCGCGCAGACCTACCCGACCGAGGGCGAGCTGCGGCTGCTGACGCTCGCGTGGCTCGGGAACCCCGAGCGGCCGCTCACGTGGGTCGAGGTCGCGCAGGCGTACCTCGACCCGTCCGACTCGATCATCCCGATGGACACGGCGTTCCCGCCGCAGCGCTCGATCGAGGAGTCGAACGAGGCCGGCCGCATCGAGATGCAGAACTCGCAGCAGGCGGCGGTCGCCGCAGCGCTGCTGCACGAGGGGCACGAGGTCGTGAGCGACGTCCGGGTCGCCGGCGTCATCCCTGGCGCTCCCGCGGACGGGATCATGCGCGAGGGCGACCGGATCCTGACCGTCAACGGCGAGACGGCGTACGACGTGTGGTCGATCCGGCAGTCGATCGCCGCGGTCGACGGGCCGACGACCTTCGAGATCGAGCGCGGCGGCGAGCGCTCCACGGTGGAGGTGACGCCGCTCGTCGAAGGGGAGGAGCGCCTCGTCGGCATCTACCCCTCGAACGAGTTCACCTTCCCCTTCGAGGTCGACATCGAGCTGCCCGACGTCGGCGGCCCGAGCGCGGGCATGATGTTCGCGCTCGGCATCGTCGACGAGCTCACGCCCGGCGCGATGACCGCCGGCACCGAGTGGGCCGGCACGGGCACGATCTCCGCGCTCGGGGACGTCGGACCCATCGGCGGCATCGTGCAGAAGATGCACGGCGCGGTCGATGCCGGCGCGACCCACTTCCTCGCGCCTGTCGAGAACTGCGCCGAGGTCGCGGGCCGCGTGCCCGAGGGGCTGACGGTGTTCGCGGTCGACTCCCTCGACGACGCGATCACCGCGATCGAGGCCGTCGCGATGCAGGCCGACACGTCGTCGCTGCCGACGTGCGGCTCCGGCGGAGACTCATAGCCGCGCCGGTTACCATGGCGGTTACCGCCCGAACCTTCCCTTGGAGCCCTACGACGTGTCTGCCAATGCCGAACGACCGCCTGCAGCGACCATCGGGAGGCAGCGCCCCTCGCCGCTGCTGATCACGGTCCTCATCGTCGCCGCCATCATCGGCGCCTTCGTGCTCTTCTCCGGCTTCTACGCCGACATCCTCTGGTTCGACCAGCTCGGCTTCGTGCAGGTGCTGCAGACCCGCTGGCTCTCGCTCGCGGTGATGTTCCTCATCGGCTTCCTCGCCATGGCGGTGCCCCTCGCGCTCGCGGTGCAGATCGCCTTCCGGTCGCGGCCCGTGTACGCCCAGCTCAACTCGCAGCTCGACCGCTACCAGGAGCTCGTCGAGCCGCTGCGCCGCGTGGCGATGTGGGCCGCCCCCGTCGTGCTCGGCGCCTTCGCCGGCGTCGCCTCGGCGTCCCAGTGGGAGACCGCGCAGCTGTGGCTGCACCGCCGCCCGTTCGGCGAGACCGACCCGCAGTTCGGCTTCGACGTGGGCTTCTACATCTTCGAGCTGCCCTTCTACCAGCAGGTCGTCGGCTTCGCGCTCGCGGTGCTGTTCATCTGCGCCGTCGCGACGCTCGCGACCGCCTACCTCTACGGCGCCATCCGGGTCACGGGTCGCGAGGTGCGCATCTCGCGCTCCGCGCGCATCCAGCTCGCCGTCATCGCGGCGCTCTACATGCTCGCGCTCGGCGTCTCGATCTGGCTCGGCCAGTACGCGTCGCTCGCGCAGACCTCGCAGGGCTTCCTCAACACCGGCGCCGGCTGGACCGAGGTCAACGCGTCGATCCCCGCCGCGCAGATCCTCGCGGGCATCGCGGCGCTCGTCGCGCTGTTCTTCATCGTCACCGCGATCATCGGCCGCTGGCGCGTCGCGGTCGTCGGCACCGCCCTGCTCATCGCCGCCTCGCTCGTGGTCGGCGTCGCGTACCCCGCGATCATGCAGCGCTTCCAGGTCGACCCGAGCGCTCGCACGCTCGAGGCCGAGTACATCCAGCGGAACATCGACGCGACGCGCGCCGCGTGGGGCGTCGATGAGATGGTCGAGACCCCCTCGGACGCGCGCACGGACGCCGAGCCCGGAGCGCTGCGGGCGGACGCCGAGACGACCGCGAACATCCGCATCATCGACCCCGCGCAGGTGACCGACGCCTTCGCGAACCTCCAGGAGTACCGCCAGTACTACGGCTTCCAGGAGCAGCTCGACGTCGACCGCTACGAGATCGACGGGCAGACGCAGGACACCGTCATCGCGGTGCGCGAGCTCGACCTCTCGGGGCTCGAGGGCGAGGACAACTGGTACAACCGGCACATCGTCTACACGCACGGCTACGGCGTCGTGGCGGCCTACGGCAACCAGCGCGGCCCCGAGGGCCAGCCGGTCTTCCTGCAGTCCGGCATCCCGACCGAGGGCGAGCTGGGGGACTACGAGCCGCGCGTGTACTTCGGCGAGTCGATGCCCGACTACTCGATCGTCGGCGCTCCCGGCAACCTCGAGCTCGACTACCCGCTCGCGACCGACGAGGGCAGCGGCAACGCCGAGACGACCTTCGCGGGCGAGGGCGGGCCGATGCTCGACAACTTCGTCAAGCGGCTCGTGTTCGCGCTCAAGTTCCAGTCGGAGCAGATCATCCTCTCCGACGCGGTGACGGACGAGTCGCAGATCCTCTACAACCGCGACCCGCGCGATCGCGTCGCGGCCGTCGCGCCGTACCTGACCCTCGACTCCGACCCGTACCCCGCGGTCGTCGACGAGCAACTCGTGTGGATCGTCGACGGCATGACGACCGCCTCGAGCTACCCCTACTCCTCGCACCGCTCGGTCGCCGACGCGATCCGCGACACGACGAACGCCAACCCGCAGCTCGCGCCCGGCGACGTCATCAACTACGTGCGCAACTCGGTGAAGGCCGTCGTGAACGCCTACGACGGCTCGGTGACGCTGTACGCGTGGGATCCCGAGGACCCGATCCTGCAGGCGTGGAACGAGATCTACCCGGGCACGATCCACCCGATCAGCGAGATGTCGGGCGAGCTCATGAGCCACGTGCGCTACCCGGCCGACATGTTCAAGCTGCAGCGCTCGATCCTCGGCGACTACCACGTCACGAATCCCGGCACGTTCTTCTCGGGCGACGACCAGTGGGCGACGCCGACGGAGCCGACGGCCGAGAACGCCGAGACGGCTCCGCCGCAGCCGCCGTACTACCTGACGATGTCGGTCGACGGGCAGGACCCCGCGTTCACGCTCTACTCGACGTTCATCCCGCGTGACGGCCGCGAGGTGCTCTACGGCTACCTCTCGGTGAACGCGGATGCGGGCAGCACGCCGGGAGAGGTCGCGGAGGACTACGGGCGGCTGACGCTGCAGATGCTGCCCAAGGACCGCTCGATCCCGGGACCGGGCCAGGTGCAGAACAACTTCGACACCGACAACCAGGTCTCCGAGGTGCTCAACCTGCTGCGCCAGGGCTCGACCGAGGTCATCAACGGCAACCTGCTGACGCTGCCGGTGGGCGGCGGCCTGCTCTACGTGCAGCCGGTCTACCTGCAGTCGACGGGCGCGACGTCGTTCCCGGTGCTGCGGAAGATCCTCGTCGCGTTCGGCGACGACATCGCCTTCGAGGACACGCTCGACGAGGCCCTCGACGCGCTCTTCGGCGGCGACTCGGGCGCGCAGGCCGGCGACTCCGGGGTCGACCCCGTCGCACCGGAGGGCGAGGGCGAGGGCGAGCAGCCGGAGGAGCCCGCGGAGGAGCCCGCGCGCGAGGGCAGCCTGCAGGCGCAGCTCGACGCGGCGATCGCCGAAGCGGGTGCCGCGCTGCAGGAGCGCCAGGCTGCGTACGCCGAGAACGACCTCGTCGCCGCGGCCCAGGCCGACGAGCGGCTCACGGCGGCGCTCCAGCAGGCGCTCGAGCTCTCGGCGCAGATCGAGGGGGAGGCGGCGCCCGAGGAGTCGCCGGCTCCGTCGCCGTCGCCCGCGCCCGAGGAGGGTGCCGCTCCGGAGGAGGGTGCGGCTCCGTAGCGATTTGCCCTCTGCGGATCCCGCTGGTAGAGTCAATGATTGTGCCGCGGGGTGGAGCAGCTCGGTAGCTCGCCGGGCTCATAACCCGGAGGTCGCAGGTTCAAATCCTGTCCCCGCAACGAAGTCCGCGAACTGCGGCACGAGAAGAGGCGCCCGAGAGGGCGCCTCTTCTGCATCCCGGCGCAGCGGCGTAGCGTGCCCGCATGGGCTTCGCCGTCTCGGCCGACGCGTACGACCGCTTCATGGGACGCTTCTCGCAGCCGCTCGCGGCCGTCTTCGCCGACTTCGCCGGCGTGCACGGCGGCCTCGTCCTCGACGTCGGCTGCGGGCCCGGTGCCCTGACGGCGCAGCTGCGCTCGCGCGGCGCTCGCGTGCGCGCCGTCGATCCCTCGGCGAGCTTCGTCGCCGCGGCGCGCGAGCGGCACCCGGAGGTCGAGGTGCTCGAGGGCTCGGCCGAGGCGCTCCCGTTCGGCGATGCCGAGTTCGACGCGGCCCTCGCGCAGCTCGTCGTGCACTTCATGGCGGATCCGGCACGGGGTGTCGCGCAGATGCGGCGCGTGACGCGGCCGGGGGGCGTCGTCGCCGCGTGCGTGTGGGATCACGAGCGCGGGCCGCTCGCGACGTTCTGGCGGGCGGTGGGCGAGCTGCACGAGGGGTCGGGCGCCGCGCCGGGGGAGGCCTCGCGCGCGGGCCAGCACGCCGGACAGCTCGGCGCGCTCCTGCGCGGCGCGGGCCTGACGGACGTGCTCGAGCGCGCGATCGAGGTGCGCGTGGCGTTCGAGGGCTTCGAGGCGTGGTGGGCGCCGTTCGAGCTCGGGGTCGGGCCGGCGGGCGATCACGTCGCGGGGCTCGACCCCGAGCGCCGCTCTCGCCTCGCGGCGCGCTGCCGGGCCCTGCTGCCCGTGCCGCCGTTCGAGGTGCGCTCGGTGGCGTGGGCCGCGCGGGGCACGCGCGGGTGATCGCCGCACCACCCGCGCGCGATCACTCGAAGAGGCTGCCGAGCCCTCCGCCGCTCGAGGAGCCGCCGTTGGAGCCCGAGAGCTGCTGGCGCCCCTCGCTCGGCTGCACGACGACGAAGCCGGGGCCGTGGAACGCGAGCTGGAAGGCCTCGCCCGTGCCGCCGCGCAGCATCGAGCGCATGTTCATCGAGCTCACCATGCTCGGCTGCAGGTTCGCCGACCAGCACACCGCCGCGTTGGGGTCGACGAACGTGGGCTGCTGCGAGCAGTCGAGCAGCATCGGCTGCCCTTCGCACGAGATGCCGATCGTGCCCTGCCCGCCGATCTCGAGGTTGAACAGGCCGCCGGCCATCATGCTGCCGCTGCGCAGCATGCGGATGTCCCACTGCAGGTGCGGGTCGAAGGCGAGCAGGTTCTTGCCGCTCACCGAGAGGCCCTCGTTCTCGACCTGCACCGTGAACACGTTGGCGGCGTCGCGCGCGAGGAACACCTCGCCCTCGCCGCGGATGCGCATGAGCGGCGCGCCCTCGCCCGTCACGAGCTTCTTGAGCATGCGCGCGGCGCCAGCGCCCTCGTGCTGGAACTCCATCTGCCCCTGGTAGGCGACCATCGCGCCCTTCGCGGCGAGCACGTCGCTGCCGCCGGAGACGCTGATGCGCAGCATCTTGCTCGACTGCTTGACCCAGCGCTCCGTCGACTGGGTCTCCTGGTTCGCCTGCGCGAACAGCTCTGATCTCATGCCTGCTCCTCCAGCGCCTGCTCGAGCCTGGCGACCTTGCCCTCGAGCTCTCCCGTCCACCCGGGTCGGATGTCGGCCTTGAGGACGAGGGAGGCTCGGGGCGAGATGGCGAGCACGGCATCGGTCGCGCGCTTCACGACGTCGAACACGGCATCCCACTCGCCCTCGATCGTCGTGAACATCGCGTCGGTGCGGTGCGGCAGCCCGCTCTCGCGGACGACGCGCACGGCGGCGGCGACGGCGTCGTGCACCGATCCATCCGGTCCCGCGGTGCCCGGTGCTACGGAGAATGCGACGAGCATCCTGCTCCCTTCGTCGGCTCCGATCCTCGCATCCCGTGCGCGGGCGCGCGAGCGGCGCGCCTAGGCTGGTGGCATGCGCGACGACGAGAGGGACGAGCGGATGCTGCTGGCCGCCGCGGTGCAGTGGGCACCTGGGGAGGACGTGGCCGAGAACCGCGCGGCCGCCGCCCGCTGGATCGACGCCGCCGCTGCGCGCGGGGCGCGCCTGATCGTGCTGCCGGAGTACTCGCAGCACTGCTCGGCCGACCTCGCGGCGACCGCCCCCGGCGCGGCAGAGCCGCTCGAGGGCCCCTTCACGGCCATGCTGCAGGAGCGCGCGGCGGCGCACGGCGCGCTCGTGATCGCGGGTCTCGTCGAGCGCCGCGACGCGGGCGCGAGCAACACGGTCGTCGCCGTCGACGGGACCGGCATCCTCGCCGCCTACCGCAAGGTGCACCTCTACGACGCGTTCGGCAGCAGCGAGTCCGACTGGCTCACGCCCGGCGATCCCGCGCAGCTGCCCGTCGTCGACGCGCTCGGCATGCGCATCGGGATCCAGACCTGCTACGACCTGCGCTTCCCGGAGTCGACGCGGCGGCTCGTGGACGCCGGGGCCGACGTCGTCGTCGTGCCCGCGGAGTGGGTGCGAGGACCGCAGAAGGAGCGCCACTGGACGACGCTCGTGACCGCGCGCGCGATCGAGTCGACGGCCTTCGTGATCGCCGCCGACCAGTCGCCGCCGCTCGGCGTCGGCTGCTCGCTCATCGTCGACCCCATGGGCGTGCCGCTCGCCGCGCTCGGCGACGAGCAGGGCATCGCGGTCGCGCCGATCGATCCTGCCGCGATCACGACGACGCGGCGCCGCAACCCCTCGCTCGCGAACCGCCGCTACCGCGTCGGCTGACGC
>JAPSIA010000075.1:7291-10335 GCA_031179215.1 Agrococcus sp.
GCGAACGAGGCGACGATCGTGTCGAAGTGCTCGTCCGGCAGCCGCAGGCCCACGGCGACCGCGGGCTGGAACGGCGCGCCGTTGACGAACGTCAAGTACTGCTTGACGGCCGTGATGTGCGCGATGCGCTCGGGCGTCGACATGATCCAGCCGATCTTCCAGCCCGTCACGGAGAAGGTCTTGCCCGCGGAGGAGATGGAGACGAGCCGATCGCGCGCGGCGGAGATGGAGGCGAGCGGCACGTGCTGGTCGTCGTAGACGAGGTGCTCGTAGACCTCGTCGGTGACGATGAGCGCGTCGCGGCGCTCCGCGATGCGCACGATGTGGCGCATCGCCTCCTCGCTGAAGACGGAGCCCGTCGGGTTGTGCGGCGAGTTGACGACGATCATGCGCGTGCGCGGGCTCGTCGCGCGCTGGAGCCGATCGGGATCGGGCTGGAAGTCGGGCGCGACGAGCGGCACAGGCACGAGCACGGCGCCGGCGAGCGCCGCGACGGCCGCGTAGGCGTCGTAGTAGGGCTCGAAGACGATGACCTCGTCGCCCGGGTTCAGGTAGGCGAGCATCGTGGCGGCGAGCGCCTCGGTCGCCCCCGCGGTCACGAGCACGTCGCCGCGACCGAGCCCGATGCCGTAGAAGCGGCGCTGGTGCTCGACGATCGCCTCGATGAGCTCGGGCGCGCCGCGGCCGGGGCCGTACTGGTTGCGCCCGTGGTCGATCGCGTGCTTCGCAGCGTCGAGCACGGCGCGCGGGCCGTCCTCGTCGGGGAATCCCTGACCGAGGTTGAGCGCCCCGGTCTTCGTCGCGAGGGCGGTCATCTCGGCGAAGATCGTGGGCGCGAGCCGCCCCTCGGCGCCGAGCAATCCCGCGCCTCGAGCCGTGCGCTGCCAGGGTGCGAGTTCCATGGTTCGACGCTACCCCGCTTCGCGGCCATTCCGAACGGCCGACATCGGGATCGCGTAGGAATCGCATGGATTCCACTGCGATCCTCAGAGCATGACGAACCCGTACGACAGCGTGCCCAACCCCATGGGGCCGCAGGGGCAGGCGCCCCGCCAGCAGCACCCGCAGCCCGAGGAGCAGCGCTGGCAGCAGCCGGGCGCCCGACCCGAGCAGCACGGCTGGCAGCAGCAGCCGAGCGCGTCGCAGCCGGAGCACGGCTGGCAGCAGCAGCCGAGCGCATCGCAGCCGGAGCACGGCTGGCAGCAGCCGAGCGCGTCGCACCAGGCCGCCGCAGAGCCCCCTCGGCCGTACCAGCAGCACTGGGGCGCGCCCTCGACGCCGTTCGCGGCCGGCTCCGGTGCGAGGACGGGCGAGCACGGGCAGCCGATCGGCGCGCCCGTGGCCGAGGCGGAGCGCCCGCGCCGCCGCACGGGCCTCGTGGCCGCCTCGGTCGTCGCCGCGTGCGTGCTCGGCGGCGGTGCCGCTGGTTTCGGCAGCGCGGCCCTGTTCGCCAACCAGCAGCAGCCGCAGACGCAGTCGGCGCCCGCGGGCAGCACCGCCGAGGGGTCGCCCGTGTCGGATCCCGGCACGATCGCCGACGTCGCGGCCGCCGCGGGGCCCTCGGTCGTGACGGTGCAGGCGACGTCGCAAGCGGGCTCCGGCGAGGGCTCGGGCGTCGCGGTCGCGGCAGGCGGCTACATCGTGACCAACAACCACGTCGTGACGCTCGACGGGCAGACGGCGGATGCGAGCATCACGGTCGAGACGCAGGACGGCAGGCTCCTGCAGGCCGAGATCGTCGGCACCGACCCCATCGTCGACCTCGCCGTGATCAAGGTCGACGCCGACCTGCCGGTCGTGACCTTCGCCTCGAGCGACGACGTGCGCGTCGGCGACACCGCGATCGCGATCGGCGCCCCGCTCGGGCTCTCGAACTCCGTGACGGACGGCATCGTCTCGGCCGTCGACCGCGGCTTGCGCATCGCCTCGAGCGCGGCGCCCGAGGGCGACGAGTCGCAGTCGCAGCAGTCGCCCTTCGGCTTCTGGCAGGAGGGCGGCGCGCAAGCCGCGCAGCAGGAGATCTCGATCCCCGTCGTGCAGACCGACGCGTCGATCAACCCGGGCAACTCCGGCGGCGCGCTGCTCAACGCGGGCGGCCAGCTCATCGGCGTCAACGTCGCGATCGCGAGCATGCCCTCGTCGGGCTCCGAGACCGGGGGCTCGATCGGCATCGGCTTCGCGATCGAGGCGAGCCTCGTGCAGCGCGTCGTCGAGGAGATCATCGCGACGGGCGAGGCCACCCACGGCCTGCTCGGCGCGACCGTGAGCGACGTCACCGACGCGTCCGTCGGCACCGTCGGCGCCCAGGTGCGCGAGCTCACCGAGGGTGGTCCCGCGGCCGAGGCCGGCCTGCAGCCCGGCGACGTCATCACGGCGATCGACGGCCAGCCCGTCACCGGCGCGGTGGATGCGACGGCGCAGGTGCGCGCGCACGCCGCCGGCACCGAGGTGACCGTCTCGTACCAGCGCGACGGCCAGGAGGCCGAGGTGAGCGTGACGCTCGGGGAGCTCGGCTAGCGCGCTCCGCGCTCGTCGTCCGACGGCGCGTCGCCCGGTGCATCCGGCACGGGCGGCGCGCCGTCGCCGCGTCGCTCGCGGAAGCGCCGCAGGCCGCCGCCGAGGCCCTCGCGCTCGATCGCGCGCGCCTCGCGGATGCGCTCGCCGAGGCTCGGGCGCGGCTCCTGGATGCGCGGCGCGAGGCTGCCCCCGAAGGACAGCGGTGCGGGGCCGAACGCCTCGCGGGCCGCCGTGACGACCTGCCTGCCGAGCATGTGGTTCCCGACGCCGCCGATGACGGCGCCGATGCCGAAGGGCACCGCCCGTCCGAGCATGGAGGCGCCCGTGTTGCGCGCCATGCGGCGCAGGAACGCGCGCCGCAGGAAGTCGACGAGCTGCCCCGTCGCGCCGGAGGGCAGCGCCGAGGTGATGAGCTGGCCCCAGTAGGCGTTGCCCGCCGAGCGGCGGCCGAGCGCCTGCTCCGAGACGCGCTTGACGAGCGAGCCGCCGCCGGCGCCGAGCATGAGCGCCATGACGAGCGCCTTCGC
>JAPSIA010000198.1 GCA_031179215.1 Agrococcus sp.
TGCTGTGGATCGGGTGCCGCGTCTACAACGGCAGGTCGAGCCGCGCGCCGTCGATCGCGCTCGCGGCGGCGGTGCTCGTCACGTTCGTCGCGGTGCTCTTCGAGCCGTCCCCCGCGACGGGCTGGCCCGGATCCCTCGTGATGTCGACCGCGAACGCCGCGCTCGCCGGCCTCGGCGCAGCCGAGACGCTGCGCGGCACGATGCGACGCACGCGCACGGCGCTCGGACTCGGCAGCGTGCTCGCGCTCGCGAGCGTGCTGCAGCTCGCGCGCCTCGTGGGAGCCGCGACGTCCGGCACGGCGCGGGACCTCTTCGGCTCGTGGGAGCGCAGCGGCATCGAGGGCGCCGCGACCATCTGCCTCGTGGTCGTCGCGGTCGTGACCGCGTCGGTGCTGCGCGCCGAGCGGGTGCGGATGCGCGGCACCGAGGACTCCTCGCTCATGGCGATCGCGCCCGACGGCGTGCTGCTCGCACCGTCGTTCGTCCGCGTGCTCGGCGGGCGACTCATGCGCGCCAACCGGCGCGCGGAGCTGTTCGGCGTGCTCGTGATCCGCATCGACGGGCTCTCGAGGATCGCGACCGCGTTCGGCGCGGACGAGGCGGAGCACGTGCGGCAGTCCGCGCGCGCGGCCGCCCGAAGGCTCTCGCCCACGACGGCGGCGCTCGGCACCGACGAGGACGGCACGCTCATGCTCGCCTTCCAGCCAACCTCGCCGGCCGACGCCCGGCAGCTCGCGGCTCGCATGCACCGCGCGATGCTCGACCAGCTCGGCACAGCAGGGGTGCCGGTCGTGCCGCCGATCGGCATGGGCGTGAGCCTCACGAGCGTGACGGGCTACGACCGCGACACCCTGCTCGACGCCGCGAGGACCGCGGCGCGGCGCGCGATCGCGAGCGACGACGTCACGGTCGTCGTCGCCGGCGAGGACGACGAGGCCGAGGGGCCCGCGAGAGACGATCAGGCGGTGCGGCGGTAGCCGACGCCCCGAACCGTCTCGATCCAGCGGGGCTCCGAGGGCGACTCGCCGAGCTTGCGGCGCAGGTTGGCCACGTGCACCTCGATCGCGCGCGCGTCGTGCTCGCTCAAGTAGTGATCGGGCTCGCCCCGCTCGCCGCGCAGCATGCCGGCGAGCTGCATCTTGCTCACGACGCGGCGGCCGGAGGTCAGCAGCATGCGCAGGATGTCGAACTCGCTGCGGGTGAGCTCGACCTCCTCGCCCTCGAGCTCGACGACGCGCGCGCCGGGCTCGAGCCGCAGGCCGCGGTGCTCGAGCACCTCGAGCTCGCCGTCGGGCTCCGACCACGACGCGGCCCCGCCGTCGACCGAGGCGGCCGAGCGCGCGGGCGCCTCGACGGGCACGACGGCGTGCGACGCCGTGGACGGGTGCGGGGGCGAGGGATGCGTCGAGGCGAGCACGCGAGGGCGCCGCATCATCGCCTCGATGCGGGCGCGGAGCTCGCGCGGGCGGAACGGCTTGACGATGTAGTCGTCGGCGCCCGTCTGGAGCCCGACGAGCGTGTCGATCTCGTCGCCGCGCGCGGTGATCATGACGATGTAGGCGGTGCTGAGCGCGCGCACCTGGCGCGCCGTCTCGAAGCCGTCGATGCCGGGCATGTTGACGTCGATCGTCACGACGATCGGGTCGTGCTTCCGCACGAGCTCGACGCCCGTCGCGCCGTCCGCGGCTGTGTGCACGACGAAGCCGCCCTGCGTCAGGACCTGTGCCAGCAGCTCGCGGATGTCCTCGCCATCCTCGATGACGACCGCGACGTCCTCATCCATGGGTCCCCCCGCATCCGGTCCCCGGTCCGGGGCGCCTTGCGCCGATGATATACGTCGGCGCTGCTACGCCGTCATCTGCTGCCGCGGACCGCCCGCTGGCGGCGGCGTCGCACCGGCGAGCGCCCGAGCAGCGCGACCGCGCCCAGCAGCAGCACGATCGCGAGCGCGGGCACGCCGTAGCGCGGCTCGAGCAGCGCCGCGGCGACCCCGCCCGCCACGGGGATCCTCACGCTCGGGACCCATGCCGCATCGCCGAGCACGTGCTCCACGACGGCCGCGCGATCGCTCGCCGCCGCCGCGACCCGCCAGCGCCCGGAGCGCTCGGGTTCGACGGCCACGACGCGCGCGAAGCCGGTCGCCGCCTCGCCGACGTGCACGACGTCACCGGCGCGCAGCTCCGCGACCGGCCGCCGCGTCACGACGACGAGATCGCCCTCCTCGAGGTCGGGCGCCAGGGCGCTCGAGCCGACCACCGCCGGGCGAGCGAGGCCCGCGAGGGACGCGCTCCACAGCACCGCGCCCGCGGCGGCGACGACCGCGATCGACGCGAGCAGGACGACGGCGATGGTGCGGAGTGCGT
>JAPSIA010000015.1 GCA_031179215.1 Agrococcus sp.
GCATCCAGCCGCCCTCGGCCGGCACGCGGAGGCCGAGGCCGACGAGCGTCGTCATGCCGGCGATCCACGCGAGGACGAGTGCGCCGACGCTCACCGCCCCGATCGCGGCGAGGCGCTTGCCGCCCGCCGCGAGCAGCTCCGCCGAGAGCGCTGCGGCGATGGCGTCGACGTCGCCGAACTCGGCGACGATCGCGGCCGCGGCCGATCGGCGCTCCTGACCCCGGGCGACGCGCGCCTCGAGATCCTCCCGCAGGTCGCCCTCGACCTCGCGCGCGACCTCCCTGCGGCGCCGAGGCGGCGCCGCGACCGCGAGCTCGAGCCTGGCGACGAGGTCGGCGATGGCGTCGGGGTCGGGCATCGCGGCCCATCCTGCCACGCCTAGGATGGGAGCCATCATGAGCGTCCCCTTCTCGACGGCGACGGGCAGTGATGTCGTCGTCCGCTTCTGCCCCTCGCCCACCGGCACCCCGCACGTCGGCCTCATCCGCACGGCGCTGTTCAACTGGGCCTACGCGCGCCACCACGGCGGCAGGCTCGTGTTCCGCATCGAGGACACCGACGCCGCCCGCGACAGCCAGGAGTCCTACGAGCAGCTGCTCGAGGCGATGCGCTGGCTCGGCATCGACTGGGACGAGGGCGTCGAGACGGGCGGCCCGCACGAGCCGTACCGGCAGTCGCAGCGCGGGGAGATCTACGCCGAGCTCATCGAGCGGCTGCGGGCATCCGGGCACCTGTACGAGTCGTTCGCGACCGCCGAGGAGATCGAGGCGCGCAACGTCGAGGCGGGCCGCGACCCGCGCCAGGGCTACGACAACTTCGAGCGCGAGCTCACCGAGGCGCAGCGCGAGGCCTACCGCGCCGAGGGTCGCCAGCCGAGCCTGCGCCTGCGCGTGCCCGACGAGGACCTCTCGTTCGTCGACCTCGTGCGCGGCGAGATCACCTTCCCGGCCGGCTCGTTCAGCGACTTCGTCGTCGTGCGGCCCAACGGCGCCCCGCTCTACACCTTCGTCAACCCCGTCGACGATGCGCTCATGGGCGTCACGCACGTGCTGCGCGGCGAGGACCTGCTCTCGTCGACGCCGCGCCAGATCGCGCTCTACCGCGCGCTCGCCGACATCGGCGTCGCGAGCGCGATCCCGCGCTTCGGCCACCTGCCGTACGTCATGGGCGAGGGGAACAAGAAGCTCTCCAAGCGCGACCCGCAGTCCAACCTCTTCCTGCTGCGCGAGGCGGGCTTCATCCCCGAGGGCCTGCTCAACTACCTCGCGCTGCTCGGCTGGTCGATCGCCCCCGACCGCGACGTCTTCACCCGCGACGAGCTCATCGCCGCCTTCGACGTCGAGCAGGTCAACCCCAACCCGAGCCGCTTCGACCCCAAGAAGGCCGAGTCGATCAACGGCGACCACGTGCGGATGCTCGCGCCCGACGACTTCGCGCGCCGCCTCGAGCCGTACCTCGGCCAGGTCTTCGGCGGCGCGCCGACCGACGAGCAGCGGGCGCTGCTCGCGAAGGCGGCACCGCTCGTGCAGGAGCGCATGCAGCTCATCGGCCAGGCCGAGGACATGCTGGGCTTCCTCTTCCTCGACACCGAGGACATCCGGCACGACGCCGATGCGGTCGCGGGCCTCGGCGACGACGCGCACGCGGTGCTCGAGGCCTCGCGGCGCGCGCTCGCCGAGCTCGAGGCCTTCGACACGTCCTCGATCGAGGCGGTGCTGCGCGAGGTCCTCGTCGAGGGCCTGGGGATCAAGCCGCGCTTCGCGTTCACGCCGCTGCGCGTGGCCGTCACGGGACGCCGCATCTCGCCGCCCCTGTTCGAGTCGATGGAGCTGCTCGGCCGCGACGCGACGCTCGCGAGGATCGACCGGCTGGCCGCGAGGGTCTGATGGACGTCGACGTCGTCGTGATCGGCGCCGGCCCCGCTGGACTCGCGGCGGCGCTCGGCCTCGCGCGGCAGCAGCGCACGGTGGCGCTGCTCGACTCGAACCGGCCCCGGCACGCCGCGACCCTGCGGTCGCACGGGTTCATCACCCGCGACGGGAGCTCGCCCCTCGAGCTGCGCACCCTCGGCCGCGAGGAGGTGCTGCGCTACCCGACGGTCACGCACGAGCGCACCCTCGTGCGCCAGGTCGCTGCGATCGACGGCGGCTTCGTCGTGCAGGCCGAGCAGCCCGGCTCGCGCGCGGAGAGCGAGACGCGCGCCCGGGCGGTGCTCATCGCGACGGGGCTGAGCGAGACGCTGCCCGCGTCGCCGCTCGTGCGCCCGTGGTACGGCACGAGCCTCCACTCGTGCATGGACTGCGACGGCTACGACAAGCGCGGCCAGGCCCTCGCGCTCATCGGCGAGACCGACGACCTCGTCGACCGCGCCAGGGTCATCCGCCGGCACACCGACGACCTCGCGGTCTTCACGAACGGGTCGGATGCGGTGGATGCGGCGGGGGAGGCCGCGCTCGCCGAGCACGGGATCGCCCTCGAGCGCTCGCCGATCGTCGCGATCGAGGGCGATCGCGACGGCATGCGAGCGATCGTGCTCGATGACGGCTCGCGCAGCGAGCGCTCCGGCGGCTTCGTGCGGCCCTGGTGGCACCCGCAGCTCGAGTTCGCGGAGGCGCTCGGCCTCGAGACCGACGAGGACGGCCTCGTCATCGTCGATCGCACGCAGCGCAGCTCGGTCGAGGGCGTCTACGCGGCGGGCGACATCACCCCGGGCTTCCGTCAGCTCGCGGTCGCGGCGGGCGCCGGCACGATCGCCGCGTCCGTCATCAACCGCGACCTCATCGCCCGCGGGCTGTAGCCGGCTCGGGCCGCAGTCGATTGGCGCGACGGCCGAGGCTCCGCTATGCTCGACTCTTGGCTCGCTCGCCTCGGCAGGCGTCCATTGGGGTATGGTGTAATTGGCAACACGGAGGTTTCTGGTACCTTTGTTCTTGGTTCGAGTCCAGGTACCCCAGCAGTGCAACCCGCGGAGACCCGCGGGTTCTGTTGCATCCGGGCTCGGTCATCGCGACGCGCTGGCTCTGAGCGCTCGTCGCGACCGGCCCCGTTGCGCGACATGCCTGTGCCGATGGATGTGGGCGTGACATGCCCGTGACGGGGCGATGCTGGGCCCGCACAGGCACGGTGGCGAAGCCGCGCCCACCGAGGCAGCCGGAGCGGGTTCCGCAGCTGCGGACCGATGGGCGGAGCGTGCCAGGCCGACATCGAGCAGCCGTGGCCCCAGCCCTTCGCTGAACGCGGCGCTGCTCGCGGCCGAGGGCGCGCAGGCGCGAGAGGGCTCAGCGCGGGACGAGCGCCTCGACGAGCCGATCGAACGACGCGTCGACATCGACCGCCATGCCGAACCCGCCCGCCGACTCGAGCGCCGCGAAGCCGTGGGCGGCGGCGCGCATCGCGCGCATCGCGTGCACGGCCTCGTCGCCCTCGAGGCCGTCGACCGCACGCGCGGCGACCGCCAGCAGCCGCTCCGCCGCTGCCTCGAGCCGCGGGTCCCCCGACGGCTGCACGGGCAGCGCGCGGTAGCGGCCCGGGTGCCGCAGCGCCCACGCGCGGTACGCGTGCAGGAAGGCGCGCGCCGCATCAGCGCCGCGACGGTCGACGACGGCCACGGAGAGCGTCGTCGCGAGGTCGTCGAGCAGCCGAGCGCCCACGAGCGCCTCCAGCTCAGGGAGCCCAGCGACGTGCTTGTAGAGCGAGGGTGGGCGCACGCCGGCCCTCGCGGCGACGGCGCCGAGCGAGAGCTGCGCGCCGCCGGTCGCATCGACCTCCTCGAGCGCGATGGCGACGAGGGTCTCCGGCGACAGGCCCGCCCTAGGCATCGACGCTCCAGCCGAGGCGGCGCGCGAGTGCGAGCACGGCGTCCGCCGTCTCGGCGGGCCGCTCGGCATGCGGGTAGTGGCCCGCGTCCGCGACCATGCGCACCTCGACGTCCGCGCCGGCGACCGCGGCCGCGTACGCCTGCGCCTCGGCGCGCGGATCCCGGAAGTCGGGGTCGCGCTCGCCCATGACCACGACGACGGGCGCGACCTGGCTCGCGCGCGCACCGATGGCGTCCTTCGTCGCGCCGGTGCCCATGGCTTGCAGCACCTCGGTGCCGCGCGGCCGGCGCAGCGTGGCGACGATCCGGCGGCGGTGCTCGGCGAGGTCAGCGGGTGGCGCGGCATGCAGCGAGCGGTACACGAGCGACCACAGCCACGGCGTGCGCGTCACGAGGCGCATGAGCGCGCGCATGAAGGGCGGCTGCGTCGGCGCGGTGGCCCACGGGCCGATCGCGACGGCGCCGAGCACGGCGCGCGGCGCGAGCTGCGTCGCGAGGAGGGCGCTGTCGGGCGTGAAGGAGTGCCCGACCGCGATCGCGGGCCCGCCGAGCCGCTCGACGAGCGCGACCGCCGCCTCGGCGATGAGCCGCTGCCCGGCAGGGGCGTCGGGGATGCCGGAATCGCCGTGGCCGGGGAGGTCGAGCATCGCGACGCGCAGGCCTCGAGCAGCCAGCAGCGGGGCGAGCAGCCGATACGCGCTGCGCACGTCGCCCATGCCCGGCAGGCAGACGACCAGAGGAGCGGACGGCGCAGGCGCGGCTGGTGCGACGACGTCGTAGGCGAGCTCGACGCCGTGCGCGTCGAGCATTGCGGGGGCGGAGGGTGTGGTCACCCGGCTAGGCTAATCCAATTAGCCAAAGCGTGCAAGCGGTTCACGCCCGCCCGGCGAACAGGTCGCCCGCGAGGTACTTGAGCCCGGTGTCGGTCGCGACCGTCACGACGGTCGAACCGGCGCCGACCTCTGCCGCGAGCTGCAGCGCGGCCGCGACGTTGAGCGCGGCCGACGTGCCGGCGAAGATGCCCTCCTCGCGCGCGAGCCGAGGCGCGAGCGCCCGGGCGTCCTCCTCGTCGATGGCGCGCGCCTCGTCGAAGCTGCCGGGCGCGAGCAGCGGCGGCACGATGCCGGTCGCGATGCCCTCGACGCGGTGCGGGCCGGCCCAGCCCTGGGTGAGCATGGGGGAGGAGGTCGGCTCGAGCGCGACGACGCGCACGGCGCCGAGCTCGCGCAGCGCCGCCGAGACGCCCACGAGCATGCCCGCCGTGCCGACCCCCGCGCAGAAGACATCGACGCGCGCACCCGCCGCGCGCGTCTGCTCGAGGATCTCGCGCCCCATCTCGCCGTAGCCGACGAGCGCGTCGCGCTCGTGGAACTGGTCGACCCACCAGGCGCCCTCGCGCTCGACGATCCCGTCGACGACCGCGCGCATGCGCACGAAGAGGTCGGGCGTGATGCGCCCGCCGTCGCTCTGCACGAGCGTGAGCTCCGCGCCGAGCGCGCGCATCGTGTCGAGCTTCTCCTTGGCGAACGCGTCCGAGGAGACGATGGAGAGCGGGTGCCCCGTCACGGCGCACACGAAGGCGAGCGATGAGCCGGTGCTGCCCCCGGAGAACTCGACGACCCGCTGGCCGGGCTCCAGGCGCCCCCGGCGCTCCGCGCCCTCGATGATCGAGCGCGCCATGCGGTCCTTGTAGCTGCCGGTGGGATTCCCGCCCTCGAGCTTCACGAGCACGTCGGCGCCGCCGGGGGCGACCAGCCGGCGCAGGCGCACGAGCGGCGTGCCCCCGATCGCCTCGAGCGCAGAAGCGCAGATGCCGTCGCGCATGTCGACCCCGACCTGCCGCGCGGCGCGCCCTCGCGCCGCTCTCGCGGGGAATGTACACCCGCGCCGCGTGCCGCGCGAGTGTCCTCCTCGGGGCGCGCCGCGCATCCCCGCGGCGGTGGCGCACCGGCACGCTCGAACGCCGCGAGCATTGTCGCTCGGCGCCTCGCTGTGTAATGTCTGTTACGCATTGCTCCGAATGGCGGCTCGCCGTCTGATGAACGTCAGCGTCGACGTTCGAGGGAAAGGTCTGGCAGATGACTTCGACGGTGAACGCGCCCGAGGGCGCGACGACGAGCCCGCGCAGGATGCTGCGCCTGTGGGAGGTCGTGGCGATCTCCGTGGGCTTCATGGGCCCCGTCATGGCGATGTCGCTCAACGGCATCGGGGTGGCGGCGCTCGTGGGATCGGCGGTGCCGTTCACGTTCATCGTGTCGTTCGTCGGCACGATGCTCGTCGCGTACGCCTTCATCCGCCTCACGCGCTCCATCACCCACGCGGGCTCGGTGTACGCGCTCGCTGGCGCGACGCTCGGCCCGCGCGCCGGCTTCTTCGGCGGCTTCGCGCTGCTGGGCACCTACCTGTTCTTCGCGGCGTGCATCGCCGGGGCGTGCGCCGTCTTCTTCGAGGCGATGATGGCGGAGCTCGGGCTCGCCATGCCGACGTGGGCGTGGATGCTCGTGCCGGTCGTCGTCGCGGTGTTCGTGCTGCTGCTCAACGTCCGCGAGTCGACGGTGACGGCGCGCACGCTGCTCGGCATCGGGTTCGTCGGCATCGCCGCCATGGTCGTGCTGGCGATCGTCATCATCGTGCGCGTCGCGGTGGGGGATGCGCCCGTCACGACCGGCGTCGACCTGTCGGTGCTGCTGCCAGGGGAAGCGCCCGTCAGCGCCATCATGACGGCGGCGGTGTTCGGCTTCCTCTCGTGGGCGGGCTTCGAGTCGGGCACCTCGCTCGGCGAGGAGACGCGCAACCCCAAGCGCGTCGTGCCGATCGCGCTGCTGCTGGCCGTCGTGCTCGCCGGCGCCATCTACGTGCTCGTCATGTTCGCCCAGACGATCGGCTTCGGCACCGACGCCGCCGGCGTCGAGGCGTTCGCGAACGCGTCCTCGACGCTCACGACGCTCGCCTCGACCTACATCGGGCCCTGGTTCGCCGTGCTCATCTCGGTGCTCGCGTTCCTCGTCGCCTTCGCGTCGCTGCTGAGCTCGACCGCCGCGGCATCACGGCTGCTGTTCGCGCTCGCCCGCGACGGCTTCGGGCCGAGCGGCTTCGCGCAGCTGAGCCCCAAGACGGGCGTGCCCGTGCGCGCCACCGTGTTCGTCGTCGTGCTGACCGTCGTGCTCGCCGTCGTGCTGGGCCTGTTCGGGGCGACGAGCGTCGACGCCTACTACTGGTACGCGACGATCGCGACGCTCTGCATGGTCGTCGCCTACGCGATGTGCTCGGTCGGCGTCATCCGCCACACCTTCCGGCCCGGCTCGAGGATCGCCAAGTGGGAGGCCATCGTGCCGGTCGCGGGCATCGCCTTCCTCGTCTACGTCTACGTGATCCAGATCGCCGGGCAGGTCGCGCCGTACACCTACTTCCCCTGGATCGCGGGCGCCTGGTGCGTCATCGGCCTCGCGATCGTGCTCGCCAAGCCGGCCCTCGCCGACCGCATCGGGTCGCGCCTGACCTCGGAGGACCTCGACTGACCATGCTGCCCACCGGCTCGCACGACAGCGCCCCCGAGCTCGACGAGCTCATCTTCATCGCGACGACCGACATCGCCGCGCGCACGAAGGGCCGCTCGATGCGGCTCGCCGACTTCCGCGACGACACCTCGCTCGGCTGGGTCCCGGCCAACCTCGGCATCGGATCGCTCGGCCACATCGTCGACGACATCCCCTACGGCTCGACGGGCGACCTGCGCCTCAAGCCCGACCCCTCCTCCCGCACCCGCATCGACGGCATCCCCGGTCGACCGCCGCTCACGATCGTCTTCGCCGACCTCGTCGACACCGACGGCTCGGCGTGGGAGAGCTGCCCGCGCACGTTCCTGCGCGAGGCCGTCGACCAGCTGCGCGACGAGTTCGGCATCACGACGCGCTGCTCCTTCGAGCACGAGTTCATGGATGTGAGCGCGCAGGGCGACCACCACCCGTTCTCGCTGCAGGCGTTCCGGAACGCCGAGCCGCTCGGCTCGACGCTCATGAGCGTGCTGCACCGCGCCGGGCTCGAGCCCGAGACGTGGCTGCCGGAGTACGGCCGCCACCAGTACGAGATCACCGTCGCGCCGACCGACGCCGTCGCGGCCGCCGACCGCGCGATCCTCGTGCGCGACATCGTCTACGACATCTTCACCGCGCACGGCCGCGAGGCGTCGTTCGCACCCGTCGTCGCGCCCGGCGAGACCGGCAACGGCGTGCACGTGCACTTCGGCCTCGACGACGCCGATGGCAGGACGCTCGTGTTCGACGCCGAGCGACCCGGGCGCCTGTCCGAGCTCGCCGGCAGCTTCGCGGCGGGCATCGTGCGCCACGGCCCGGCCATGGCCGCCCTGTTCGCGCCGCTCGCGACGAGCTACCTGCGGCTGGCCCCGCACAACTGGTCGACCGCTCGCGCGTTCCTCGGGCTGCAGAACCGCGAGGCGCTCCTGCGCATCTGCCCCACGAACGAGATCGATGGACGCGACCCGAGCGGGCAGCTGCACTTCGAGTTCCGCGGCAGCGACATCGGCGCGAACCCGTGGATCCTGCTCGGCATGATCCTCCGCGCGGGCATGCAGGGCCTGCGCGAGGGGCTCGCGACGCCCGAGATCGTCGAGGGCGAGCTCGACCTCGACGGCCGCGACGCCGGGCTCGCGCGACTGCCGCGCGACCTCGAGGAGGCGCTCGACACCCTCAAGCGCGACGAGATCGTCTCCGGCTGGTTCTCGCCCGCGTTCCTCGCGACCTACGAGGCGATCAAGCGCGACGAGTTCGCCTCGGTGCAGGCGCGCTCGCTCGCCGAGCAGTGCGAGGTGTACACGCGTGTCTACTGACGAGCGAGCGGATGCGGCCCGGGCGACGAGCCTCGAGGGGATGCCGCTGTTCGACCACCACTGCCACGGCGTCGTGACGGCGCCGCTCGAGCGGGCCGCCTTCGAGGACCTCATCACCGAGTCGGACTGGGCGGCACCCGAGGGCACGACGCACTTCGACACGCAGGTGGGCTTCGCCATCCGCCGGTACTGCGCTCCCGTGCTCGGGCTGCCGCCCTTCGCGAGCCCCGAGGCGTACCTCGCGCGGCGGCGAGAGCTCGGGGCGGGTGCGAGCGAGCTGCTGCTGCGCGCGACGGGCATCAGCGACTACGGCATCGAGACGGGCCACCGCGGCGACGAGATCCTCGATCCGGCGGGCATGGCGGTGGCGGGTGCGGCGCGCGCGCACGAGATCGTGCGGCTCGAGCGCCTGGCGGAGGAGCTCATGCTCAGCGGCTGCGCGCCGACGGCCTTCCGCGACGACTTCGGCCGGCTCCTCGACGAGCGGCTCCAGCACGCCATCGGGGTCAAGTCGATCGCCGCGTACCGCATCGGGCTCGACTTCGACCCGGCCCGACCCTCCGATGCCGAGGTGGATGCCGCCGTCGAGGCGTGGTCGGCGCGCATCGCCGCGGGGGAGCCCGCGAGGCTCGACGACCCGATCGTGATCCGGCACCTGCTGTGGGCGGCCGTCGACCGCGCGTGCGCCATCCAGTTCCACATCGGCTACGGCGACGCCGACGTCGACCTGCACCGGTGCAGCCCCCTGCTGCTCACGGAGTTCCTGCGCCGCACCCGCGCGTCGGGCGCGCGCGTGCTGCTGCTGCACTGCTATCCCTTCCACCGCGAGGCCGGCTACCTCGCCCAGGTCTTCCCGCACGTCTACTTCGACGTCGGCCTCGCGATCAACTACACGGGCTCGCGCTCGGTCGAGGTGATCGCCGAGACGCTCGAGCTCGCGCCGTTCCACAAGATCCTGTTCTCCTCCGACGCCTTCGGCGTCGCCGAGCTCTTCCACCTCGGGGCGCTGCTGTTCCGCCGCGGCCTCGAGCAGGCGCTCGACGCGTTCGCCGAGCGCGACGGCTGGCCGGCGGCGGAGCGACAGCGCGTCGCCGAGCTCATCGCGTGGCGCAACGCCGAGCGGGTGTACGGCCCTCCGGCGGCGGGAGCGGCGTGAGCCCCGGCGCCGAGCAGCTCGTCGAGCTCGCCGCACGCTGGAGCGCGGCGCTCGAGCGCCAGCTGCCGGCGGCGGAGCGGCTGCGGCAGCAGCTGCACGCCGCCCCGCGGCTGTCGGGCGACGAGCACGAGACGACCGCTCGCATGACCCGCGAGCTCGAGGGAGTCGTGCGCTTCGACGCGGTGGCCGACGCGGGGGCCGTCGGCAGGGTCGGCCCCGAGCACGGCCCCGCGGTCGCGCTGCGCGCCGAGCTCGACGCGCTCCCGATGCGAGAGCGCACGGGCGCCCGCTTCGCGGCGAGCGGCGAGGCGATGCACGCGTGCGGCCACGACGTGCACCTCGCGGCGCTCGCCGCGCTGCTGCGGGCATCCGCCGCGCTCGCGCTGCCGGTCGGCCTCGCCGCGCTGCTGCAGCCGCGCGAGGAGGCCTACCCCTCCGGCGCGCTTGACGTGCTGCGCGAGGGTGTGCTCGAGCGCCACGAGGTCGCCCACGTGATCGCCGCCCACGTGCACCCCGGTGTGCCGGTCGGCGCGGTCGCCGCGGGCGGCGGCTTCATCAACGCGGCCGCGGACGAGATCGAGGTGCGCGTCGAGGGCCGCGGGGGCCACGGGGGCTACCCGCACGAGGGCTCCGACACGGTCGCGGCCATCGCGCACATCGCCACGGGGATCCCGGAGGTCGTGCGCCGCACCGTCGCCCCGCTCAACCCCGCGATCATCAGCGTCGGCACGCTGACGGCCGGCGACGGCGCGGCGAACGTGCTGCCGGCGCACGCGCGACTGCTCGCGACGATGCGCACGACGGATCCCGCCGACCGCGAGCCGCTGTTCCAGGCGGTGCGGGCGATGGCCGAGCGGGTCGCCGCGGCGTTCGGCACGCGCGCCGAGGTCGTGCGCACCGAGGGAGAGCCCGTGCTCGTCAACGACCACGAGCTCGCGCTCGGCGCCGACGACTGGCTCGCGCGGCTCGGGGTCGACGGCGCAGAGCCGATGCGGTCGCTCGGCGCGGACGACTTCTCCTACTTCAGCGACGCGGTGCCGTCGCTCATGATGTTCGTGGGCGTCGAGACCGCGGGGGAGCAGCCGCAGCCCGCGCTGCACCACCCCCGCTTCCTGCCGGGCTCCGAGGCTGTCGGCGCCGTCGCGCGCGCGCTGCTCGCGGGCTACCTCGCCGCGGCCGAGCGGGTGCTCGGCATCGAGCACCACCGCGATCCGCTCGTCGCCTCCGGCCGCGGTGGCGCGTGAGCGCGCCCGCGCCCGAGGTCACGTCGCTCATCGATCGCGACGCTCGCGCCATCGCGGGTGTCGAGCGCCTGCGGTTCTTCCCGCTCGCGGCGGTCGCCGGTCGAGGCTCGATGCTCGTGGAGGCCGGAGGCCGCGAGCTGCTCGACCTCAGCGCGAGCTGGACGGCGACCGGCTTCGGCCACGGCAATCCGGCGATCGTCGAGGCCATCGCGCGCGCCGCGGCCGAGGCGCCTGGGGCGTCGATCCTCTCGGGGACGCACCCCGAGGCCGTCGCGCTCGCCGAGGAGCTGCTCGAGCTCGTGCCGGCGCGCGGCTCCGGCGAGCGGCGGGTGTACCTCGGGCACGCGGGCACCGACGCGAACGACGTCGCGCTGCGCGGCAGCCGGCACGCGACGGGGCGCCCGGGCGTGCTCGCGTTCGAGCAGGGCTACCACGGCGGACTCGGGACGGCGCAGGGCGTCTCAGGCGTGCACGTCGCCGCCGGGGCGAGCGCTGCGCCCGGCGTGCGCTTCCTGCCCTACCCCGACCCCTACCGCCCGCACACGGGCGACGCCGCGACCGTCGTCGACGACGTGCTGCGGCGTGCTGCAGCCGTGCTCGCCGAGCGCACCACGGCAGCGGTCATCGTCGAGCCCCTGCAGTCCGACGGCGGCGTGATCGTGCCGCCCGAGGGCTTCCTGGCCGGCTTGCGGGCCCTGTGCGACGAGCACGGCACCTACCTCATCGTCGACGAGGTGAAGGTCGGCCTCGGGCGCACGGGCCGCACGCACGCGTTCGAGCACCACGGCATCGTGCCCGACGTCGTCACGCTCGGGAAGGCCCTCGGCGGCGGGCTGCCGCTCTCGGCCGCGGTCGGACCCGCCGCGGTGCTCGACGAGCCGACGGCCTCGGCGCTCATGACCACGATCGGCAACCCCGTCTCGTGCGCCGCCGGCCGCGCGGTGCTCGCGCTCGTGCGCGACGGCGCCGCGACGCGCGGCGCGCTCGAGCGCGGCGCCCAGCTGCGCGGCCTGCTCGATGCCTACGCCCGCAGCGGCAGACCGGGGGCCGCGGGTCGGCGACGTGCGCGGGCAGGGGCTCTCGCTCGGCATCGAGCTCGTCCGCGGACGAGCCGACGATGCGCCGGATGCGGCGCTCACCGCGGAGGCGGCGTATCGGGCGTGGGAGCTCGGCGCCGTCGCGTACCCCGTGCGCGGGAACGTGCTCGAGCTGACGCCGGCGCTCACCATCAGCGCCGACGAGGTGGAGCGGGCGGCGGCGCTGCTCGCGCGCGCGATCGACGACGCGGCGACCGGCGCGGTCTCCGACGAGCAGATCGCCCCCTACCGCGGCTGGTAGGCCGCCTCAGGACGCGGGGTCGGCGGTGCCGGCGCGCATGGACTCGATCGCCTCGAGCCGCCGCCTGCCGGCCTCGCCCATCCGATCGGTGACCGCGGCGATGACGGCCTCGACGAGCGCGAGGGCGGGCACGAGCGAGTCGAAGGGCGAGGGAGCGCCGACCTCGGCCGGCAGCACGGTGGTGGCGACATCGGCCGCGGGGGAGAGCCAGCGGTCGGTGAACAGCACGACCTCGGCACCGCGCTCGGCCGCCTGCTGCGCGACCCGCACGACCGCGGGGTCGTAGCGGCGGTAGTCGAAGGCCACGAGCACGTCACCGCGCCGCGCATCCGAGACCGACGCGAGTCGCGCGAGCTCGGTGTCGTCGATGACGGTGACGCCGGGCCGCAGCAGCATGAGGTGCGCGCCGAGGTACTGCGCGAGCATGCGGCTGAACCGGCCGCCGAGGAGCGAGACGCGCAGCCGCGGCTGCGAGAGCAGCGCGACGGCCCGGTCGAACTCGCTGCGCGGGAGGGCGCCGATCGTGCCCTCGATGCCGGCGGAGAAGACGCGCGCCGCGCGAGCGAGATCGCCGTCGCCCCACTGGATGTCCTCGCGCCCGTACTGCTCGAGGGGCGAGCCGAGGCGCTCGTGCACCTCGCGCATGAGCCGTCGCTGGAAGTCGGGGTAGCCCGAGAAGCCGAGCCGAGCGACGAACCGCACGACCGTCGGCGGGCTCACGCCCGCGCGCTTGGCGAGCTCGGCCACGGTCTCGAGCCCGGCGATCGGGTAGTTCGCCAGCAGGGTGCGGCCGACCTTGCGCTCACCGGCGCTCAGCGCGTCGAGCGCGCCGCGCACGACGTCGCGCAGCGGTCCTGCGCCTGCGCCATCGCCGAGCTCCGTCACGCCTCACCCTCCGTGCTTGGAACAGACGTTACAGGCGCGGCGCCGCGGCCGCTCCTAGGCGAGCGTGAGGAAGAGGCGCTCGAGCTCCTGGGTCGTCAGTCCCTCGCGATCCTGCGAGCCCTCGGGATCGCCGACGCAGTCCTCCATCGCGCCCGCGACCACGACGAAGCCGGCGCGGTGCAGCGCCTGCGTGACGGCCGCGAGCTGCGTGACGACGTCGCGGCACGGCGCACCGTCCTCGACGGCCTCGATCACGGCGTCGAGCTGCCCGCGCGCCCGCTTGAGGCGGTTGGCGACGCGGCGCTGCCGCGCGAGGCGCTCCTCGCTCGCGGCCGACATGTCAGGCCTGGTCGGCGGAGGCCTGCTCGCGCGCGGCCTGCTGCTCGGCGATCTTCGCGCGCACCTCGTCCATGTCGAGGTCGCGCACGGCACCGATGAGCTGCTCGAGCTGCGGGCCGGGCAGGGCGCCGGGCTGCGAGAAGACGAGCACGCCGTCGCGGAAGGCCATGAGGGTCGGGATCGACGTGATCTGGAAGCCCGCGGCGAGCTCCTGCTCGGCCTCGGTGTCGACCTTCCCGAAGACGATGTCCTGGTGCTGCTCGGAGGCCTGCTCGAAGATGGGGCCGAACATGCGGCACGGGCCGCACCACGCTGCCCAGAAGTCCAGCAGCACGATGCCGCCGTCGTCGATCGTCTGCTCGAGCGAGTCCTTGGTGATCTCGATGGTTGCCATGCCTCCAGCGTATACCCCCAGGGGTATCCCCGCCGTGCGCGCGACGCCGCTCGAGGACACCCCTCGACACCGACGCGGGGACGCGGCATCGTGGTGGTCCCATCGACGACGAGGGAGAACCGCAATGGCCGACGACACCGACGACTCGAGCGACGCGAGCGACGCGGGGCCCGACGGAGGGCACGTGCGCAGCGGACCGGAGGCATCCGACTCGCTGCGCTACTCGCAGGAGGTGACCTCGCCGGAGGACGAGCCGGAGCGCGCAGGCCGCAGCCTCGCCACGACGAGCCACGACGTGATCCGCCAGTGGGCCGAGGCGCGCGACGCCGTGCCGGCGACCGTCGACGGCACCGAGCACGACGGGCACCTGGGCGTGCTGCGGCTCGACTTCGGGGGCGATTCCGATCGGCTGCGGCACGTCGAGTGGGACGAGTGGTTCGCGACCTTCGACGAGCGGCGCCTCAACTTCATCTACCAGGAGGACCACACCGACGGCTCGCCGTCGACCTTCTTCCGGCTCGACAACCCCGAGCGCGAGGACGGCTGAGCGGCCTCAGTACGAGTCGGTCGGCCCCTGCGGCTGCTTGAGCCGCGCGACCGCGGCCTCCGAGCCGCGCGCCATGAGCGTCACATCGGCCGCGACGAAGACGAACGCGGCACCGCGAGCGATGCAGCGGTCGGCGTCGGCGGCCGCGAACGCGTTCACGCCGACGGGCTTGCCTGCCGCGCGCACCGCGTCGATCGTCGCGTCGACCGCCTGCACGACCGCCGGCTCCGACGGCCGCCCGGGGTGGCCGAGCGATCCCGCGAGGTCGGCAGGGCCGATGAAGACCGCGTCCACCCCGTCGACCGCGGCGATCTCGGCGGCGTTCGCCGCCGCCTCTGCCGTCTCGATCTGCACCGTGACCGACACGTGCCGGTCGGCCTCGCCGACGTAGCCCGCGATGCGCCCCCACCGCGACGAGCGCGCGAGCGCGGAGCCGATGCCGCGCGTGCCCTCCCGCTCGCCGGGCGCGCCGGGGTAGCGCGCGGCGCGCACGGCGGCGCTGGCCTCCTCGGCGGTCGAGACCATGGGCACGAGCAGGTTCTCGGCGCCGAGGTCGAGCACCTGCTTGATGACGACGGGGTCGTTCCACGGCACCCGCACGATCGTCGTGACGGGGTACGCGGCCGCGGCCTGCAGGATCGGCAGCATCTCCGAGATCGAGATGGGCCCGTGCTCGCCGTCGACGAGCAGCAGGTCGGCGCCGGAGCCGGCCATGATCTCGGCGGCGAGGGCGCTGCCGGAGGCGTTCCACAGGCCCACGAGCGGAGCCTGCGCGGCGGCGAGCGCTTCGCGGAAGGTGCTCATCGGAACGTCACCTCGACCGCTCCGAGCCCCTCGTACTCGGCGCGCACGACGTCGCCGGGCCGCACCCAGACGGGCCGCGTGAAGGAGCCCGCGAGCACGAGCTCCCCGGCCTCGAGCCGGTCGCCGTGCTGCGCGAGCTTGCCTGCGAGCCACGCGACCCCGAGCGCGGGGTTGCCGAGCACGCCGCCCGAGACGCCCGTCTCGATGATCTCGTCGTTCACGAGGCACAGGGCCCCCACCCACGACAGGTCGCGGTCGCGCGGCCCGATCTCGTCCTCGCCGACCACGACGGCGCCGAGCGCAGCGTTGTCGCTGATGGTGTCGACGATCGTGCGGCCCTCGAGCTCGATGTGCGAGTCGAGGATCTCGAGCGCCGGCACCACGGCCTCGGTCGCGTCGAGCACCTCGTCGACCGTGAGGCCCTCGCCCTCGAGCGGCGCCGAGAGCACGAACGCGAGCTCGACCTCGACGCGCACGTTCGACCACTGCGCATGCTCGAGCGTCTCGCCCGAGCGGTGCGTCTGGTCGGCGAAGATGACGCCGTAGTCGGGCTCGGTGATGCCGGTCGCGAGCTGCATCGCCTTGCTCGTGAGGCCGATCTTGCGGCCGACCAGGCGCGCGCCGGCCTGCTCGCGGCGCGCACGCCACACGCGCTGCACCGCGTAGGAGTCCTCGATCGTCGCCTCGGGGAAGCGGGTCGAGATGCGCTCGATCGTGCCGCGCGAGCGCGTGGCCTCCGCGAGCTCGTCGGCGATGCGCGTCACGGTCGCGTCGTCGAGGCCGCGTCCCCGCCCGGGGCCGGGGGTCACCGCGGTCGTCACAGCTGGGTGCCGATCTTGAACCCCTTCGACGCCTCGCCGCGGTAGGTGCCGTCGTCGTCGCCGACGCGCGTGTACGAGAACCCGTCGGCGCCGATCGTCACCTCCATCTCGCTCGAGTCGGTGCGCTCGACGACCTCCACCACGTTGCCGTCGAGGTCGAGCACGGGCGAGGCCTCCGTGTACCAGGAGGGCACCACGGGGTTGCCCCACCAGTCGCGGCGCTGGTTGTCGTGCACGTCCCACGTGACGACGGGGTTGTCGGGGTCACCGGTCCAGTAGTCCTGCGTGTAGATCTCCACGCGGTGGCCGTCGGGGTCGGTGATGTAGAGGTAGAACGCGTTCGAGACGCCGTGACGGCCCGGGCCGCGCTCGATGTGGTCCGACATCCGGAGCGCGCCGAGCTTGTCGCAGATCTGGATGATGTTGTGCTTCTCGTGCGTCGAGAAGGCGATGTGGTGCATGCGCGGTCCGTTGCCGCCCGTGAGCGCCGTGTCGTGCACGGTGCCCTTGCGCTGCATCCACGCGGCGTACGTGACGCCCTGGTCGTCCTGGATGTCCTCGGTGACGCGGAAGCCGAGGTCCTCGAGGTACTTGCGACCGCGCGGCACGTCGGGCGTGACCTGGTTGAAGTGGTCGAGCCGCACGAGCTCGCCCGCCGAGATCAGGTCGTAGCGCTGGTGCAGCCGCTCCGCGTGCTCGGTGGCGTAGAAGAACTCGTAGGGGAAGCCCAGTGGGTCCTCCACCCGCACGCTGTCGCCGAAGCCCTTCTGGAAGCCGTCTGCGCGGCGCTCGGTGCGGCAGCCGAGCTCCCGGTAGTACGCCTCGGCCCGGTCGACGTCCTCCGGGGTGCGCACGCGGTACGCGAAGGCGGCGACGGCCGCGACCGGACCCTTGCGCAGCACGAGGTTGTGGTGGATGAACTCCTCGAACGACCGCAGGTAGATCGCCTCGTCGTCCTCCTCGGTCACGTGCAGCCCGAGCACGTCGACGTAGAAGGCGCGGCTGGCGGCCAGGTCGGTCACGACCAGGTCCATCGCCGCGCAGCGGATGATGTCGGGCGCGGGGACGCTGGGCTTGGGGATCGCAGTCATGCTCTTCTCCTTCGAAGTGCGGGTCAGGCGGATGCGCCGAACCGGGCGGTGTGGACGTCGCCGAGCGTGATGTGCACGGCCTGCTGGTCGCTGTAGAAGTCGAGCGAGCGGTAGCCGCCCTCGTGGCCGAGGCCGGAGGCCTTGACGCCGCCGAAGGGGCTGCGGAGGTCGCGCACGTTGTGGCTGTTGAGCCACACCATGCCCGCCTCGACGCTCTGCGCGAAGAGGTGGGCGCGCTTGAGGTCGCGCGTCCAGATGTAGGCCGCGAGGCCGTAGCGGGTGTCGTTCGCGAGCTCGAGCGCCTGCTCGTCGGAGTCGAACGGCGTGATCGAGACGACCGGGCCGAAGATCTCCTCCTGGAAGATGCGGGCGTCGGGGGCGACGTCGGCGAACACGGTCGGTGCGACGAAGTTGCCCTCCGGGAAGGCCTCTGGGCGTCCGCCGCCGGCGAGCAGGCGGCCCTCCTGCTTGCCGATCTCGACGTACGACATGACCTTCTCGAAGTGCTCGGGGTGCACGAGCGCTCCCACCTCGGTCTTCGGGTCGTGCGGGTCGCCGACGACGATGCGCTTGGCGCGCTCGGCGTAGCGCTCGAGGAACTCGTCGTAGATCGAGCGCTCGACGAGGATGCGGCTGCCGGCGGTGCAGCGCTCGCCGTTGAGGGAGAAGACGCCGAAGAGCGTCGAGTCGATCGCCGCGTCGAGGTCGGCGTCGGCGAAGACGACCGCGGGCGACTTCCCGCCGAGCTCCATCGAGAGCGCCTTCAGGTGCGGCGCCGCATTGGCGAAGATCAGCTGGCCCGTGCGGCTCTCGCCCGTGAACGAGATGAGCGGCACGCCGGGGTGCTTCACGAGCGCGTCGCCCGCGGTCTCGCCGAAGCCGTTGACGAGGTTGAACACGCCCTTGGGCAGCTCGGCCTCCTCGAAGATGCCGGCCCACAGCGATGCCGACAGCGGCGTGAACTCGGCGGGCTTCAGCACGACCGTGCAGCCGGAGGCGAGCGCGGGGCCGAGCTTCCACGACTCGAGCATGAAGGGGGTGTTCCACGGCGTGATGAGGCCGGCGACGCCCTTGGGCTTGCGGTTGACGTAGTTGAGCTGGCTGCCGGGCACCTGGTAGGTGTCGTCGCGGCCGGCGACGATGAGGTCGGCGAAGAAGCGGAAGTTCTCGGCCGCGCGCTGCGCCTGCCCCTTCGCCTGCGTGATCGGCAGTCCGGAGTCCCACGACTCGAACTCCGCGAGCTCGGCGTCGCGGGACTCGACGATGTCGGCGATGCGGGAGAGGATGCGCGCGCGCTCGCGGTTCTTCATGCGCGGCCACGGGCCCTCCTCGAACGCGCGCGTCGCCGCGGCGACAGCGAGGTCGATGTCGGCCTGCTTGCCGGAGGCCGCGACGGTGTAGTCCTCGTTCGTCACGGGGTTGAGCACGCCGAACGTCTCGCCGTCGATCGACGGCACGCGCTCGCCGTCGATGTAGTGCGGGATGAGCTCGGGGATGCCTTCGGGCCGGTTCGCCATGGTGGCTCCTTCTCGGTCGGATCGAATCGATGAGGCGGCGCGGGTCGCGCGCCAGGTCAGTGGTCGCTCGGGTGGATGCGCTGGAGGTACGCGTCGGGCGTCGCGAGCCGGTGCGCCCGCACCGCGAGCTCGATGCGGCGGGGGTCGGCGCCGTCCTCGATGAGGCCGAGGATCGCCTCGTGCTCGTCGACGGAGGCGAGCGCGCGGTTCGGCACGAACGAGAACGTCGACTGGCGCAGCCGCGCGAGGCGCTTCCAGCACGTGTCGATGACGTCGCCGATGACCGCGTTGGGCGAGACGTCGGTGAGTCGCCGGTGGAACGCCTCGTTGAGCGAGGTGAACTGCACGGGGTCGAACGCCGCGAGCGAGGCGCGCATCCGCTCGTTGATGGCGCGCGCCTCGTCGACGTCGCGCTTGGAGTAGAGGCCGGCCGCGAGCGAGACCGCGGCGCCCTCGACGAAGGAGAGCGTCTCCATCGTGTCGTGGTACTGCAGCTCGTCGATCTCGGCGACGCGAGCGCCGATGTTGCGCTCGAAGGTCACGAGGCCCTCGGCCTCGAGCCGCCGGATCGCCTCCCGCACGGGCACGACGCTCATGTCGAGCTCGCGGCCGATCGCGTCGAGCACGAGCCGGTAGCCGGGCGAGTAGGTGCCGTCGACGATGCGGTCGTGCAGCAGCTCGTACGCGCGCTGGGACTTCGAGGGGGCGGCGGTGGAGCCCCCCTCGGCGTCGGCTCGCGCGCGCCGCTCGCTCACGAGCGACCCTCCGCCGACTCCGCTTCGTACTTCGCGCGCCACTGGGCGTTCATGGGGAACAGGCCGTCGACGGGGTGGCCGGCCTCGACCTGCCGGCCGATCCACTCCTCCTCCGCCTCCTGCGCGAGCGCTTCCTCGACGAGCTCGCGCGCGAGCGCCGGGGGGATCACGAGCACGCCGTCGCCGTCGCCGACGATGATGTCGCCGGGCTGCACGGTCGCGCCGCCGCACGCGATCGTCTCGTCGAACGACCACGGCACGTGGAGGCGGCCGAGCACGGCCGGGTGGCCGCCCGCGTGGTAGGTCGGCACGCCGATCTCGGTGACCACGTCGAGGTCGCGCACGCCGCCGTCGGTCACGATGCCGGTCGCGCCGAGGTGGCGCGCTCGCAGCGCGAGGATGTCGCCGAGCGTGCCGGAGCGGTTGTCGCCGCGCGCCTCGATCACGACGACCTCGCCCGGCCGCAGCGAGTCGAACAGCCGCTTCTGCGCGTTGTAGCCGCCGCCGTGGGCCTTGAACAGGTCCTCGCGATTGGGCACGTAGCGCAGCGTGCGAGCGGTGCCGACCATGCGCGCGCCTGGCTGCGTCGAGCGGAGGCCGTCGATCGAGACGTTGTTGAGGCCGCGCTTGCGCAGCCCGGAGGAGAGCGTCGCGAGCGCGACGCGCGAGAGCTTGTCGCGCAGCTCGTCGTCGAGCGCGGGCGCGGTGGGCTCTTGGAACTCGGCGATCGGGCGGCCGGATGCATCCGCCCACTGCTCGGGGGTGGGCTTCGGCTGCGCGGAGTACGCCGGCAGCTGCTGCTCGCCGATGCGCACCGTCGAGGCGAGCCTGCCGGTCGAGAGCCGCTCGCCGTCGAGCGCTGTCGCTGCGACCTCGACCTCGACCGTCTGGCCGGGGGAGAAGGTGGAGGCGTTCGCGGGCGTGCCGGTGAGGATGACGTCGCCCGGCTCGAGGGTGATGAGCTGCGAGAGGTCGCTGACGATCTGCGGCAGCGAGAAGATGAGCGTCGCCGTCGAGTCCTCCTGCACGAGCTCCCCGTCGAGCCACGTGCGCACCTCGATCCCGTGCGGGTCGAGCCGCGCCGCGTCGAGCAGCGATGGCCCGATGGGCGTGCAGCCGTCGCCGCCCTTCGAGCGGAGGTTCGAGCCCTTGTCGGCCCAGCGCAGGTCGAACACGCCGAGGTCGTTGGAGGCCGTGACCGCCGCGACGTGCGACCACGCATCCGCCTCGTCGACGGCTCGGGCGAGCCTGCCGATCACGATCGCGATCTCGCCCTCGAAGCCGAAGATCTCGGTGCCCGCGGGCATCACGAGCTCGCCGCCGGTCGAGAGGGAGGTCGCGGGCTTCAGGAAGTAGCCGGGAGCCTCGGGCGTGCGGCCCTTCTGCTCGGCGCGCGCCCGGTATCCGATGTGCATCGCGAAGACCTTCGCGGGCCTGCGACCGAGCAGGCTCCAGGCGTCCGCTGCTGCAGTGGGGGCCTCTGCCGAGGGCTGCGCCGATGCATCCATGCGGGCATCGTATACGATCTCAGATCCGGTCCGCAAGCGACGGCGGGAGCGCTCGCCCACGCCTGACCGGCGGGCCTTGCTGTCGTGCACGAAATCGTATATCTTTCCGTCAGTCCACGGCGCTCGTCCCGGGCGCCCCATCTGACAAAGGAGTCAGCGTGTCCCACAGCACGACGTCTCGCACTTCCGCTCGGGAGCGCAACAAGGTCTTGGCCGCGGTCGTCGTCGGCACCACCATCGAGTGGTACGACTTCTTCATCTACGCGTTCATGGCCAACCTGGTCTTCGCGGCGCTCTTCTTCGAGCCTGCCGGCCCCGGCCTCGCCCAGATCCTCTCGCTCGTGACGATCGGCATCTCGTTCCTCTTCCGTCCGCTCGGCGCGTTCCTCGCCGGCCACTTCGGCGACAAGCTCGGGCGCCGGCCGATGCTCGTGCTCACGCTCCTGCTCATGGGTGGCGCGACGACGCTCGTCGGCGCGCTGCCGACCTATGAGCAGATCGGCGTCCTCGCGCCGATCCTCCTCATGCTCCTGCGCATCCTGCAAGGCCTCTCTGCCGGCGGCGAGTGGGGTGGCGCCGTCCTCATGGCGATCGAGCACGCGCCCGCGAACCGCCGCGGGCTCTACGGCTCCTTCGTGCAGGCAGGCGTGCCGCTCGGCATGATGCTCGCGACCGGCGTCCTCGCCGGCGTCCGCGCGCTCTTCCCGGGCGACGCCTTCCTCGAGGTCGGCTGGCGCATCCCGTTCTTCGTCTCGATCCTGCTCGTCGTGGTGGGCTACGTCGTGCGCCGCTCGGTCGACGAGTCGCCGGTCTTCCAGGAGATCAAGCAGACGGCCCAGCAGGAGTCGGCGCCCATCATGCAGGTCGTCCGCAAGTACGGCGGCGTCGTGCTGCTGTGCGCGATGGTCTTCATCGCGAACAACGCGACGGGCTACATGACGACGGGCGGCTACGTGCAGGGCCTCGCCTCGCGGCCGGTCGACGCGACCCCGCCGGGGCTCGGGTTCGACCCGGTCGGCGTGCAGCTCGCGACCTTCGCGGGCTCCGTCTCGTGGCTCGTGTTCACGTTCCTCGCCGGCTGGCTCTCGGACCGCATCGGCCGCAAGCCGCTGTACCTCATCGGCTGGGTCACGCTCGCGATCGGCATCGTGCCGCTGTTCGTGCTCGTGGAGCAGGGCGTCGGCGGCGTCGCGTGGGCGACGATCCTGCTCGGTGCGGGCCTCGGCCTCACGTACGGCGCGCAGGCCGCGTGGTACGCGGAGTCGTTCCCCGCATCCGTGCGCTACTCGGGCGTCTCGATCGCGTACGCGATCGGCGCGGTGTTCGGCGGCGCCTTCGCCCCGACGATCGCGCAGGCGCTCCTGCAGGCGACGGGCTCCACGTGGTCGATCGTCGGCTACCTGCTCGCGACGGTCGTCGTCTCGGTCATCGGCACGCTGCTGCTGCGCGACCGCACGGGTGTGCCGCTCTCGATCGAGTCGGAGCACTCTGGCCGCTGGGAGACGTGGAAGAAGGGCGACGCGGGCGACGAGGTCTCCTCGAGCGACCACGCCGCGCCTGCCTCGCGCTGAGGCGATGCTCGGAGGGGTCCCGCGGTTGCGGGGCCCCTCCTTCGCGCGCTACTCGGCCTCGACGACGGGGTCGTCGAGCGGTGTGCCGCGCGAGTACGGCCCGAAGAAGAGATCGGCGCCCGCCTCGGTGAGGGCGGTGCCCGAAGCGCGAGTGCCGTCGAACGCGGCGATCGTCGCGAAGGGCAGCCGCTCGGAGGGATCGTCGGGGTCGGCGATCTCGAGCAGCCAGCCGCTCGGCGCCTCGACGAGGGCGGGGTCGGCGATCACGATGCGCAGCATGCCGCCGTGCGCGGTGAGGGTGACGGTGCCGCGGAACGATCGCGCGTCGCCGGGGAAGCGGACGGCACCCTCGATCGCGGTCGCTCCTCCCGAGAGCTCGACCGTGCCGCCGCCGCGGCCGCGCACGTAGTCGAGCAGCGAGGCCTTGACGCCCCACACGAGCGCGCTCACCGCGCTCCCGGCCACGGGAGCGCCCGCGCGAAGTCGATGAGCGCGCGCGTGCGCGCCGTCGGTGCAGGCCGAGCCGGCCAGATGACGTCGACCCCGACGGGCGGCACTGCGGGCGCGATCTCGAGCATGGCGACAGGGTAGCCCTCGTAGCTCGCCGCGTTCGCGGGCCGCTGCACGAGGATCCCGTAGCCGAGCCCGCGACCGACGAGCGCTCGCACGGCCTCGTAGCTCTGCACGCGGTGCCGCACGCGCGGGGTGACGCCCGCTGCGGCGAACAGCGACAGCGTGTGCTGGCTCGAGGGCGGCGCGTCGAGCAGGATCAGGTCGCGATCGGCGAGCTCCGCGAGGTCCACGGTGCCGCGCCGCGCGAGCGGGTCGTCACCCGCGACGACGACGTGCGCCGGCAGGGCGAACAGCGTCGCGCGCTGCGGCTCGCCGGGCACGAGCGTGTCGTAGACGAAGGCCACGTCGACTTGCCCGGACTCGAGCCTGCCCTCGAGCCGATCGTGCGTCGCCTCGACGATGTCGAGCTCGACCCGGGGATGCTCCCTGCCGAAGCCGGCGAGCAGCGGCGGCAGGATCGTGGGCGCGAGCGTCGGGTAGCAGCCGATGGTGATGGGACCGAGGAGCTCTCCCGGTGCACCGCGCAGCGAGGCCTCGAGCTCGCGCGACGAGGCGAGCAGCGCTCGCGCGCGAGCGACGACATCCGCCCCGGTGCTCGTGAGCGTGAGCCCGCGCGCCCTGCGGCGCACGGTGAGCTGCGCCGAGAGCTCGCGCTCGAGCTCGCTGATCGCCTCGGAGACCGCTGAGGGCGAGACGTGGAGGCGGGCCGCCGCGGCCGCGATCGTGCCCTCGTCGGCAGCGCAGACGAGGTAGGAGAGCTGGCGCAGCGAGAAGGGAGGCGCGTCGAGAGGGTCCATTGTGCGGCTGCTCCGAGTTTGATCGTTCGTTGAATCCGCTTTTCCCACACTAACTCGCGGTGCAGGATCGAGGGAGGCCGACCACGAGGATGTGCGAGATGTCGAGCAACGCTGCTCCCGTCGCCGATTGGGTGACGATCCCGGATCTCTACAGCGATCCCTTCCCGATCTACGAGCGCCTGCGCGCCGAGGGCGGCGTGCACTGGGTGCCGCAGGTGAACCGCTACCTCGTGACCTCGTACGAGGCGGTGCACGCGACCGAGCTCGACCAGGAGACGTTCTCGGCGAACGAGCAGGGCTCGCTGCAGATCCGCGCGATGGGGCACTCGATGCTGCGTCGCGACGACCCCGAGCACTACCTCGAGCGCAAGGCATGGCAGCCGTCGCTCCGGCCGGGGGTCGTGCAGCGCCACTGGCGGTCGATGTTCGAGCGCACCGCCGAGCAGCTCCTCGACGAGATGACCGCGAAGGGCTCCGCGGCAGATCTCATCTGGGACTTCGCGGCCCCCTACGCCGCCGAGTGCCTGCGGCAGATCCTCGGCCTGCACAACGTCTCGCAGCAGGATCTCCAGCGCTGGTCGCAGACGCTCATCGACGCGACCGGCAACTACGCCGACGACCCCGAGGTGTGGGCACTCGGCAAGCGCTCGTTCGACGAGGTGGACATCGCGCTCGACGAGATGCTGCCGTGGCACGCGCAGCACCCGAACGAGTCGCTCCTGTCGCAGCTGCTGCGCATCCCCGACTACGAGATGCCGATCGAGCGCATCCGCGCCAACGTGAAGATGACGATCGGCGGCGGGCTCAACGAGCCGCGCGACGCGCTCGGCGTCGCGGCGTGGGCGCTCCTGTCGCATCCGGAGCAGCGCCGCGCGGTCGAGGCCGATCCGAGCCTGTGGCACGCGGCCTTCGACGAGACGCTGCGATGGATCGCGCCGATCGGCCTCTACTCGCGCCAGGTCACGCGCGACACCGAGCTCGCGGGCGTCGCGCTGCCGGCCGGCGCACGGCTCGGGATCTGCATCCTCTCCGCGAATCGCGACGAGCGCGTGTGGCCCGACGCCGACCGCTTCGACATCCGGCGCGAGGTCAAGCCGCACCTCGCCTTCAGCAAGGGCGTGCACGTGTGCCTCGGCGCGTGGGTCGCGCGCTCGGAGGTCGCCGACGTCGCGCTGCCCAAGCTGTTCGAGCGGCTGCGCGGGCTCGAGCTCGTGCCCGAGGATCCGGCACGGGTCGGCGGATGGGTCTTCCGCGGCATGCTGAGCCTGCCGGTGCGCTGGTCGTCGGTGTCGTCGGACGCCTCGCGCGCGCCCGGCGAGGCCGCACCGGCGGAGCCGGCGCCCGCGCCGCGCATCGCGATCGTGGGAGCCGGTCCCGCGGGCTGCTTCACGGCGCAGGCGCTGCGCCGCCGGTTCCCCGAGGCCGATCTCGACGTCATCGATGCGCTGCCGGTGCCCTACGGCCTCGTCCGCTCAGGCGTGGCCGCCGACCACTCCGGCACGAAGGCGGTCACCCGGCAGTTCGACCGCCTGTTCCTGCACGAGCGCGTGCGCTTCCGCGGCAACACGCGCGTCGGCCTCCCCGGCCGCGGGGGCGACGTGTCGCTCGAGGAGCTGCGCGCCGCCTTCGACGCGGTCGTGCTCGCGACAGGGCTGCGCGCCGATCGCTCGCTCGACGTGCCCGGCCGCTCCCTCGAGGGAGTGCACGGTGCCGGGCGCATCACGCGACTGCTCAACGGGCATCCCGACGAGGGTGCGGCGCCGTCGCTCGGCGAGGCGACGGTCGTCGTGGGCCACGGCAACGTCGCGATGGACGTCGTGCGGCTGCTCGCCCGCGATCCCGAGGAGCTCGAGGGCACCGACGTCGACGACGAAGCGCGGGACCGGCTCGCCGGCAGCTTGCGCACGATCCACGTCGCGGGCCGGAGCGCGCCGACGGCGGCGCGCTTCGATCCGGTGATGGTGCGCGAGCTCGCGGGTCTGCGCGGAGTCGTGCACCGCGTGCACGGTGCCGCGCTCGAGTGCATCGAGCCCGGGAAGGACGCGAGGGCCGACGCGGTGCGCGGGCTTGAGGCGGCGCGCGACGGCGCCTCGACGGCCGAGGCGGCGCGCGTCGAGGTGCACTGGTGGTTCGGGCTCGCGCCTGCGCGCATCGAGGGCGCGGGTCGCGTCGAGCGCGTCGTCTTCGACGGCGCGGACGGCGAGCTGGCGCTCGCGGCCGATTCCGTCGTGACCGCGACCGGCTTCGCCGCGGATGCGGAGGCGCTCACCGAGCCCGGCGCGCATCCGGACGGCCGAGTGGAGCCGGGCCTGTACACCGCGGGATGGCTGCGGCGGGGCCCCCGCGGCACGATCCCCGACCAGCGGCTCGACGCTCGCGAGCTCGCGCGCACGATCGCCGACGACCTCGCGTCCGGCGGGATCGCGGTCGGCGCGCCGGGGCTTCCCGAGCGCGCCGATGAGGTCGCCTTCGAGGGCTGGCGGCGCATCGATGTCCGCGAGCAGCTCGGCGCCGCGCCGGGACGCACGCGCGCGAAGCTGCGCTCGGTGCGCGAGCTGCTCGATGCGGCGCGCGACGCGTCGATCCCGTTGCCGGAGATCGCGGCCGAGGCGGATGCCGTCGAGGGGTCCGGCCTGCCCGTGACCGTGCTGTTCGGCACCGAGTCGGGCGGCGCCGAGCTCGTCGCCGACGAGCTGCGCCGGACGCTCGCGCCGCGCGCCGAGGTCGAGGTGCGCGACCTCGCGGAGATCGCGCCGAGCGAGCTCTCGCGGGAGCGGCTGCACCTGCTCGTGTGCTCGACGTACGGGGACGGGGAGGTGCCGACCGCCGCGCGCGCCTTCCACCGTGCGCTCGTGGAGGCGCGGCCCGACCTCACGGGAGTGCGCTACGCCGTGTTCGGCATGGGCGATCGCAGCTACACGAAGACGTACTCGCGCGGCAGCGAGCTCATCGACGAGGCGCTCGCAGGCTGCGGCGCGGAGCGCGTGGGGGAGTACGGCCGCCACGACGCGAGCGGACCCGCACCCGCGACGGATGTCGCGGTCGAATGGGCCGAGGGCGTGCTCGCGGAGGCGACCGCCCGCGTCGCCTGAGCGACGATCGCGCGTCAGGCCGCGCTCATCGGCTCCTTCGGGAGCCGCTTGACGCGGGAGCGGCGCTTGGGCCGCGCCGGGATCATCGACCGCATCTCCTCGAGGCGGCCGAAGCACAGCAGCCGATCCTCGGCCTCGAGCACCTCGCGGCCCTTGGGGTTCGGGATGACCGTCGTGCCCCGGTGGAGGGTGAGCACCGTGATGTCGCGCTCGTCGAGCCCCGAATCCCGCAGCGACCTGCCGACGAGGTCGGCGTCGCCGTGCACGACGAGCTCCGCGACACCGAACCCCGTCGAGACGCTCAGCCGCTCGCGCACGTCGATCTGCGGGAAGGCGACCTGGTTGTCGATGTAGTCGATGATGGCGCCCGCGACGTCGAGCCGCGTCGCCGCCTCGATGCCCTCGAGGCCCGGCGAGGAGTTCACCTCCATCACGAGCGGCCCGTCGCTGCCCTCGAGCATGTCGACGCCCGCGACCTTGAGCCCCATGATCTGCGCCGCGCGCACCGCGACGCGCTCGTACTCGGCGTCGAGCGTGACCGGCTCGACGCTGCCGCCGCGGTGCACGTTCGAGCGGAACTCGTCGCCGTTGGCGACGCGCCGCATCGCCGCGACGACGCGGTCGCCGACGACGAGCGCTCGGATGTCGCGCCCCCTGCTCTCGGCGACGAAGCGCTGGATGAGCACCTGCTGCCGCGTGCTCTGCAGCGTCTCGATGATCGCCTCCGCGACCTTGATCGACGGGGCGAGGATCACGCCGATGCCCTGCGTGCCCTCGAGCAGCTTGAGCACGACGGGTGCACCGCCGACGCGCTCGATCGCGGGGATGACGTCGGCGCGGTTGCGCACGAACGTCGTCGCGGGCATGCCGATGTCGTGGCGCGCGAGGATCTGCGTCGCCCGCAGCTTGTCGCGCGAGTTCGAGATGCCGTTGGCGGTGTTGGGCGTGTAGACGTCCATCTGCTCGAACTGCCGCACGACCGCGGTGCCGAAGTACGTGATCGAGTTGCCGATGCGCGGGAGGATCGCGTCGTAGTCCGTCAGTCGCCGGCCGCGGAACTGCAGGTCGGGCGCGTCCCCGGAGAGGTCGATCGCGAAGCGGAGGGTGTTGAGCACCTTCACGTCGTGGCCGCGCTCGACGGCCGCGGCCCGCAAGCGCCGCGTGCTGTACGCGCGCGGGGCGCGCGAGAGGATGGCGAGCCGCATCGGGCGCACCTGCCTTTCCTGCTTGGATGGGCGCATGGGCGACGACCATCCTTCCAGTCCGACGATCTGCGGATGGCGAGAGTGGGTCGCGCTGCCGGAGCTCGGCATCCCGCACGTGAAGGCGAAGCTCGACACCGGGGCGCGCACGAGCTCGCTGCACGCGCTCGACGTCGAGGAGCTCTCGCGCGACGGCGAGCCGTGGGTGCGCTTCGCCGTGCAGCCCTGGCAGCGCTCGACCGCCGACGTGATCGTCGTCGAGAGTCCCGTGCACGACCGCCGCGTCGTGCGATCCTCCACGGGCCACGAGCAGGAGCGCGTCGTCATCCGCACGGCGATCTGGCTGTTGGGTCGCTCGATCACGACCGAGGTGACGCTCGCGCGACGCGACGACATGGGGTTCCGGATGCTCGTGGGCCGCGAGGCGCTGCGGCAGGGGTTCCTCGTCGACGCGTCGCGCTCGTACTACGGCGGCCGCCCGCCGCGCTCGGTGCGCCTGCGCAACCGCGGCCACGGCGAATGAGCCGGGCGTGCGCGTCGTGCGAGCGTCCGTGAGGCGCTCGCGGTGATCGGCACGCTCGTCCTCGTCGCCGCCGTCGTCGCCGCCGGGCTGACGGCCGGCGTCTTCTTCCTCTACGCCACCGCGATCATGCCGGGCCTGCGCCGCGTCGACGATCGCACCTTCGTCGGAGCCTTCCAGGCGATCGACCGCGCGATCATCAACCCCGTGTTCCTGGGCGCGTTCTTCGGCACGCTCGCGCTCTCGGTCGCGGCAGCGCTCCTGCACCTCGGCGAGGCGCACGCACTCGCCTGGAGCATCGCCGCGGCGGTGCTGCAGCTGCTCGTCATCGGCATGACGGGAGCCGTCAACGTGCCGCGCAACGATGCGCTGAAGGCCGCGGGCGACCCGGACGCCATCGACGTCGCGGCGGCGCGCGCCGCGTTCGACGAGCGCCGCTGGGCGCGCTGGAACCGCGTGCGGATGCTGCTCTCGACCGCGGTCGTCGGCTGCCTCGCGGTGGCGCTCGCGAGCTGAGGCCCTCTCGGAGGGAAGCGCTGGCGATCACGTCGTGCACGGATCGGCAAGCCCGCCTCCCTCACGCGATAGTCGCCTCCTCGTGCCTCTGTGAGCATGGCCGGAGCCGATCGACGGAGATCGGCCGAAGGAGGAACCATGTCGGACGTCTTGGTCGTCGGAGCCGGATCAGCAGGATCGGTCATCGCTCGTCGATTGCTCGACGCGGGAGCGAGCGTCACGCTCGTCGAAGCCGGCGGATCCGATGACAAGCCGACGATCGACGACCTCGGCCGCCTCGGCGAGCTCTGGCTGAGCCCCGACGACTGGGGGTACCACACGACGCCCCAGGCTCACGCGAACGGGCGGCGCATCCACTGGCCGCGCGGCAGGGTGCTCGGCGGCTCGCACTCGCTCAACGCCTCGATCTTCGTGCGCGGGGCGCACGGCGACTACGACCGGTGGGCGCGCGAGGGCGCGACGGGCTGGAGCTGGGACGACGTGCTGCCGGTGTTCCGCCGGCTCGAGTCGTTCGCGGGCGGCGAGAGCGCGCTGCGCGGCGGCGACGGTCCGCTCGACGTGACCGACCGATACGAGCGCAACCCCGTGTTCGAGTCGATCCGCGACGCGTTCGTCGGCGCCGGTGTGCCCGCGAATGACGACTACAACGGCGCCGAGATCGAGGGCGTGAGCTGGATGCAGCTCACGACGCGGGGCGGCGTGCGACTGTCGACCTGGCGGGCGTACATGCGGCCCGTGGCCGACCATCCGGCCCTCACGGTGCGAACGGGCGCGTGGGTGCACCGGGTCATCGTCGAGCACGGGCGCGCGGTCGGCGTCGAGGTCGAGGTCGACGGCGAGCTGCAGGAGCTGCGCGCCGACCTCGTCGTGCTGAGCGCCGGCGCGCTCGACACGCCCCGCATCCTGCTGCACTCGGGCATCGGTCCGGCTGCGCACCTGCGACAGGTCGACGTGCCCGTCGTGCACGACCTGCCCGGCGTCGGCGAGAACCTGCACGACCACCTGCTCGTGCCCTTCGTCTTCGAGACGACGGCGAAGCCGATCCCCGCCCGCAAGACCTATGAGCCGGTCGCGATGGTGCATGCCTTCACGACCTTCCGCGAGGGCCTCGACGTGCCCGACACGCAGCCCATCTGCTTCTCGGTGCCGATGGCGCCGCCGGGCGAGGACGTCACGGGCACGTGCTTCACGCTGCAGGCCGGGCTCGTGCGCCCCGAGTCGCGCGGCACGCTGCGGCTCGCCTCGAACGACCCGCACACGCCCGCGCTCATGGATCCGCGCGTGCTCGAGCGGTCCGAGGACGTCGCGAGCCTGCGCGCCTCGATGCGGCAGATGCTCGAGATCGGTGCGCAGCCCGCGCTCGCGGAGGAGTGGGGCGCGAGGCTCGTGCTGCCGCGTCCGACGCGCTCGGCGGCCGAGCTCGATGACGCCGCGCTCGATGCGCACATGCGCGAGTGGGTGACGACCTACCACCACCAGGCGGGCACCTGCCGGATGGGCACCGACGGCGCCTCCGTCGTCGACCCGGGCAGCTTCGCGGTCCACGGGCTCGAGGGCCTCCGGATCGCGGACGCCTCCATCATGCCGAGCGTGCCGAGCGGCAACACGAACGCCCCGTCGGTCCTCATCGGCGAGCGCGCCGCTGCTGCCTTCACCGGCGGCAGGTGAGCACCGGAAGACCACGAGAGAAGAGGGACCATGGAGACCTACGAGAGCCTGCTGGCGGCCGTGACCGTCGAGGAGGGCACGCCCGTCATCGACCCGGCGACAGGCGAAGCCTTCGCCCACGCGCCCCGCGCGAGCGTCGACGACCTCGAGCGCGCGATCGCGACGGCGACCGCGGCGCAGCCGGCCTGGGCGGCGCTGAGCGACGACGAGCGCCGCGCCGCGCTGGCAGCCGCCGCCGACGAGGTGGAGGCGAGCGCCGAGGCGCTCGCCCAGCTCATCGCGCGAGAGCAGGGCAAGCCGCTCAGCGGCCCGGGCGCGCGCTTCGAGGCGGGTGCCGTCGTCGCGTGGCTGCGCGCGACGATCGCGACCGAGCTCGAGCCCGAGGTCGTCGTCGACGACGGCCAGGCGAAGGCGACCGTCTACTACCGGCCGATCGGGCTCGTCGGCGCCATCGGCCCGTGGAACTGGCCCGCCATGATCGCGACGTGGCAGTTCGCGCCGGCGCTGCGCATGGGGAATGCGGTCGTGATGAAGCCGAGCGAGTACACGCCGCTCAGCGTGCTCGCGACCGCGCACCTCGTGAACCGGCACCTGCCCGAGGGCCTGTTCACGGTGCTCGCCGGCGACCGCGACCTGGGGGAGGCGATCGGCAGCCACCCGGCCTTCGGCAAGGTCACGTTCACGGGATCCGCCCGCACCGGCCGCGCGATCATGCGCGCGTCCGCCGACAACCTCACGCGGCTCACGCTCGAGCTCGGCGGGAACGACCCCGGCATCGTGCTCCCCGACGTCGACCCCAAGACGATCGCCGAGGGCCTGTTCTGGGGCGCCTTCATCAACACGGGACAGACGTGCGCGGCGCTCAAGCGCCTGTACGTGCACGACGATGTCTACGACGACGTCGTGCGCGAGCTCTCGGCGGTCGCGGCGGCGATGCCCATGGGTCCCGGCAGCGACGAGCAGAACGTGCTCGGACCGCTCACGACCGAGCAGCAGTTCGACGTCGTCGACCGGCTCGTGGAGGACGCGAAGGCGCGCGGCGGGCGCATCGTGCTCGGCGGCGAGCCCGATCGCGACGCGGCGGGGTGGTTCTACCCGGCGACGCTCGTCGAGGGCCTCGACGACGACGCCGCCCTCGTCCGCGAGGAGCAGTTCGGGCCGGCGCTGCCGATCCTGCGGTACTCCGACGTCGACGACGCGATCGAGCGCGCGAACCGCGGCGAGGCGGGCCTCGGCGCGAGCGTCTGGTCCTCCGACCCCGAGCGCGCTCGCGCGGTCGCTGCGCGCATCCAGGCCGGGTCCGTGTGGATCAACTCGCACGGCACCATCCACCCCATGGCGCCCTTCGGCGGCGTCAAGGGGTCCGGCTACGGCCTCGAGTTCGGCGTCGAGGGCCTCAAGGCGATGGCGGTGCCGCAGGTCATCCACGGCTGAGCCGGGAGCGATCGGGCCCTCGCACGGAGGGGGCCCGATCGCGTCGGTCGCGCTGCCGCGCCGCGGTGCCGGGCGACCGCGACGACGCGGTGCGCCCGGTAACCGCGACGGTGGTGCGGTCGGGCGGTGGTGCTCAGCCTGCCGGTGCCCGCTCCTCGCGCGCCAGCGCGGGCTCGAGCGCGGTCGCGGCACGGTACTCGGACGGGCTCTGGTCGAAGGTCGCGCGGAAGAGCCGCGAGAAGTGCGCGGGGTTCACGAGCCCCCAGCGCGCGGCGATGCGAGCGATCGGCACCGCCGCGAGCTCGCCGTCCGCGAGGTCGCGGCGGATGTGCTCGAGGCGGCGCTCGCGGATCCAGCCCGCGACCGTGATGCCGTGCTCGGCGAAGACGGCGTGCAGGTGGCGGGTCGAGATGAAGTGAGCGGCGGCGATCTGCGCGGGCGAGAGCTCCGGGTCGTCGAGCAGGCGATCGATCGTGCCGAGGACCTCGTGCAGCAGCTGCCGCCTGGGGTCACGGCGGATGCCGTCCTTCAGATGCGTGCGGATGAGCGTCATCAGCAGGTCCAGCCCGGTGCGAGCCAGGCGCTGGCCGTGCCCGGCAGGCAGCTCGCCCAGGCTCTGCGCGAGCCCGACGAGGAACGGGTTGACGACGCGGCCGAGCGGGGACTCGAGGGGGAACGCCGTCGCGGTGACGGCCGCCAGCTCCTCCCGCGGGATGTCGAGGTAGCCGTGCGGGAAGGTCAGCACCACGAGGCTCGTCTCGCCGTCGAAGCGCAGCGTGTACGGGCGCGAGGTGTCGTAGATCGCGAGATCGCCCGCGTGGAGGAGCGCGACGCGGCCGTCCTGCTCGATGAGCTCCTCGCCGGAGAGCTGCAGGCTCACCTTGATGAGGTCGGTCGCGCCGCGGCTGACGAGCGCTGGGGTGCGGGCGACGATGCTCGCCGAGTGCTCGATGCGGAACACCGACACCGCGCCGACGTCGACGCGGCCGACCCGCGCGCGGAACGGCGCATCGCCGAGCGGATGCACGTCGAGCGGCACGAAGCTCTCGGAGACGTCCCGTCGCCACTGCACGATGTCGACGAAGGGCGCCTCGAGCGGCGGGAAGTCGAAGATGTCGGCCAACGGGTCCTCCTGCGGCCGCCGCGGCGCGGCCGTCGTGCCAGGCTACCGGGCACGAGCGCTCGCCATCGTGCGCGGACCGTCAAGTGCGCTGCGCTCGCGCGACCGGTCGTCGCGCGCGACGGGAGCGTGCAGCCATCCGTGTCGCGTGGGACTCGTGCGCGGAGGTCAGCCGAGCAGGCCCAGCACGCCCGTGACGACGAGCGCCGCGCCGCCGAGCACCGAGAGCGCGATGATCGTCCAGCGCACCGCCGCGGGGCGCACGAAGTGCGCGAGGCGGTTGCCGAGCAGCACGCCGGCCACGACGGGCACGCAGAGCACGAGCCACGCCCACAGCGGCCAGTCGGGGCTGCCCTCCGGCGCGACGATCGGGCGCACGGCCACCACGACGCCGCTCACGAGCACCCAGAACGGCTGCATCGTCGCGACGAAGGAGCGATCCTGCCAGCCCGACAGGAGCGTGTAGACGCCGAGCGCGGGCGCGCCCATGCCGACGCTCGCGTTCAGCGCACCGATCGTCGCGCCCGCCGCGACGCGCAGCGCCGGCCCGTCGTGCGCTCGCGATGCGGCCGTGAAGGCGACCGCGACCGCGACGCCGACGATGGCGATCACGCCGACCGCGATGCGCAGCACGTCGGTGTCGAGGCCCTTCGCGACGAGCAGCCCCGGCACCATGAGCGCGAGCGCCGGGATCGCGAGCCACGCGAGCCGCCGCCAGTCGACGTCGCGCCACACCGTCGGCAGGATGACGAGGCACGCGAGCGCGCCGTAGACGTTCACGACGAGCACGGCCGCGAGCGGACCGGCGACGAGCGCGACCGCGGGCGTGACGACGAGCCCCCAGCCCATGCCGATCATCCGCTGCCCGGCGGCGCCGACGAGCACCGCGGCGAGGGCGACGACGAACGAGAGCAGGTCCACGCGCTACCGCAGCTCGGCCTCGATCGCGCGGGCGGTGCGCTGCACCGCGGCGCCCAGCGCCGCCGTGTCGGGCTCGCCGACCGTGACGACCGCGACCGACGCATCCGTCGACCGGCGCGCGCGGAGCGGCGCGCCGACCGCGGTGATGCCCTGGATGACCTCGTTCGCGCTCACGGCGTAGCCCCGCGAGCGCACGTGCTCGACCTCGGGGTGCATGGGGCCGTCGTGGCCGAGCTCGCGCCACGTCGCCTCGCTCAGCATCGACTGCAGCGCGATGCCGGGCGCCCCGAGCGCGATGGGGTGCCGGTGGCCGGGGTGCTGGGCGACGGATGCGTTGACGCCGCGCGGCACGGCCGTCACGAGCGTGACGGCGTCGTCGCCGTCGCGCACCGCGAGGAAGGCCGTCATGCCGAGCTCGTCGGCGAGCTGCTGCAGGTGGGGGAGCGAGGCCGACTGCAGGTCGTGCTCGACGTCGCGCGCGAGGACGACGAGCTGAGGACCGAGCGAGAGCATGCCGCCCGCGTCGCGCACGACGAGCCGGTGCTCCTCGAGCGTGCGCACGAGCCGGTAGGCGACCGAGCGGTGCACGCCGAGCAGGTCCGCGAGCGACTGGATCGACTGGCTGCCGTGGTCGGCGAGCAGCGCGAGGGCGGTCAGGCCGCGAGAGAGCGTCTGCGAGCCGCTCGTGTCGGGCTTCGCGGCGCGCAGCGCCGCCGTGCTCGTGCGCGTCTCCGGCATGCCGCTCCCGTCGCGCATCCGCTCGGATGCTTGCGCTCGAGCATAGAACACGCCGTTCAGATAGCGAGACGAGGGCGTCGGCTGCGGCTCAGGCGGAGAGCAGGCCCGCCACGCCCGTCGCGATCACGGCGAGACCGCCGGCGATCGACAGACCGATGATCGTCCAGCGCGCGACGCTCGCGGGCACGCGATGCGCGATCCGGTGCGCGAGCACCGTGCCGAGCGCCGCGGCCGCCGAGGCGCCGAGCCACGCCCACCACGGCCACTGGGGGAAGCCGTCGGGCACGAGCAGCTGCCGCTCCGCGAGCGTGGCGAGGTTGAGCACCACCCAGAACGGCTGCATCGACGCCGCCATGACCCGCGGGTCCCAACGGCTCACGAGCGAGTACATGCCCACGAGCGGCGCGCCGACGCCGACCGCGGCGTTGCAGCTGCCGATCGCGACGCCCGCGGCGATGCGGGTGCCGGGCCCGTCGAGCGTGAGGGAGGAGCGCGTGAAGACCACCGAGACGAGCACGCCCGCGATCGTGATGATCCCGACCGCGATGCGCAGCGCATCCGTCGACACCATGCGGGCGACGAGGAGGCCCGCGGCGCTCGCGGGGATCGCCGGCAGCAGCAGCCACGAGAGCCGACGCCAGTCGATGTCGCGCCACACGCCGGGGAGCATGAGGCCGCACGCGACGACGGCGAACACGCAGTTGAGCGGCACGGCGGCGATGGGCCCGGCCACCATGACCGAGACCGGCCCCATGACGAGGCCGAAGCCGAGCCCGACGACGCGCTGCGCGACGGTCGCGACGAACAGCGCCGCCGCGTAGAGCAGCAGCGTCACCGGGTCGATCACGCGAGCATCGCCGGCGGGAGCTCGCGCGCGGACGCGGCGATCAGAACTCGATCGCGTCGCCGGGGGAGAGGCGGTGGTGCTCGCCGCCGCCCTCCTGCACCGCGCCCTCGATGCGCGCGTGCGCCATCGCGAGCCCCATGGGCGACAGCGGGGCGTCGTGCACGGCGAAGGTCATCTTCGGAGCGACCTGGGCGACGAAGTCCATGACCTCGCCGATCTTGAGCCACGGCGCGCCAGCGGGCGTCGCGAGCAGGTCGACCGGCACGTCGGGCGCGACGTAGGAGTCGCCGGGGTAGTAGAAGCGCTCGTTGACGAGCACGCCGAGGTTGTCGACGCGCGGGATCGAGCGGTGGATCTCGGCGTGCGTGCCGCCGAAGAAGCGCAGTCGGAAGGGGCCGGCGGTCACGCGCTCGCCCGCCTCGACGACCGTGACGTCGAAGCCCTCGGCGGCAGCGGCCACTCCCGCGGGGCCGTAGATGGGCACGTTCGGGTTGGTCGCGCGCAGGGTCGCCAGGTGCTCGGCATCCCAGTGATCGGGGTGCTCGTGCGTGATCACGATCGCGACGAGTCCGGGCGCCGCGAAGGGGCCGGTCTGGTTGCCCGGGTCGATCACGAGGCTCTGCCCCTCATCGCCGAGGACCATGCACGCGTGCTCTCGCTTCGTCACTCGCATGCCTCCACGATATCCGCGCTGCCCGAGAGGGGCGAGTCGCGCGGGCTTGCATGCCGCGGGGGCGCTGCTGCCCCGTCAGCGCGCGCGTCCGAAGCCGTTCGGCCGGCGCGCCGAGCGTCTCGGCCGGCCGATTTTGCGCGCGCTGGGATCGTGTGGCACACTATCCAGGTTGCAATCGCAAGGTTCGCAGCGAAGGCCCCATCGTATAGCGGCCTAGTACGCCGCCCTCTCACGGCGGTAACGCGGGTTCGAATCCCGCTGGGGTCACACGCAGCAGCGCCCCCGGTCCACGGACCGGGGGCGCTTCGCGTTGTGTGCGCGGCCCCCGCCGCGCCCGCGCCTCCGCCCGGGCGCCCCTCCGCCTCCGCGCGTCGGCTCCGCAGCACGGAGTGTCGGGAAGCGGTTCGATCCCGGCGCGATCGGAACCGTTCCCCGACACTCCGCCGACGCAGGGTGCCCGGCGGCGCTAGCGGGCGGGCAGGAGTGCCCCGCGGAAGAACGCCGCGAGCTCGTCGGTCGCGGTCAGCGGCAGCACGTGCGCGACGTAGTGGTCGGGCCGCACGACGACGACCGCGCCGTCGC
>JAPSIA010000076.1 GCA_031179215.1 Agrococcus sp.
ATCGTCGCGCGGCGCGCGCACGCGTAGCGACGGGGCAGCGGTGGCGGACGCGATCTTCGAGGACCCGCGGCTCGCCGCGATCTACGACGCCCTCGACCCGGATCGCAGCGACCTGGAGGTCTACGCCACGATCGCGACCGAGGAGCTCGGCGCGCGATCGGTGCTCGACATCGGCTGCGGCACGGGAACGTTCGCGCTCATGCTCGCCGATCGGGGCGTCGAGGTCGTGGGGATCGATCCCGCGCGAGCGTCGATCGAGGTCGCGCGCGGCAAGCCCGGGGCGGAGCGCGTGCGCTGGCTCGAGGGCACGCTGCCAGCGCTGCACGAGGCGGATGCGCTGCCCGCGCAGGCGGCCGACGCGGCCTTCATGACCGCGAACGTCGCGCAGGTCTTCCTCGACGACGACGAGTGGCACGAGGTGCTGCTCGCCGCTCGCGCTCGGCTGCGCCCCGGCGGCACCCTCGTGCTCGAGTCGCGCAGGCCCGAGCGCCGCGCGTGGCTCGAGTGGACGCCCGAGCGCTCGCGGCAGGTGGTCGAGGTGGCGCACGAGGGGCCGGTCGAGGGCTGGATCGACGTCGTCTCGGTCGACGAGGCAGCCCCCGGCGGCGCGCTGGTGACCTTCGCGTCGCCGACCGTCTTCCACCGGGACGGCCATCGCATCGACTCCACCTCGACGCTCCGCTTCCGCTCGCGCGAGGCCATCGAGCGCTCGCTCGCCGCGGCCGGGCTCCACCTCGTCGACGTGCGCGATGCGCCCGATCGGCCCGGGCGCGAGTGGGTCTACCTCGCGCGCCGAGCCGACTGAGCCGTCCGAGGCCGGGCGCTCGCGCGAGTCGCTCGACCCCGTCGACGGGATGCGCGTCTAGCGCTCGGCGCGCGCGTCCTCGAGCGCGGCGGCGCGCGCCTGCTCGAGCGCGTGCGCGAAGACCTCCGCCGGCTGCGCGCCGGAGAGGCCGAGGCGCATGTCGAACACGAAGAACGGCACGCCCGTCACGCCCAGCTGCTGCGCCTGCTCGATGTCGGCGCGCACGGCGGGCGCGAAGCGCTCGTCGGCGAGGGCGGCGCGGATCTCGAGCGCGTCGAGCCCGGCCTCGGCGCCGATCGCGACGAGCGTCTCGACATCGCCGATGTCACGGCCCTGCTCGAAGTGCGCCGACAGGAGCGCGTCCTTGACGGCGTCCGCCGCGCCCGGCCCCTGCTCCTTGGCCAGGTGCAGCAGCTGGTGCGCGCGCAGGCTGTTGGCGACGACGAGCCGGTCGAAGTCGTACCGCAGGCCCTCGCCGGCCGCCTGGGCCGAGACGTGCTCGAACATCTGCCGCACCTGCTGGACGGCCATGCCCTTGCGGCTCGCGAGGTACTCGGCCTCGGTGCCGTCGTAGTGCTCGGGGAGCGCGGGGTCGAGCTGGAACGAGTGCCAGGTGACGGTGACCTCGTCCCGGTGCTCCCAGGCGGCGAGCGCGCGCTCGAAGCGGCGCTTGCCGATGAAGCACCACGGGCACGCGATGTCGGACCAGATGTCGATCTGCATGCTCGGGGCAACACGCCGCGGGGAGGTCTGATTCCCCGAGACGCGTCAGGCGGGCAGCTCGTCGATGAGGGCGTCGGCCTCGGGGTCGTCCCAGTCGTCGAGGTCGAAGTCGTCGTCGTCGGCGACGGCCGCGGTCGGCGCGGCCGGCGTCGGCGTCTCGGCCTCGTCGCCGAGCCAGGCGTCGGCGGCGGCGTCGAGGTCCTCGCCGTCCTCCTCGTCGAGATCGTCGTCGTCGCGCTCGGCGTCCTCGGCGAGCTCCTCGCGCAGCCATTGCGCGAGCGTGCCGTCGGCCTCCGCCTCGACCATCGCCTCGACGCTCTCCTCGTCGAGCGGCAGGATCGCAGCGACCCTGTCGCCGTCGCGCGCGACGATCGTGTCGTCGTCCCCGTCCTCGCCGGGCACGCGCTCGACCGAGTCGTGCCAGCCCGCCAGCACGTCCTCGACGTGCGCCGCGATCCGCTCGCGCTCCTCCAGCCAGTCGGTCATCGAGCCTCCTCCGCATCCGAACCGTCACCAGTCTGCACCCGTCGCAGGCGACGCGCCTGCACGATGTAGTCGACGCCCGCCACGACATGCAGGCCGAGCCCGAGCAGCATGAGCGTGAGCCCCGCGGGCGTCGCCCACTCGAGCACGGTGTGGCCGAGCAGCAGCACGACGATCGCGGTGAGCAGCAGCGCCGTGCGCACCTTGCCCGTCCAGGAGACGTGGATGCTGCCGTCGCGCGCCGCGGGACCGGCGAGCGCGAGCGTGGCGACGTCGACCGCGGCGATGACGCCGAGGATCCACCAGTCGACCGCTCCGCCGATCGCGAGGGCGAGCGTCACCCCGACGATGCCGACCCGATCGGCGATGGGATCCAGCAGCTCGCCGAGCCGCGACTCCTGGTGGAGGGCGCGGGCGAGCATGCCGTCGATCCAGTCGGTCGAGGCCCACACCGCGAGCAGCACCGCCGGCAGCCACGAGCCGGGAGCCCCGACGACCACGAGCCAGCACACCGGCACGAGCAGCAGCAGGCGGGCGAGCGTGACGAGGTTCGGCAGCGTCACGACGCGCGTGAAGAACGGGTCGTCCGGATCGCGATCGCGAGCCGAGATGAGGGGCATGCCAACTTGATAGCACAGCGCCTCGCTCGGGGCTCTCGCGGGGGAGCCGCTAGGCCAGGCGCGCATCCCAGCGCCTCGTCGCGAGGCCGACGGCGATGCCGACGAGCGCGCCGACGATCGACTCGACGAGCCGATCGACGAGCAGCACCTCGACGGGGGTCGGCGATGCGAGGTGCACCGCGAGCAGCGCGAGCGGCGTGATGCAGACCATCGCGACGCCGTAGTTGCGGCCCACGAGGAACTCGGCGCCGAAGGTGAAGGCGACGATGAGCGCCACCACGCCGAGCGCCGAGGGCTGCAGCGCGAGCGCTCCCGCCGCGACGAGCACCCCGATCGTCGTGCCGAGGATGCGCTGGACGCCGCGCACGGCGCCGGCGGCGAAGGTGGCGGTCGAGACGGGCACGAGCGCCGACACCATCGCCCAGTACGGGTGACCGATGCCGAGCAGCACGGCGACCGCGCCGGCGAGCAGCACGCCGAGCGCGTAGCGCGCGACGCGCCGCAGCCGCACCCGGCGGCCGGCGCGCAGCGTCCAGCTCCGCGCGAACGCGCTGCGCGGCGCCGGCAGGCCGCGAGCGCGGCGCAGCGCCGTGCCGGCCGCACCCACGAGCACCGAGAAGGCAGCCGATGCGGCGGCCACGAGCGCGGCGACGCCGACGTCCTCGAGGGTGCGCTCGGGCAGCGAGGCCGATCCCGAGAACGCGAAGAGCGCGAACAGGGGCCCCGGCGGGTGCCAGTCCTCGGCGTCGGAGACGACCGAGACGAGGCCGGCCAGGACCGCTCCCGCCACGATCATGGGCCACGTCGGCGCCGGGAGCGTCGCGACGAGGGAGCCGAGGACGACCATCGTCACGAGCACCGCGGCGGCGCTCAGCTGCATCGTCAGCCGAGACAGGTGCACGCGGTTGCGGCCGTAGAGGGCGGTGAAGGCGCCGAAGGCTGCCCACGGCGCCCAGTCCGGGCGCCCGATCGCGAGCACGGCCGCGAGCGGCACGAGCGTCGAGACGGAGGCGCGGATCGCGACGCGGTGCGCGCCGGCGTGCGGGCCGAAGGCGAGCAGGCTCTCGCGCCACCCTGCGCTCGCCTCGTCGCTCCCGCCGGCGCGACGAGGGCCGGTCATCGCCCGCTGTCCTCGAGCTGCGAGAGCCCGAGCCGCACCATCGCGACGATCCGGGCCGCGAGCGCCTCGCGGGTCCCGCGATCGAGCGAGCGCAGCGGCCCCTCGACCGTGAGCACCGCGAAGCCGTGCACCGCCGACCACGCGAGCGCCTCGGCCCCCGCGCGCTCCCGCGGGCTCAGCTCGCCCTCGCGCTCGAGCGCGTCGAGCGCGCGCTCGAGCTGCTCGTAGGGCGTCCGTCCGCCCGCGCCGCGAGCGCGCTCGTCATGCGCCGCCTCGAGGTCGCCGTGCGCGCGGAACGCGAGCCGGAACAGCCCGGGCTCGGCCCACGCGAAGCGCACGTAGGCGATCCCGACCGCCCCGATCGCGCCGTTCGCCCACGCTCTTGCGTCTGCGCTCGGCACCGCCGCGATCTCGGCGTCCATGGCGTCGGCGACCATGGACTGCGCCCGCAGCGCGAGCGCCGAGCGGAGGTCGTCGTGGCTCGCGAAGTGGCGGTAGACGGCCGAGGGGGAGACTCCCACGACGCGGGCGAGCTCGCGCACGCTCACGCCCTCGGGGCCGGCTTCGCGAGCGGCCTCGAGGCCCGCGTCGAGCAGCGCCCGGCGCAGGTCGCCGTGGAAGTAGCCCGATCTCGCCATCGCTTGATCCTACGCGCGGGCCTGCGCTAATGTGAACGCTGTTCACACACACTGCGAAGAAGGAGCAGGCATGGCAGTGCAGATGGTCTTCCCGAACTACGCCGTCGCCGACATCGCGACCGCGACCGCCTTCTACGAGGCGCTCGGCTTCTCGAGGAACCCCGCGTTCAGCGACGAGACGACGAGCTGCATGGTCGTGAGCGACCAGGTCGCGATCATGCTGCTCGAGCACGCGAAGTTCGACGAGTTCCTCGCCGAGGGCCAGGAGCGCGCGCCCCGCGGCTCGCTCGAGAACCTGCTCGCGATGCTGCTGGGAAGCCGCGAGGAGGTGGATGCGTTCGCTTCTGCGGGCGCGGCCGCAGGCGGTACCCTCTCCAAGCCGGTCGAGGCGAACGAGTGGGGCATGTACGGCGGCCAGCTCACCGATCCCGACGGCCACATCATCGACTTCTTCTTCATGGAGGCGCAGCAGGGCTGACCCTGCCCCTCCACTCGACGCGACGACGCCACCCAGCGGGACCCTCCCGCTGGGTGCGTCGGCGCCAGCACGGAGCACCATGCAGATCGACGCACAGCACGAGCGGCCCGCGCCGCAGTCCCCTCAGCCGCAGCGCCTCCCGGCGGGCGGCGCCATCACGATCGCGACCCTCCTGGTGTCGGCGTTCGTCGTCATCCTCAACGAGACCGCGATGAACGTCGCGATCTCGACCCTCATCCAGGACCCGACGCTCGCGATCGACGAGCGCGCGGCGCAGTGGCTCACGACCGCGTTCATGCTGACGATGGCCGTCGTGATCCCGGCGACCGGCTGGCTCATGGCGCGCTTCAGCAAGCGCACCCTCTACGCGGCGGCGATGGGCGCGTTCGTCCTCGGCTGCATCATCGCCGGCTTCGCCCCGTCGTTCCCGCTGCTGCTGCTCGGCCGCGTCGTGCAGGCGTCGGGCACGGCGGTCGTCTTCCCGCTGCTCATGACGACGGTCATGGAGCTCGTGCCGCCCGCTCGCCGCGGCGCCTTCATGGGCACGATCTCGATGGTGATGTCGGTCGCGCCCGCCCTCGGCCCGACCGTCTCGGGCGTCATCCTGCAGTTCGCCTCCTGGCGCTGGATCTTCCTCGGCGTCGCGCCGCTCGCGCTCGCGATGCTGCTCATCGGCGCGCGCAACCTCGGCGCGCGCCCGCTCGAGCACCGGCCCCGGCTCGACGCGGTCTCGATCCCGCTCGCGGCGCTCGGCTTCGGCGGCCTCGTCTACGGGCTCTCGCTCATCGGCGCGGAGGGCCTGCCGGCGTGGCAGCTGCCGGTCGCGCTCGGCGTCGGCGTGGCGAGCCTCGTCGCGTTCGTGCTGCGCCAGCTGCGGCTGCAGCGCTCCGACGACGCGCTGCTCGACCTGCGCACGTTCCGGCACCCGCTGTTCACGACGACCGTCGTGATCATGACGATCGCGATGGGCGCCATGTTCGGCACGCTCATCATGCTGCCGCTCGTGCTGCAGGACTCCATGGGCCTCGAGCCGCTGCACGTCGGGCTCATCACGATGCCCGGGGCGCTGCTGACGGGCCTGCTGGGACCGGTGGTCGGCAACCTCTACGACCGCTGGGGCCCCCGGCCGCTCGTGATCCCCGGAGGACTCGTGGTGCTCGGCGCCCTCGTGCTCTACACGCAGCTGCACATCACGACGCCCTGGTGGGTCGTGCTGCTCATGCAGATGGTGCTCATGCTCGGCTTCGCCTTCACGTTCCCGCCGCTGTTCACCGTCTCGCTCGCCGCGCTGCCCAAGCACCTCTACGGCCACGGCTCGGCGATCGTCGGCACCGTGCAGCAGGTCGCGGGCGCCGCGGGCACCGCCGCGTTCGTCACGATCATGGCGACCCGCCAGGGCCAGCTCGTCGCCGAGGGCGTCGCGCCCGGCGAGGCGCTCCTCGAGGGCGCACGCATCGCGTTCATCGGTGCCGCCGCGCTGTGGCTGCTCGGCGTCGCCGCGACGTTCTGGATGCGCAAGCCCGCCGACGACGTGCCCGACGAGCCGGAGCGCGACACCGGCGCGCTGCCGCTCGGCGACCCGGCTACCCCTGCCGCGGCGCCTGCCCCATGAGCCGCACCGCCGCTGCGGCGTGCTCGTTCGTCACCTGCACGCCGTAGCGGGCGGCCTGGAGCGTGCGCACGCTCGTGAAGTCGCGGCGCCCGCCTGTCATGGCGTGCTGCACGACCGCGGCGATCATGCCGAACGCGGCACCCATGAGCACGGCCCAGATGACCCACGTCCACGAGCTCACGAGGATGAGGCCGAACAGCAGGCCGACGAACAGGCCGAACCACGCGCCGCCGAGCGCACCCGTGAGCGCCGCGCGACCGTAGGTCATGCGGCCGAGCACCTGCTCGACGGTCGTGAGGCCCGTGCCGACGATGCGCACGTGCTCGACGGCGAACTCCGCGTCGCTCAGCCGATCGACGAGCGCTTGCGCCTCCTCGTAGGTGTCGAACTCGGCGATCGTCGTCGACGGCGGCGTCGGCACCGTGCGGTCGGCGATGCCGGGCATGGGGTTCTGCATGGCTGCCATGGTTCCTCCTTCCCCGGACCGCGGCGAGCGGCGCGCGCCGGTCGTCGGCGCGGTCCTGGCGGGGATCGTCGCATCCGCGCCTGTGCGCGAGCGAGGCTCGCGCTCGGCGAGCGCTCGACCCCGGGTAGGTTGCGAGGGTGGAGGAGATCCTGCGGTTCGCCGGCGACTACTGGTGGCTCGTGTTCATCGTCGGGCCGATCGTCGGCGGATGGGTCGGCGGGGTCGCGAAGTACGACGAGCGGCGGCGCAGGGACCGGATCGAGCTCGAGCGCATCCGTCGTGCCCCGCTGCAGCCGCCCGCCGATGGCGTCCCGCGGGACGCGGCGTCAGCGCGCGCGGCAGCGGCCGCGGAACGTGATCGGCAGATCGACCGCATCCTCGCCGACCACGACGAGGTCGACCGGCGGTGGCTCGACTTCGAGCTCGACGTCGCGAAGCTCATCGACTACCCGCTCGTGACCGACATGCGCGAACCGCTCACGCAGGCGTTCCATCGCGCTCGCCGCGTCGCGGAGGGGCTCCGCCCGACGGAGCCGGCGCAGCTGCGGCCCGAGGGGGCGCTCGAGCGCTACCGCGAGGCGGTGCGGGACTACGAGGTCGCGTTCGAGGCGGCCGTGCGCGAGGCGAAGCGCCGCGCCCAGTCCGGCTTCAGCGATGCGGAGCGGAGCCGGCTCGAGGCCGCGCAGCGGCTCATGGCGCTCGCGGAGAGCGAAGCCTCGACGCCCGCGGAGCGGCAGAGCGCCTACCGGCGGGCGCGCAAGGAGCTCGATGGCCTCATCGCGCTGCCGGACGCCACGACCGCCGATCTCGAGCGCCGCATCGCGGGGGAGCTGAGCCCGTAGGGCTCACGACCGTGAGCCCGGAGGACTCAAGGCCGAGGAGCGCGCGGCCGCGGGCCGCTCGCGTCTCCAGGCCCCAGGCGGGCGATCAGCGGCGGTCCTCGGGCGCCGCGGCGCTGAGCGCCGGGCCCGCGTCGGACGGTTCGAACGCCGCGATCGCCGCCACCGCATCCTCGACCGCGTCGACGAGGGCGATGCCCGCCTCGCCCGGCCGGTCGCGCATGAGGGCCTGCAGCAGCGGCCACGCCGGCAGCGTCTCGGTCCAGTAGCGCTCGCCGAGCAGCACGAGCGGCGCCCAGGCTCCCTCCGGCGCATAGGCGTTCTCGCACGCGTCCTGGAAGATCTCCTGCACGGTGCCGCCGCCGCCGGGGAGCACGACGATCCCGGCGCTCGCGACGCGCAGGAGGATGTCCTCGCGCACCGAGTTCTGGAAGTACTTCGCGATCGCGGTCGCGAACGAGTTGGGCGGCTCGTGGCCGTAGTGCCACGTCGGGATGCCGAGCGAGGCGCCCTCGCCGACGCGCTCGGCGATGCTGCGGGCCGAGGCGATCCACTCGGGGATCGCGCCGTGGAAGGAGGGCACGGCCGCGAGCTCGTCGATCGCGGCATCGAGCTGCTCGGGCGAGAGCGCGACGGCGCGGGCGCCGAGGTTGCCGGCCTCCATCGCCCCGGGGCCGCCGCCCGTCGCGACGACGCGGCCCGCGCGCGCGAGGCCGTGCGCGAGGTGGGCGGTGCGGCGGTACTCCTCCGAGTCGCGGCGCAGCGCGTGCCCGCCCATGATCCCGACGATGCGCTTGCCCTGCACCCAGTCGGCGAGCGCCTCGTCGATCGAGTGGTCGTGCAGCGCCGCCGCGAGCGTGTCGGCGACGTCGTGGTGCCGCGTGCGCGACCACGCGTAGACGCGCGCGTCGAAGCTCGCGGCGTAGCCCTCCTCGATGCCGGCGACGAGGTCGTCGGGCGTGTAGAGCGTGGAGCGGTAGGCGTTGAAGGGCGTCTGAGGCACGTCGTCGAAGATGAGGGCGCCCTGCCCGATGAGCCGCTCCTTCGCGCCGTGCGGCAGATCCGCGCCCATGAGCAGGGCGCCGTTGCCGTCGAGTCGCGCGAGCGCGTCGCCGCGCTCGCGCAGGTCGACGTCCTGGATGCGCCAGCCGTCCATGCTCGTCGCCGCGCTCGCGAGGCGGTCGAAGGCCTCGAGGCTGGAGATGTCGAGCCGGCGACCGTGCTGCGGTCGCTGATCCATGTCGCGCATGCGCGCGAGCCTATCCAGGGCTCGCCGTCACGACGATGCGGCTGCCGCCGCCGGGCAGCGGCTCGACGCGGATGCGCGAGGGGATGCGCTCCTGCATCTGCTGCACGTGGCTGATGACGCCGACACTGCGGCCGCCGGCGCGCAGCTCGTCGAGCGTCGCGAGGGCAGCCTCGAGCGTGTCCTGATCGAGGGAGCCGAAGCCCTCGTCGACGAAGAGCGTCTCGAGCGAGACGCCGCCCGATTCCGCCTGCACGACGTCGGCGAGGCCGAGCGCGAGCGCGAGCGAGGCGAGGAACGTCTCGCCGCCGGAGAGCGACGTCGCGGTGCGCGGCACGCCCGTGTGCGCGTCGAGCACCTGGATGCCGAGCCCGCTCGCGCGCCGCCGGTAGGCGGTCGCCTCGTCGTGCAGCAGCGTGAAGCGACCCGCGGTCATCGCCGCGAGCCGCACGTTGGCGGCGTCGATGATGGCGCCGAGCCGCGTCGCGAGCACGTACGTCTCGATGTCCTGCCGCAGCTCGTTCTCGCCGCTCAGCGCGCTCGCGAGCGCGCGCACCGTCGCCGCGTGCTCCGCGCCGTCGGCGAGGGCGCGGATGGCCTCGCGCGCGTCGGCGAGGTCGGCGGCGGCGTGGTCGCGGGTGGTCGCGGCGGCCGCTGCCGCGCGCGCGGCCTCCGCGGCCGCGGCCTCTGCCTCCTCGAGCGCGGCCTCGAGCGGCGCGAGGTCGGGCGCCTCGCCCTCGAGCCCCGCGAGATCGGGCTGCGCGAGCACGCCCTTCGCGCTCGCGACCGCGTGGTCGTGGGATCGGATGCGCTCGCGCAGCCCCGCGCGCACGCCGGCGTCGAGGCGCATCGCCGTCGTCGCCGCGCGGTCGGGCAGCTCGTGCAGCGCGAGCTCGACCTCGCCCGCCTGCGCGGCGGTGCGCTGCTCGGCGAGCGCCCGCGCGCGCTCCGCGTCGGCGTCGAGCCAGTCGCGCAGCGCCGCGACGCGCGCCGCGACGCGCTCGCGCATCGCGGCGGCGGAGTCGTGGTCGCCGACGGCCTCCAGCACCCGATCGCGCGCGTCGGCGAGCCGGGTGGCGGCGCCCGTCGCGGCGGCGCGCGCGCTCGCCGCCTCGGCCTCGAGGTCGCGGATGCGCTCGTCGAGCCCGTGCGCGGCCTGGTCGTGCTCCTCGAGCTCGGCGG
>JAPSIA010000077.1 GCA_031179215.1 Agrococcus sp.
TCTGGGATGCCCCCGCGCCCGTCTCCGCCTACGACGTGCAGGAGCAGCTCGAGGCCGCAGGGCGCTCGCTCGCTGCCACGACGCTGCTGACGGTGCTCTCGCGGCTCGAGAAGAAGGGCTTCGTCGCCTCCGACCGCCAGGTGCGGCCCTACCGCTACGCCGCCGTCGCCTCGCGCGCCGACCACGTCGCCGAGCTCATGCATGAGGTGCTCGGCGAGTCGCGCGACCGCGTGGCGGTGCTCGAGCGCTTCGTCGGCAGCGTCTCCGAGGAGGACGCCGCCGCCCTGCGCCGGCTGCTGCGAGCCGCGGGCAGCGGGAGCTGAGCGTGCGTGGCGCGGCGGCGGCGGTGACGGGTGCCGCGTCGGGGGGCGCCGCACTGCCGGGCGCCGCGCTGACGGACGCGCTCGTGATCCCGCTGGGCGCGGTCGTCTGGGCGGCAGCGCTGCTGTGGGTCGTCGTCGTGCTGCTCGCGTGGCCCGTGCCGGTCTGGCTCTCGCGCGCGTCGTGGCCGATGCGCGCGCCCGTCCTCGCGCTGCTCGTGTGGCAGGGCGTCGGGCTCGCCGGAGGCCTGTCGATGATCGGCGCGCTCGCGCTCACCGGGCTCGCGATCGCCCCGACGCAGCCGTGGCTCGCGCTCATCCCCGCGGCGGCGTTCGCGCTCTACCTGCTCGTGCACCTCGCGGTGACGATCGTGCAGGTCACGCGCCAGCGCCACCGCCACCTCGCCCTGCTCGACATGCTCACCTCGCCGCATCCGACCCGCGCGCGCACGCGCGTGCTCGACGACGCGGTGCCCGTCGCCTACTGCCTCCCGCGCGGCGCGGGCTCCGTGACGGTGCTCTCGCAAGGGCTGCTCGACCGGCTCGATCCCGACGAGCTCGTCGCCGTCATCGCGCACGAGCGCGGCCACGTCGAGCAGCGCCACGACATCCTGCTGCTCGCGTTCCGGGCGTGGCGCTCCGCGCTGCCGTGGTTCCCCATCGCGGCGCGCGCCGACGCGGAGGTCGCGGCGCTCGTCGAGATGCTCGCGGACGACCACGCGCGGCGCGAGGTGCGCGACGAGGTGCTCGCGCGCGCGATCCTGCAGGTCGGCGCGAGCGGCGTGCCCGGCGCCGAGGTCGACGCCGCGGGCTCGACGCGCGGCAGCGACCGCTTCAAGCGGCTCGTCGCGTAGGTCGAGCCGTCAGCCGAGGCTGACGACCGTGTCGGCGGGGCGGCGATCGGCGCCCCGGTGCGAGACGAGCACGACGACGCGGTCGGCGGTGGCCTGACGCACGTCGGCCATCATCGCCCCGGCCGTCGGCGCGTCGAGGTGCGCGGTGGGCTCGTCGAGCAGGATGACGTCCGCGCGCGTCAGGAGCGCCCGCGCGACCGCGAGCCGCTGCCGCTCGCCGCCCGAGAGCGCGGAGCCGCCGGCGCCCACGCGCGTGTCGAGCCCCTCGGCGAGCGAGTCGAGCAGCGGCGCGAGGCCCGCGCCGAGGAGCGCGGCCCGCAGGACCGACTCGTCGGGCGCATCCGGTCGCGCGAGCAGCAGGTTGCCGCGCAGCGTCGAGTCGAAGACGTACGCGTCCTGCGGGCACCACGCGACGCGCGACTTCCACGCGCGCTCCTCGAGCCGCGTGAGCGGCAGGCCATCGGCGCGGACGGCGCCGCGCTCGAGCGGCAGCGCGCCCATGATCGCCGAGAGCAGCGTCGACTTGCCGGAGCCCGATGGCCCGTCGAGCACGAGCCATCCGCCCGCGCGCGCGCTGCCCCGGGCGCCGGCGACGGCGGGGCGAGCGGCGCCGGGATAGCGCACCGTCACGTCGTCGAGCTCGACCGCGGCGATGGGCGAGGGCGGCGTCGCCTCGCCCCACGCGGGCTGCGGTGCCGGTTGGAGCAGCGGCCCGAGCCGATCGAGCACCGCGCGCAGCGCGGGCAGCCGGTGCACCCCCGCGACGAGGTCGATGAGCGGCTCGAGCAGCGCGAGCGCGAGCAGGGCGACGACGGATGCGGCCTCGGCCGAGAGCTCGGGCGCGAGCACGGGCACGAGCACGGCGAGGCTCGTCACCGCCGCCGTCACGACCGCGCTGCCGAGACCCGCTGCCCAGGCCGCGCGGCGCTCGGCGCTCGCGAGGCGCGCGCTCGCGGCGTCGAGCCGCGCGAGCGCCGCGCCGACGGTGCCGTTGCCGCGGAGGTCCGGTGCCGCGGTCGCGAGCGCCGCCGTGCCGCGCACGATCTCCGAGCGACCGTCGACGCGCGCCGCGGCCGCGCCGCGCTCGGCCGCGATCGCGAGCGCCGCCCCGGCGGCCGTCGCGAGCAGGAGCGTGAGGGCCATCGCGAGCGCGAGCTGCGGCGCGACGAGCGCGGTCGTGACGATCGCGCCGACGATGACGGCGACGCCGACCCCGATGGGCGCGAGCACGCGCGGCAGCTGGTCGCGCAGCTCGTCGGCGAGCGTGACGAGGTAGTCGAGCGGCGCGCCGCCCTCGAGGAGCCGGCGCGAACCGGCCCCGCGCGCGGCGATGGCGCGCCACAGCCGCAGGCGCAGGTCGTCGACGACGCGGAAGGCCGCCTCGTGGGTGGCGAGCCGATCGGCGTAGCGGCCGACGGAGCGGAAGATGCCGAACGCGCGCACGCCCACGATCGCGACCATGAGCACCATGATGTGCTCCTCGATGCTGGCGCGGACGATGAGCCAGCCCGAGACGGCGGTGAGCGCGAGCCCCATGCCGACGGCGACGGCGGCGAGCGCGATCGCGCCCGCCCAGATCGCCGCGTGCGGGCGCAGGAGCGAGCGGAGCGTGAGCCGCCGGCCGCGGGAGGCAGCGGTCGTCGGCGCGGCCGGCGACGCGGCGGCGGCCGCGAGGCGCGCCGCGGGCGCCACGTGCTCCTCGCTCGCGGTGGTCGCGCCCTCCTGCTGCGGCACCGGTGACACGGCGAGGTCGCCGACGCGCACGGTCATGGTCGCGAGCGCGGTGGTCTCGGGCTCGTGGCTCGCGAGCACGACCACGGCGCGCTCGGCGCGGCGGAGGATCGCGGCGCGCACGCGATCGGCGGAGGCCCGATCGAGGTGCGCGGTCGGCTCGTCGAGCACCAGGAGGAGGCGCTCGCCGGTGCTCGTCGCCGCCGCGTCGACGCGGGCGAGCGCGCGGGCGACGGCGAGGCGGCGCAGCTCGCCCGGGCTCAGCTCGGGCACGGCGGCGTCGGCGACGTGCGCGAGGCCGAGCTCCTCGAGCGCCGCCGTCGGCTCGGCGCCGTACAGCGCGAGCTCCGCTCGTGGCGAGGTCGCGAACGCTCGAGGGGCCTGCGGGGCCCAGCCCACCGCATCCGCGACCACGCCCTCGATGCGGCCGGTCACCTCCGCGTCGGCGGGCAGCGTGCCGGTGAGGGCCGCGAGCAGCGTCGACTTGCCCGCGCCCGAGGGGCCCGCGATCGAGACGATGCCGCGCAGCTCGGCGGTGATCGCTCGCAGCGTCGGCGCCTCCCTGCCGGCGTACCGCACGGTGAGCGCGTCGAGGCGGATGGGCGGCGGCGCTGGCGGGGCTTCGGGGCGCGTGCCGCCTGCGTCGGCGCGCTCCGCAGCCGGCACGTCGGGCAGCGGTGCGCGGATGTCGGAGCGAGCCGGCCGGTCGATGATCGCTTGCGCGCGCTCGAGCGCCGCGAGGCCGCCCTGCGACGCGTGGAAGGCGGTGCCCACCTGCCGCAGCGCGGCGTAGGCCTCGGGAGCGAGGATGAGCGCGAGCAGCGCCGGCTCGAGCTGCATCGTCCCGTTCAGCAGTCGCAGGCCGAGGAGGACCGCGACGATCGCGACCGAGATGGTGGCGACGAGCTCGAGCGCGAGCGCCGAGAGGAAGGCCCAGCGCAGCGTCTCCTGCGTGCGCTCGCGGTAGCCGGCCTGCAGCCGCTCGAGCGCCTTCGCCTGCGCCTCGACGCGCCCGAGGCCCACGAGCACCGGGAGCCCGCGAGCGAGCTCCGCGAGGTGGTCGGCGAGCCGGGTGAGCGCCGAGAGCGCCTCGTCGGTGCGCTGCTGCGTGTGCTTGCCGATGAGCACCATGAAGAGCGGGATGAGGGGCACCGTGAGCACGATGACGGCGGCGCTGACCCAGTCGGCGCCGAGCACGCGGAGCCCGACGAGCAGCGGCACGACCGCTGCGGCGATCGTGGCCGGCAGCGACTGCACGTAGTAGTCGTCGAGGTCGTCGAGGCCGTCGCTCGCGAGCACCGCCGTGCCGCCGCCGGTCGGGTCGCCCTCGGCGATCCGCCGCCAGAGCCGACTGCGCAGGTCACCCTTGACGCGCGTCGCGATGCGGCGCGCGACGACGGAGGTCGCCCACTCGGCGCCCGAGCGCAGCACGGCCCCCGCGATGCCGAGGACGACGATGAGGCGCGTCGTCTCGGCCGACAGGTCGCCGGCCGAGAGCGCACCGATGCCGCGGGCGACCGCCTCCGCGACGAGCACGAGCCCCGCGGCGCGCAGCGCGGCGAGCAGGCCGAGCAGGTAGACGGGCCCGCGCGGGACGGGCCCGAGCGCGGGCCGGCGGAAGCCCGGCGCGCTCGCAGCCCGCTGCGCCTCGAGCACCCACGGATCGACGCTCGCGCGCTCCGCATCGCGGGAGAGCGCGGTCGTGCGCGGCGCGGTCGCGCGCGGCTCGGCGTTGTCGGATCCCGGGCGGCGCACCCCGCCATCGTGCCATCGGCGCCTATGCGCCGACCCGCTGCGGGCGGAGCCGCTCAGGCCGCGCGCTGGTTGATGCGGATGAGGTTGCCGGCCGGGTCGCGGAACGCGCAGTCCCGCACGCCGTAGTCCTGGTCGGTCGGCTCCTGCACGACGTCGGCCCCGGCCGCCTGCATGCGGTCGAAGAGCCCGTCGAGGTCGTCGGTCGCGAGGGTGATGGCCGTGTAGACGCCCTTCGCCATGAGGTCGAGCACGACGGCGCGCTCCGCATCGGTGACTCCCGGGTCGACCGCGGGCGGGTGCAGCACGATCGCCGTCGGCGAGCCGACGGGCGCGACGGTGATCCAGCGCATGTCGGCGTAGCCCACGTCCTGCCGCACCTCGAAGCCGAGCGTGTCGCGGTAGAAGCGCAGCGCCGCCTCGCCGTCGGTGTGGGGGAGGAACGCGTAGTGGATGCTGATGTCCATGGTCGCCACGCTAGAGCGCGCGACCCCGCGCGCGCTTCTCCGATCGTGACGAGTGGCTCCCGTCGCGCCGCTCGAGCCGCGTCAGCGGACGGGTCGCGTCACCTGCTTCGCGAGGCACGCGGGGATGCCGGCGGCGGCCCGGGAGTGGTCGCGCTTGTAGACGCTCGGCGGCACGCCGACGAGCTCGGTGAAGCGTGTGCTGAAGGTGCCGAGCGAGCTGTAGCCGACGGCGAAGCACACCTCGGTGACGCTGAGGTCACCGCGCCGCAGGAGCGTCATCGCTCGCTCGATGCGCCGCGTCATCAGGTAGGCGTAGGGCGGTTCGCCGTAGACGCGCTGGAACTCGCGACTGAGCTGACCGGCCGACATGTGAGCGCCGCGCGCGAGCGCCTCGACGTCGAGCGGCTGGTCGAAGTCGCGATCGATCCGGTCGCGCACCCTGCGCATCGCCTCGAGGCTCCGGCGACGGGCGTCGCTCGCGGGGGAGGGCGAGAGCGCGGCGTGCGCGGCGATCGTGGCGCCGCTCATCGTGCACCGCTCACGGCACGACGAGCTCCGCCGAGTCGTCGATCGAGGGCGTCTGCGGCTCCTCGCCCACGGGCGTGAGCGCGACGAACCGCATCTCGTCGACGTCCCAGTAGCACGTCTGCACCAGGATCGAGCCGGCCATGCCCGAGAGATCTGCGGTCGTCGCTCCCACCTGCGGCGTGTCCCGCGCATCCGTCACGACCATCTCGTGCTGCTCGCCGCCGGCGTCGAGCACCTGGACGCGGTCGCCGATCGCGAGCGGCAGGATGACGTCGCCGCCGAAGCCGTTGTGCGCTGCGAAGACCGGCTGCAGCTGCTCGGCGACGCGGTAGGAGGCCATCTCGACGAAGACGCCGTGCGGCGCGGTGTCGATCGCGGCGTCGTTCCCCGGCGGGCCGAGCTGGATGCTCACGGGCGCGTCGCCGCGCGCGACGTCGCTGTAGACCTGCCGTGCGGAGCCGACGGCGCTGCCGACGACGCGCTGCGTCTCCTCGGGTGCGAGCCACTGGGCGGTCAGCACGCCGCCGCCGGCGAGCAGGAGCAGGAGGCCGAGCGCTCGCAGGGCGCCGGAGCGCCACGATCGGTGTCGGCGCAGGTCGCTGCTGTGCTGCATGGGTGTGTCCTCGACTCGCGGGCCCTGGCGGCATCAGCCTAGCGGGGCGCGGCGCCGCGCGCGGCCCCTGATCAGCGTGCGGCGGGCTCCGCGTCGACGGGTGCGTCGTCGCGCGGCGCCCGGTCGCGAGCGCCGAGCGTCGAGCGCCGCACCGCGAGCAGCAGCAGGAGCAGTGGCGCGGCGAACAGGAGGTAGTAGCCCGCGTAGCGGTCGGCGAGCGGCAGCAGGGCGCCGGCGGCGAGGAGCGCGCTCGCGAGCAGTGGCGCGACGATGACCGAGCCGGTGCTCGCCACGTTGAAGACGCCGAGGCCGAACGCGGATCGCTCCGGCGGCAGCATGCCCTGCACGAGCGAGCGCGTGGCGGTCGAGCCGACGCCGATCGAGGCACCGGCCACGACGCTCGCCGCGAGGAAGAGCTCAGGGCTCGGCGCGAGGCCGCGCGCGACCATCCCGATCGCGGTGCCGACGAGCGCCCACCGCAGCAGCACCGGCTCGAGCCCGCGGCGGCGCCCCAGCAGCGCGAGCACGGCCGCGGCCGCCACGAGCCCGAGCGCTCCCGAGAAGGTCGTGAGGGCCACCCAGCGCACGGCGTCGGCGGTCGGCAGGCTCCAGCGCTCCTGGAAGAGGTAGAGGCCGTAGATGAGCCCGCCCGCGAGCTCGGCGCCGAGCGCGAAGCGCACGCCGAAGGCGACGAGGAACGGCCGCGAGCGCAGCGCGCGCAGGTCGCGGCCGTGCTGCGCCTCGCGACGCCGCGTGCCGCCGGCATCGCGGACGATCAGCGCGACGGCCGACGTGAGCACGAGCGCGACCGCCGGCAGCAGCGTCGTCATGAGCACGACGTCGCTCGCGAGCAGCCCCGTGACGAGCAGGCCGGGCAGCGTGCCGAGGAACGAGACCGCGGTCAGCGCGCCCGCCGCCCGCGTGCGGTCGTTCGCCTCCAGCTCGCTCGAGAGCATGCCGTTGACGGCGGCGAAGCAGGCGTTGTAGGCGCCTTGCGTGAGCACCCACGAGAGGATGAGCGCGACAGGATCGGCCGCGAGCGCGACGCACACCGACCCGGCGAGGCCGCCGGCTGCGCCGAGCACGAGCCACACGCGGCGACCGCCCAGGCGCCGGGGCGTGCGGTCGACCCAGCGGCCGAAGAGGGGGTTGCACACGAGCGCGGCGGCAGAGCCGCACGCGAGCGCGACGCCGAGCAGCGCTGGCGCGTCCTCAGGGCCCGCCCAGCGCTGCACGAGCAGCGAGAGCCCGACGACGGCGGGCGGCGTGAGCGCGGCGAGCACCCAGAGCTGGGCGAACGCGAGGAGCAGGATGCGGCGCATGGGGCGGCAGCTCAGGCGCGGAGCTCGTCGTCGTCGAGATCCGAGAGGTCGTCGTCCTCCTCCTGGAAGACGTGCCGCTCCCACGCGACGGCGAGCGCCTCCTCGCGCGTCGAGACGCCGAGCTTCCGGTACAGCAGCCGCAGCTGCGTCTTGACCGTGTTGAGCGAGACGTGCATGGCCTCGGCAATGGAGCCGCGGGTCGCGCCCGGCTCCGAGAGGGCCTCGAGCAGGGCCCGCTCGCGCGGGGTGAGCACGAGCGGCACGACATCCCCGAGCAGCGAGTGCACGGCGGCCGCGGGTTCGTATCCGCGCTCGAGCAGCGCCGAGCGCACGCGCGCGAAGTCGGCGTGCGGCAGCAGGCCCAGGGGCAGCTGCAGGTCGGTGCTGCGCAGCAGCGCGGCGAGCCGATCGATCGTGGGTCGGAGGCGTGGAAGCGCGGGCAGGCGCAGCAGCACCGCGGCCTCGATCGCGAGCGCCTCCGCCTGCTCGCGCGGCGCCTGGGCCTCGAGGTGCAGCAGGCGCAGCTCGTTGAGCGCCGCGTGCAGGCGCCCGCGCGCGAGCGCGACGCGGGCGGCCGCGATCTGGGTCGTCGACGACTTCGCCGTCGCTTCCGCGCGCAGCGTGACCTCCGCGAGGTCGACGTAGCCGAGCGCGAGCTGCAGCGTGGCTCGCACGGGAGCGACGCGCTGCACGTCCTTGCGCCCCCCGGGCTCGTGCGCTCGGAGCCGGATGCGCTCGTCGAGCTGCGCGAGGCCCGCGGCCGGCTCGCCGCGCACGAGCGCGTGCAGGGCCTCCGCGTAGGAGACCCGCCACCAGCCCTCGAGCGTGCTGAGGTCGGCCGCGATCGTCGCGAGGTGCCCGTGCGCGGTGTCGGCGTCGAAGCGCTCGAGCGCGACGATGGCCTCGGCGAGGCGCAGGTGCAGGCCGACGTACCCGCCGCCGTGCGTGCTCGCGGCCGCTTCCCACACGGGCGATCGGGCCTGGTCGATGCGCTGCGCTGCGGCCGCGACGTCACCGTCGATCGCCGGGATCGCGGCGAGCATCGCCAGGCTGCCGAAGCCGTCGTCGGCACCGGGCACGGCCTCGGCGAGCCCGCGCTGGAAGGCCGTGACGGCGTCGCGCACGTTGCCGGCCTCGTGCAGGGTGCGGCCCAGCTGCGTGAGCACGCTCGGCAGGTGGCCGATGCGCTCGATGTCCTCGATGCCCGTCGTGCTCAGCAGCCGCAGGGCCGAGCGCGCGGCCGCGTTGGCGAGGGAGACCTGCCCGGCGAGCCGCAGGGCGACGCTCTCGGCCGTCAGGAGCATGATGCGCTCGGCCGGGTCGGCGCGCGCGCGCTTCGTCTGCGCTGCCGCGGTCGCGAGACCCAGGTACTGCCACGACTTCGCGCGGCGCTCGGGCACGGCGTAGTAGCAGATGCCGAGGACGAGCATGAGGAGCGGGTGCCGAGCGAGGCTGCGTGCCGGCACCGACTCCAGCAGCTGGCGCATCTGCGCCGGCCGGTCGCCCTCGAGGAGCACGAGCCACGACCGCATGAGCACGTCGTTCGCCGCGGACAGGTCGCCACGGTCGATCGCATGCCGGAGCAGGGCGAGCGGGTCTTCCTGCGGCTGGGAGTCGCGATCCGACTCGTTCGATCGAAGGTCCACGGCAGCTCTCGAGCGGCGCACGTCGGCGCATCCTCGGCCGCTCGGATGAGCAGCCGCGCACGATGCTACAAGGCCGACGCCGATGACGATGGAATCCGCGGTGCGGGCGGACTGCAGGCGGCCGCGAGGGGAGGGTGAGAAGCAGGGTGAAGTTGCACCCCGGCGACTTGTACGGAAGCGCAAGATCACCGACACTGCAGGGGCACCGGCATCTCTCGGCCCGGTTGGACGCACCAAGGGACACCATGAGCACCACCTCACCCTCCCGGCGACGCTCCCGCGCGTGGCTCTCCGCCCTCACCGCGATGCTCATGGCGATCGGCTCGGCCGTCGCCGCCGCGCCCGCCTCCGCCGCGCCGGTCTACGAGCTCGACGGCCGATGGATGGACGGCACGCCCTCGACTGTCGGCCGCGGCGACGTCGTCAACGCGTTCTGGGTGGTGAACGTCAACGACGACGCCGCTGCTCCCGCGAACACGCCGGTCGAGAACGTCGTCTTCTCCGTGACGATCGCCCACGGGCTGTTCAAGAGCGTCCCCGACGCGTGTGCCGCCACCGGCGTGGACCCGGTGTCGACGATCTCCGACGACGGCCGCACCCTGACCTGCAACCTGGGCGCCGTCGAGCAGGGCACCGCGGTCGCGGTGCAGACGCCGATCGTGGCCAACGGCTCGACGGGCGACGCGATCACCGCGACGGGCGAGATCGCCGGCCAGCAGCAGCCGCTGAGCCCCATCGAGATCCGCAACGCCTTCGCGATGGACATGCACTTCGGCCAGAACACCGAAGTCGCTCGATGGAACGCGGGGGCGACCGGGCTCACCCTCGACCTCCAGTGGTCGCTTCGGCTCGGCAAGGGCTCCGACCCGGGCCCGAACGAGGTCACGTATCGCTTGAACCTCTCCGAGGTCAACGGCGGCGCGATCACCGTCGGCGCCCACACCCGCAGCGGAGAGGTCGGCTGCACGCCGT
>JAPSIA010000199.1 GCA_031179215.1 Agrococcus sp.
CGGGGTCGGTCGGATCGACCGGATCCGCGGGCACGGGCGACGGCGTGCCGATCGGGTCGGAGGGCGTCGGCGCGGGCGGCGCCGGCTGGCTCGGCGTCGGGTCGATGACCGGCGGGAGCGGCACGGGTGCCTCCTCGCGCGGCGGCACGACGGGCGTCGGGCGCGTCGGCCCGCGGTCCGTCACCGGGCGCGGCGCGGCGTTCGCGAGCGCGTCGCGGGTCTGCTGCGACGCGCGAGCGAGCTCCGCGGCAGCCTCCGCGTGGCCCTGCGCCTCGAGCTGCCACGCCTCGGCCATCCACGCCGCGGCGATGTGCAGCGTGATGCCCTCGACGAGATCGAGCACGTCAGAGAGCGAGTGCTCGCCGCGGAGGACGGCGAGCACCGCTGCCACGTGCGCGTCGGCGCTGCGCAGGCTCGCGAGCGCGCTCTCGGGGGCGAGCGAGAGCTGCTCCTGCAGCGTCGCGACGTCGGTGCGGCCCGCCGCGGTCGCGACGGCCGCAGCCTCGAGCTGCGCGAGCGCCGCCTCGAGGCGGTCGATGCGCGCGTCGTCGAAGTCACGGGGATCGCCGAGCGCGCGCAGCTCGCGCGCGAGCGCGTCGGCGCGCTCGGCCGTCACGCCCTCGATCGGCTCGCGCTCGGCTGCCGCTGCCGCGATGCATGCGTCGAGCACGTCGAAGGAGCCGGGATCGCTCGATGCGGCGGCGCGGGCCTCCCACGTCGCGGCGAGGGCGCGATCCTCGTCGGTCACGAACCCGCCGTCGGCGATCGTGCGCAGGAGCGACTCGCGCTGCTGCGCGAACGCGCCGCGCTCCTCGACCGGCAGCAGCCAGTCGGCGCTGCCCACGTGCTCGGCGGCCTCGAGGACGTCCTTCGCGCGCTGCTCGAGCCCGACGGCGCTCACGATGCGCACGGCGAGCTCGCAGCTGGCCCGCTCGTGCTCCTCGTGCCACGCCTCGATCTGCCCCGCGAGGTCGCCCGCGCGCGCTTGCGAGCTCCAGGCGACCACCGACCCGGAGACGATGACCGCCGTCGTGACGGCGGCTGCGAGCCCGACGAGCCAGCGTCGCTTCGCGCGTCGGCGGTGCAGCTGGGCGAGCACGGCCACGCGGCGGCGCGCCTCGGCGTCCGCGGAGAGGGTCGGCTCGCCCTCCGGCTGCTCGTCCAACGGGGGAGACCTCGCATTCGTGCCTGCAGTGCACGATCATCGTAATGGGCGGCATGGCGTGCGCCTAGCGGCACGGGTGAGCCCGCCACGCCTGCCAGGATCGGATCGTGAGCCTCCTCGCCCAGCCCCTCCGCATCGGCGCGTTCGAGTCGCCGAACCGCATCATGCAGGCCGCGCACTCGAAGCAGTACTCCGACCGCGTCGAGTCCGACCGCGAGACCGCCTACTTCGTGCGCCGCGCGCGCGGCGGCTGCGGGCTCTTCGTCGCCGGCAACCACCTCGTGCACCCGAGCGCCTCGACGCGCGGCTTCGAGGACGCGTGGCGCCCGGAGGCGGTCGACGCGAACCGGCGCATGACCGACGCCGTGCACGAGGCCGGCTCGCGCATCCTCGTGCAGCTGAACCACCACGGCGCGCAGGCCTCGCCGGAGGGCCCCGACGGACCCCGCGCCGTCGTCGCGCCGAGCCGCATCCTCTCGCCGTCCACCGCCGTGGCGACGCGCGCCGCGAGCCGGCGCGACATCGCGACGCTCGTCGAGGCGTGGGCCGACGCCGCCGAGCGCTCGCGCCTCGGCGGCTTCGACGGGGTCGAGATCCACATGGCGCACGGGTACCTGCTGCACCAGTTCCTCAGCCCGCTCTACAACCGGCGCTCGGATGCGTACGGGGGCGACGTGGAGGGGCGCACGCGCTTCCCGCGCGAGGTGCTCGCCGCGGTGCGTGCCCGCGTCGGCGACGACTTCACCGTCGGCGTCCGCATCGTCGCGAACGAGCGCAACGCCGCGGGGCTCGACGCGGAGGACTGCCGCGAGATCGTCGCGGCGCTCCGCGCGGAGGCGCGCATCGACTTCCTCGACGTCGCGGCCGGCGGCTACCACGACGTCCACTGGGTCTTCCCCTCCTCGGCGATGCCGGCGGCATGGCTGCGCGACGAGGTCGCCGCGCTCAAGCGCGCGAACCCCGACATCCCCGTCTTCGGCGTCGGATCCGCGCGCTCGGTCGAGGAGGCGGAGGAGGTGCTCTCGAGCGGCATCGCCGACATGGTCGCGCTCACGCGCGGCCAGCTCGCCGACCCCGACCTCGCCGCGAAGCTCCTCGAGGGCCGCACGGACAGCATCCGCCACTGCATCCGGCTCAACCAGGGATGCCTCGGCCGCGGCAGCCA
>JAPSIA010000016.1:0-28241 GCA_031179215.1 Agrococcus sp.
GACCAGCACGGTGCGACTCCGTCGCTCGGGCCAGGAGTGCTTGAGCGGGTGCTGGCCTGCCTCTGGGTGCTGCACGACATGGACGCTCCCGGCGCGCGCCGAGCGCCGGATGGTGCAGGCACGCGCGAGCGTGCTGCACGACATGGTCGCCCCCTGGACGCGGCAGCCGCCCGATCGTGCAGGCGCGCGAGCGTGCTGCACGACATGGTCGCCCCCTGGACGCGGCAGCCGCCGGACGGTGCAGGCACGCGCGGGGCTGCTGCACGACACGGCGGCCACCGACACGCCGAGGCGACCAGATGGTGCAGGCGCCGGCCCTGCGTCGGCGCAGCGAGCGGCGCGCCGAGGCGCAGAGGACCCAGGCTGCGGGCGGGAAGCGGCTCAGGGCGCGCGCCGAGGCGGCTCCTCCCCCGCACGGACCCCGGCCGCGCGCAGCTCGAGCGCCGCGAGGGCGGCGATCGCTCGCTCGTCGCCCGAGCGGAAGCCGGCGACGGCGTCGGGTGCGGCGGCGAGCACGCGCGCCGTCGGCTGACCCACCAGCGCCCGCAGCGCGAGGAGCTCCCGACCCGCCGGGGTCGCCGCGAGCCGCGCGCTCGACTCCGCCCGGGTCGCGAAGCGCAACCGCGGGATGAGCCACACGAGCACGACCAGCAGCACGGGCAGCAGCCACAGCGCGGTGCTCACGCTCCCCGCGAGCGCATCCACACCCGAGCGCAGGCTCACGCCAGCCGCGGCGAGGTCGTCGGCCGAGCCGGAGGCGTCGACGAACGGCTGCGCGATGCCCGCGCCGACGAACGGCACCTCGGCGAGCGCCGAGCCCGCGTCGGCGAGGGTCGACGAGAAGCCGGCCCCGGCATCCTCGATCTGGCTGCCGAACGCCCCGAGCGACGCGATCGCCGCGTGCACCTGCTGCGCGAGCCAGACGGCGGCGACGACGGTGCCGATCGCGACGACGTCGCCGACGACCTGCCAGAGCGCGCGGATGGGTCGGCTGGAGTAGAGCTGCACGAGCCCGATTCAACCAGGGCGACGCGCGGGCCGGCCGAGATGGCTCGGTGCCGCTGCACCGCTCAGGCGGGCGCCGCCACCTTCGCCCTCGGGCGCTGCCCCACGAGCACGCCGGCGCCGATGACGACGATCGCGCCCACGATCTCCCACACCCCGAGCCGCTCGCCGAGCACGACGACGCCGAGCGTGACGGCGACGACGGGGATGAGGTACGTGACGGTCGCCGAGACGGTCGGCCCGACGGCGCGCACGACCTCGAAGTGCAGGATGTACGCGACGCCCGTGCCGACGGCGCCGAGCACGACGACGGCGACGAGCGCGAGCGGCAGCGCCGAGGACTCCCCGTGCACGCCGACGGGCGACCAGCCCTCGATCGCGCCCCACGTGACGAGCGCGAGCAGTGCCATGGGGAACCCGGTGATCATGAGCACGGTCGGGTGCGCGATGCCCGGCACCTCCGTGCCGGCGAGCAGGCGCCGGTTCAAGGTCCAGCCGATGCCGTAGGAGACGCCGCCGAGCACCGCGATGACGAAGCCCACGAGGTCGGGGCCCGCCTCGGCCCACGGCTGCGCGATGAGCACGACGCCCGCGAGGCCGAGCAGCACCGCCGCGAGCTTGCGCGGCGTGAGCCGGTCGCTCGGCAGCAGCAGCAGCGCGAAGAGCACCGTCGCGACGGGCGTGATCGCGTTGCCGAGGCCCGCCGCTGCCGAGGAGATGCGCGTCTCGGCGACGACGAACGCCGTGAAGGGGATCGCCGTGAGGAAGAGGGAGCAGATCGCCAGCAGCCCCCACGTCCGGCCGTCGCGCGGCAGCCGCGTGCGGGTCGCGGCGGCGAGCGCCACGAGCGTCACCGCGGCGATGCCGATGCGCATCGCCGCGATCTGCATGGGATGCAGCGACTCGAGCCCGAGCTTCATGAGCAGGAACGAGGAGCCCCAGATGATGGCGAGGGCGATCCACATCGCCTGCCACGGGATCCGACTGAGCGCGCTGGTCACCGCATCATCCGATCACGGGCCGCTGACACGCGCGACGTGCTCGAGGAAGCGCGCGTGGAAGCGCGTCTCGCCGTCGACCTCCGGGTGGAAGGCGGTGCCGAGGAGCGCGCCCTGCTCGACCGCGACGACGCGCTCGTCGACGCGCGCGAGCACCTCGACGCCGGGGCCCACGCGCTCGACGGCGGGGGCGCGGATGAACGTCGCGTGCACCGGCTCCTCCCCCAGCGCCGGCACCTCGAGCTCGGCCTCGAAGGAATCCACCTGGCTGCCGAAGGCGTTGCGGCGCACGTCGACGTCGAGGCCGCCGAAGGGCAGCTGCGTCGGCAGGCCGTCGAGGATGCGGTCGGCGAGCAGGATGAGGCCGGCGCACGTGCCGTAGACGGGCATGCCCGCACCGATGCGCTCGGCGATCGGCTCGCGCAGCCCGAACAGCCGCGAGAGCTTGTCGATGACGCTCGACTCGCCGCCGGGCAGCACGAGGCCGTCGACCTCGGCGAGCTGCGCGGGGCTGCGCACGAGCGAGACGTCGGCGCCGAGCGCCGCGAGCAGGGCGGCGTGCTCGCGCACGTCGCCCTGCAGCGCGAGGACGCCGACGCGCGCGCCGCGTCCGGCCGCCACTACCAGCCGCGCTCGGCGAGCCGGTGCGGTGCGGGCAGGTCGGCGACGTTGATGCCGACCATCGCCTCGCCGAGTCCGCGCGACGCGTCCGCGATCGCCTTCGGGTCCTCGAACGCGGCGGTCGCCTTGACGATCGCGGCCGCGCGCCGCTCGGGCTCGCCCGACTTGAAGATGCCGGAGCCGACGAAGACGCCGTCGGCGCCGAGCTGCATCATGAGCGCGGCGTCCGCGGGCGTCGCCACGCCGCCGGCGGTGAACAGCACGACGGGCAGCTGCCCGCGCTCGGCGACCTCGGCGACGAGCTCGAACGGCGCCTGGAGCTCCTTCGCGGCGACGTAGAGCTCGTCCTTCGACAGGCTCTGCAGCTTGCGGATCTCGCCCGTGATGGTGCGGATGTGCTTGGTCGCCTCGGAGACGTCGCCCGTGCCCGCCTCACCCTTCGAGCGGATCATCGCCGCGCCCTCGGTGATCCGCCGCAGCGCCTCGCCCAGGTTGGTCGCGCCGCACACGAACGGCACCGTGAAGGGCCACTTGTCGATGTGGTTGACGTAGTCGGCGGGGCTCAGCACCTCGGACTCGTCGATGTAGTCGACCTCGAGCGCCTCGAGCACCTGCGCCTCGACGAAGTGCCCGATGCGTGCCTTCGCCATGACGGGGATCGAGACCTCAGCCTTGATCGCGTCGATGAGGTCAGGATCGGACATGCGCGCGACGCCGCCCTGGGCGCGGATGTCGGCCGGCACGCGCTCGAGGGCCATGACGGCGACGGCCCCGGCGTCCTCGGCGATGCGCGCCTGCTCCGGGGTGACGACGTCCATGATGACGCCGCCCTTCAGCATCTCGGCGAGGCCGCGCTTGACGCGTGCAGAACCGGTCGTGGAATCAGTCATCAGTGTCTTTCGTGCTGGGCGCGGTCGGCCGTCAGGCCGGCCACGCCGCCTGGATGTCCCGGCGCATGTCCTCCAGCAGGATGGGCAGCGCCTTCGTCTTCGCGATGATCGGGAAGAAGTTCGAGTCGAGGCTCCACCGCGGCACGATGTGCTGGTGGAGGTGATCGGCGATGCCGGCGCCGGCGATGCGGCCCTGGTTCATGCCGATGTTGAAGCCCTGGCAGCGCGTGACCTGCGAGAGCACCCGCATCGCCGTCTGCGTGAGCACGGCCATCTCGGCGACCTCCTCGGTGGTCGCCTGGTCGTACATCCCCACGTGCCGGTACGGGCACACCATCATGTGGCCCGTGTTGTAGGGGTAGAGGTTCAGCAGCACGAAGCACGTCTCGCCGCGCGCGACGATGAGCCCCTGGTCGTCGCTGAGCTCGGGCGCGCGGCAGAAGGGGCACGCGTCCTCATCCGGCATCTGGCCCCGCTGGATGTAGACCATCCGGTAGGGCGTCCAGAGCCGCTGGAAGTGGTCGGGCACGCCCGGCAGCTCGCTCGACATCTGCGTCGGCGCACCCCACGCGTGCTCGGCGACGAGGGGCGGCTCCTGCTCGGGCGCAGGCTCGAAGCCCGGCAGCGCGTCGCGGTGGCGGGCTGCGCGCTCGGCGGGCTCGTCGCCCACCCGGCCCTCGCCCGGGTGTCCCGCGTCGCTCACACGTGTGCCTTGGTCTCGATCGCCTCGACGATGCGCGCGATCGCCTCGTCGACGGGCACGCCGTTGTCCTGCGTGCCGTCGCGGAACCGGAACGAGACGCTGCCCGACTCCTGGTCCTTCGCGCCGGCGATCAGCTGGAACGGCACCTTCATGAGCGTGTGCGTGCGGATCTTCTTCTGCATGCGCTCGTCGGAGTGGTCGACCTCGACGCGCACGCCCTTCGCGCGCAGCCGCGCGGCGACCTCGTCGAGGTACGGGCCGAAGTCCTCGGCGACCGGCACGCCGACGACCTGCACGGGCGCGAGCCACACGGGGAACGCGCCCGCGTAGTGCTCGAGCAGGATCGCGAAGAACCGCTCGATCGAGCCGAACAGCGCCCGGTGGATCATGATGGGCCGCTGCTTCGAGCCGTCGGCCGCCGTGTACTCGAGCTCGAAGCGCTCCGGCAGGTTGAAGTCGAGCTGCACGGTCGAGAGCTGCCACGAGCGCCCGATCGCGTCGGTGACCTTGAGGTCGATCTTCGGCCCGTAGAAGGCCGCCTCGCCCGGCTCCTCGACGAGGTCGAGGCCCGTGGCGCGCGCGACGCGACGCAGCGCATCCGTCGCGGTCTCCCAGATCGCCTCGTCGCCGATCCACTTCTCCTTCTCGTCGTCGCGCATCGACAGCTCGAGCCGGAAGTCGGTGAGCCCGAAGTCGCTCAGGAGCGAGAGCACGAACTCGAGCACCTTGGTGGTCTCGGCCTCGAGCTGCTCCGGGGTGACGAACAGGTGCGCGTCGTCCTGCGTGAAGCCGCGCACGCGCGTGAGCCCGTGCAGGGCGCCGGAGAGCTCGTTGCGGTAGACGGTGCCGTTCTCGGCGAGCCGCAGCGGCAGGTCGCGGTAGCTGCGCGAGCGCTCCTTGTAGATGAGGATGTGCATCGGGCAGTTCATGGGCTTCAAGTAGTAGTCGACGCCCGGCTTCGTGACGGTGCCCTCGTCGTCGCGCTCCTCGTCCATGCGGATGGGCGGCCACATCCCCTCGCCGTAGGTGACGAGGTGGTTGGAGGTCATGAAGAGGTCGCGCTTGCTGATGTGCGGCGTGTAGACGTAGCTGTAGCCGTGCTCGATGTGCCGGCGGCGCGCGTGCTGCTCCATCTCGCCGCGCGCGATCGCGCCGCGCGGGTGCCACACCGACAGGCCCGAGCCCACCTCCTCCGGGAACGAGAAGAGGTCGAGCTCGCGGCCGAGCTTGCGGTGGTCGCGCTTCGCGGCCTCCTCGAGGCGCTGCTGGTAGGCGCGCAGCTCCTCCTTCGAGGGCCACGCGGTGCCGTAGATGCGCTGCAGCTGGGGCTGGTCGGTCTTGCCGCGCCAGTAGGCACCGGCGACGCGCGTGAGGGCGAAGCCGTTGCCGATGAGGCGCGTGGAGGGCAGGTGCGGGCCGCGGCACAGGTCCTTCCACTGCACCTCGCCCGACTTCGGGTCGACGTTGTCGTAGATCGTCAGCTCGCCGGCGCCGACCTCGACGGATGCGCCCTCGGCCGCGCTCGCGGCGCCGCCCTTGAGGCCGATCAGCTCAAGCTTGTAGGGCTCGTCGGCGAGCTCCGCCCGGGCCTCGTCGTCGCTCACGACGCGGCGCACGAAGCGCTGGCCGGCCTTGACGATCCGCTCCATCTCCTTCTGCAGCGCCTTGAGGTCGTCGCTCGAGAACGCCTCCGCGACGTCGAAGTCGTAGTAGAAGCCGTCCTGGATCGGCGGGCCGATGCCGAGCCGCGCCTCGGGGTTCACGCGCTGGACCGCTTGGGCGAGCACGTGCGCCGCGGAGTGGCGCAGGATGTCGAGGCCGTCGGGGCTGTCGATCGTCACCGGCTCGACGCGCCCCGACTCGACCGTCTGCGTCTCGCTCAGCTCGCGCGCGAGGTCCTGCAGCTCGCCGTCGACGCGCATGGCGACGACGGCACGGTCGGTGAAGAGATCGAATCCGGTGCTCACCGCACCATCGTATTGGCGCGGGCATCCGGCCGACGACGAGCGGAGGCTCAGGTGCCGCAGTACGTCGTGTAGGCGCGGAAGTCCTGCTCGGGCCCGGCCTCGGCGTACCGCTCGAGCCCGGGTCGCTCGTCGAACGGGCGGCGCACGGCCTCGAGCAGCCGCTCGACGGGCGCGAGGTCGCCGGCGGTCGCTGCGGCGAGCGCCTCCTCGACGAGGTGGTTGCGGGCGATGTAGACGGGATTCACCCGATCCATCGCGTCGGCGTCGGGCCCGAGGGCGAGCCAGCGCTCGGCCCACGCGTCGAACCCTGGCGCGGCGCCCAGCAGGCGCTGCGGCGCGGCGTGGTCGCCGCGGGCCGCGGCGCCGAGCACGCGGAACGCCGTCGTGAGATCGGCACGGGTCGCGCCCAGCATCGTGAAGAGCTCGTCGGCGAGCGCGGCGACCTGCGCCGCGTCGTCGACGTGGCGCAGCCCGAGCTTGGCGCGCATCCCATCGACCCACGCGGCGCGGTACCGAGCGCCGAAGCCCTCGATCGCGCTCGTCGCGAGGCCGACGGCGTGCTCCTGGTCGTCGGCGATGAGCGGGAGGAGCCCCTCGGCGAGGCGAGCGAGGTTCCACTGGGCGATCACCGGCTGGTTGCCGTACGCGTAGCGGCCCCGCTCGTCGATCGAGCTGAACACGGTCGCGGGGTCGACGCCCTCCATGAAGGCGCACGGCCCGTAGTCGATCGTCTCGCCCGAGATCGTCATGTTGTCGGTGTTCATGACGCCGTGCACGAAGCCGACGAGCATCCACCGCGCCACGAGCGCGGCCTGCGCGGCCACCACGGCCTCGAGGAGCGCGAGGGCGGGCCGCTCGTGCTCGGCGGCCTCGGGCGCGTGCCGCGCGATGGCGTGGTCGGCGAGCCGCCGCAGCAGCTCGATGTCGCCCGTGGCCCGCGCGAGCTGGAACGTGCCGACGCGCAGGTGGCTGCTCGCGACGCGCGCGAGCAGGGCGCCCGGCAGCCACTCCTCGCGGCGCACGAAGCGCCCCGTCGCGACGACGGCGAGGGATCGCGTGGTGGGGATGCCGAGCGCGTGCATGGCCTCGCTCACCACGTGCTCGCGGAGCATGGGCCCCACCGCGGCGAGGCCGTCGCCGCCCCGCGCGAACGGCGTGCGGCCGGAGCCCTTGAGGTGCAGGTCGCGCAGCCGGCCCTCGGCGTCGACGAGCTCGCCGAGCAGCAGGGCGCGGCCGTCGCCCAGGAGCGGCGAGTACGCGCCGAACTGGTGCCCCGCGTAGGCCATCGCGACGGGCGTGGCGCCCTCGGGCACCGCGGTGCCGACGAGCAGGCCCACGCCCTCCTCTGAGCGCAGCTCGTCGGGGTCGAGCCCGAGCTCGGCAGCGAGCGGCGCGTTGAGCAGCAGCAGGCGCGGCTCGGGCGGCTCGGCGGCCTGCCAGCGCACGGCGAGCTCGGGCAGCTCGTGCGCGAAGCGCGCCTCGAGCGCGATGGTCGACTGGCGGGATGCGGTCACCCCTCGACGCTAGGCGGCCTGCCCCGGCGGCAACCGGGTGCGGGCTGTCCGCCACCTGTGCTTCGGCGCCGGGTACGACTGCGTCAGCTCGTCCCGTTCCTCGGTCTGTCCGCCACTACTGCCGATTTGCTTCCAGGCGGCAAGCCGAAGGACGCTGCAGCCGTGCCTCTCGAGCGCGCCCGGCACTGGCCGTTTCGTCGAAGCGGGAGAGGTCGCGGCCTCGCCGCGCGGCATTGAGAGGCTCGGGCCATCGGACGCCCCTCGACCTCGAGCAGCCACTCACCTGCGCATCGTTGTCGAAGGGCCCCGGTTCCCCAAGCACCTATGGGTTCGTCATGCTGGCGCTGTCGTCCGAGGGGGACCATGGTGGGATGTCTTCTCGTCCCACTTCGGAAGTCGGTGTCGGGACGCTCGCGGCTCGCACTTAGAGGAGCCAGGTGTCGTGGTACTTGCTCTCGAGGCGGCGACGGGCGACGCTTCGCAGCTCCTCGGAGAACGCTCCGCTGCGGTAGATCCTGCCGCGCTCCACGCTCAGCAGCTTCAGGAGCGATTCCGGCTCGTCGACCTCGGCAACGAACTCGATCCAGATGTCTCGCAACGCCGGTAGTCTCTCGAGTTCGTCGAACCCCGTGACGCGTTCGATGTCGCCGAGCAGGAGGTCTTGAAGGCCCACGCAGTGACGAACTCCACGAAGATCCAACTCCTTCGCGTCAGTGATCCGCAAAGACCTCAGCGCTTCGGGACGACGCAGGCGCGGCAGCTTCCGCAAGGCCTTCGCGCCCTTCACGTCCAGCACCTCGATGGGCCCCTCCAGTGAAAGGGTCTCGTACGGGTATCCGCTTTCGTACGTATCGACCACCTTCAGCGAGGGAGCTACCCACAGCGGAGGTTCGATCGGGCCGAAGTACTGCTCGAGGCGGGGAAAGGTCAATGCACGAGGGATGGGAGGCTTCCCCGCGATCACCAACGTCTTGAGGTTGAAGAAGGCCTCGAGCCCTGCCAGATCCGAATCGCGTTGTCCGAGGATGCTGAGTGCTTCGATCGATCCTGCGAGACCCGTGACAGCCGTTACCGCGCGCAGGTCCCTCGCGCCCTGCGACAGCACGATTGCGAGGGAGCGCGTGGAGCGGATCTGAGCGATCTGCTCATGTGTCCAGGGGCCGGCGGCTGACACGAACTCGAGCGAGAAGATGCCCGCGGACGGCTCCGGTGCAGCTCCAGAGTCGATCGAGAACTGAGGCTCCGCCTCAAGCGCTGTTGGCTCAAGGCGCGAATCGTTCCGATCGAGTCGAGCGCGAGCATCGTCCCCTTCGTGCGGTCCGCCCAGTAGCAACGCCCGGTAGGCCTCGACCTGGCGAATGGGAGCTTGCTCGCCCGCGGCTTCCCAAAGTTCTCGCCACTCAGAGCCGTCACCGAGCACGAAGTCGACTGCTCGGGACGCGGATGCACAAAGCGACGCAGTCAACGCGAGCGGCCGCTCTGCAGTCGGCGCCGGCTCGCCAGTGCGTTCGGAGAGCAGCCAAGCCACTGCCGCAACCGCTCGGCTCGCATCGATCGAATCGACCTCGTCGCCAACCGCTTCGAGCGTCGCAGACACCAGTGCGCTCGTGCCGTCGCACGTCTCCAGTTCGAGCAGCCAGTCACCTGCGTCATCGTTGTCGAATGGCCCGGTTCCCCAAGCACCCATGGGACCTCTCCTCTCCGCAGATCACCCGCGCGCGGTACGAGGCGGCTTGTGAAAGCGACGATCCGCCGTGCAGTGACCATAGCGGCGAGACGGCTTCGCTCCCGCTACACGCCGTCACGTCCGATAGAGCCGCACCCGTCCTCAGCCGCGAGCCTCTCGTACCGCGACGGAGGCGAGCACTTCTCGTCTCGGCGTCGGTGTGGGACACGAACCGCGCGTGCTGCGTCGCGGACACCGCGCTCGCGCCCTCGCCGAGAGCACCACGCGGGCACCACACAGCGCGCTGTCGCGGTTCGAGAAAGCAAGAAACCCCCGGAAGGCCGGGGGTTTCAAATGGTGGGCGATACTGGGTTCGAACCAGTGACCTCTTCCGTGTCAGGGAAGCGCGCTACCGCTGCGCCAATCGCCCAGTGGGGGTGTGATCGAGGTGGAGACGGGATTCGAACCCGCGTAGACGGCTTTGCAGGCCGCTGCCTCACCACTCGGCCACCCCACCAGGTGGTGTGAGATTGCTCTCCATGAGATTGCTCTCGAGCGGATGACGAGATTCGAACTCGCGACCCTCACCTTGGCAAGGTGATGCGCTACCACTGCGCCACATCCGCGGGGCTCATCGCTGAGCACTTGGAAGACTATACCTACGGTTTCGCCGCATGCCAAATCGGCCCCGTCCGGGCCCCGGATCCGGTCGGTTGGTCACGAGCACCGCCGCGGATGTGGCAGACTTGTGCGGTCCGCACTGCGATGTGCGGCACGGGCGATTGGCGCAGTTGGTAGCGCGCTTCCTTCACACGGAAGAGGTCATCAGTTCGAGTCTGGTATCGCCCACCACCCCTCGCCGCTCCGCTCCAGGAGCCGCTGGATAGCCTGGCCGCATGGATCTGCAGCTCAAGGACTCCGTCATCCTCGTCGTCGGCGGCACCGGCCTCATCGGCAGCGCGGTCGCCGAGACGGCGCGCGCCGAGGGCGCGACCGTCCTCACCGCAGCGCGCGGCGACGCAGCCGACGTGCGGCTCGACGGCAGCGACGACGCCTCGGTGGAGGCAGCTGTCGCGAGCGTGCTCGTCGAGCACGGCCGCATCGACGGCCTCGTGGTCGCCGCCGCTCCCCCGGCCCAATCGCTCGACCCCGCGCGGGCGAGCGACCCCGCGCAGGTCGTGCAGGCGATCGACGACAAGGCCATGACCTTCCTGCGCATCGCGAACGCGGTCATCCCCCACATGCGCGACGCCGGATCGGGCCGCATCGTCGGCGTGAGCGGTCAGAACGCGCTCCTGACCGGCAGCATCACGGCCGCGGCGCGCAACGCCGCCCTCATCATCGCCGCCCAGGGCCTCGCCGATCAGCTCGCCGGCACCGGCGTCGCCGTCAACGTCGTCAACCCCGGCCCCGTCACCGCGTCCGCGCGCGCCGAGGTCGCGCCCGGGGCTCCCGGCGAGTCGACGCCGCAGCAGGTCGCCGACCTCGTCGTGCTGCTGCTCTCGCCGCGCCTCGCGGTCTCGAGCGAGTCGATCGCGGTCGGGCACCGGTTCCGCGGCGCCGTCGCGCTCTGACCGAAGGCCCCCGATCCCCTGACACGCGGAAGCGGGAGGCCCGGCAGTGCCGGACCTCCCGCTCCTGACGCCCAGGCAGCTCAGGCGCGCTCGAGCTCGTACTCGTACGCGTCCTCGCCGTGCACGACCCGGTCGATGCCCGCGAGCTCGTCCTCGTCGGTCACGCGGAAGCCGATGGTCTTCTCGATCGCGAAGCCGATGAGGAAGGCGATGGCGAAGGCGTAGAGCATGACGCCGAGTGCCGCGATGACCTGCACCGCCAGCTGGCCCGCGCCGCCGCCGAGGAAGAGGCCCGTCTCGTTGGCGAAGAAGCCGAGGTAGATCGTGCCGATGAGGCCGCCGACGAGGTGGATGCCCACGACGTCGAGCGAGTCGTCGAAGCCGAGCTTCCACTTGAGCTCCACGGCGAGCGCGCAGACCGCGCCGGCGATCACGCCGAGCAGGAGCGCCCAGCCGGGCGTGAGGTTCGCGCACGCCGGAGTGATGGCGACGAGTCCGGCGACCGCGCCGGAGGCCGCGCCGACCGACGTCGGCTTGCCGTCCTTGAGCTTCTCGACGAGCAGCCACGCGCAGATCGCCGCCGCCGTCGCACCGATCGTGTTGAGCGTGATGAGCCCCGCGTTGCCGAGCCCGTTGAGCCACTCGGCACCGACGTTGAAGCCGAACCACCCGAACCAGAGGATGCTCGCGCCGAGGATGACGAAGGGCACGTTGTGCGGCTTGTGCGCGCCCTTCGTGAAGCCGAGGCGCTTGCCGAGCACGAAGGTGAGCGCGAGCGCCGCGGCGCCGGCGTTCGTGTGCACCGCGAGGCCGCCCGCGTAGTCGATGACGCTCGGAAGGCCCAGGAGCTCGCCGAGCGAGTACGCCCATCCGCCGCCCCACACCCATGCGGCGATCGGGAAGTAGCCGAGCGTCGCGAACGCGCCGACGAAGAGCATCCACGCGCCGAACTTGGCACGGTCGGCGATCGCGCCCGAGATGAGCGCGACCGTGATGATCGCGAACGTCGAGCCGTACGCGACGCCGATGAAGTCGGTGTTCGCGGTCTCGCTCGCCGCCATCGCCGCGAGCCCGAAGTCGCTGAACGGGTTGCCGGAGAACGCGAAGGGCGAGTCGACGGCGGCCATGTTGAAGCCGTAGAGGATCCAGAGCGTGCCGACGAGCCCGATCGTGCCGAAGGACATCATCATCATGCTGATGACGCTCTTGGCGCGCACGAGCCCGCCGTAGAAGAACGCGAGACCTGGCGTCATGAACAGCACGAGTGCTGTCGCGATGACGCCGAAGGCGATGCTGCCTGCATCCATGGGAGTGCTCCTAGCGGTGATCTGTCGGGACAGCCCGAGCATGCTCCTGCAGCGTTTCCGCGGCGGTGCTGGAAGCGTTTCGTGCCGGTTACGGATGCGGCGCGCGTGTTTCGCGCGCGTTGCGCGCGTTGTCAGACGCGCTCGAGGCGGATGCCAGGATGGGAGCCATGAGCCTGTCGTGGATCCGCAACCCGCAAGTCTCGGCGATGCTCCTGCTGGGCGCCGCGATCCTCGGGCTCGCGATCGCGAACACGGGCCTCGGGCCCGGCCTCGACGCCGCCAAGCACGCCCACCTGCCGTTCTCCGTCTTCGGCCTCGACCTCTCGCTCGCGCACTGGATCACCGACGGGCTCCTCGTGGTGTTCTTCTTCGTCGTGGCGATCGAGCTGCGGTACGAGTTCACGCAAGGCGACCTCAACTCGGTCTCGAAGGCGGCCGTGCCGACGATCGCAGCGCTCGGCGGCGTCGCCGTGCCCGCGCTCATCTACCTCAACATCGCGGGCGCCGATGGCGCGCAGGGCTGGCCCATCCCGACCGCGACCGACATCGCCTTCGCGCTCGGCGTCCTCGCGCTGTTCGGCCGCAGGCTCCCGTCGAGCGTGCGCGCGCTGCTGCTCGCGCTCGCCGTCATCGACGACCTCATCGGCATCCTCTTCATCGCCGTCTTCTTCACGGAGTCGGTCTCGCTCCCCCACCTCGCGCTCGCGGCCGTCGGCGTCGCCGCGTTCTGGGTCCTCGGCCGCGTCTACCGCGGCAAGCGCGGCAGCTGGCCGCTGCGCATCGCGCTCCTCGTCGTCGCGGTCGTCACGTGGTGGCTCGTGGCCATGAGCGGCATCCACGCCACGATCGCCGGCGTGCTGCTCGGCCTCGTGCTCTCGCCCGCGCCCGCCGAGTCGGCGCGCGAGAGGCTCGAGCCGCTCTCGAACGGCATCGTGCTGCCGCTGTTCGCCTTCACGTCGGCCTCGGTCGCGATCCCGCAGGTGCCGCTCGGCGAGCTCAGCCCGGTCTTCTGGGCGATCGTCGTCGCGCTGCCCGTGGGCAAGCTCGTCGGCATCACGGCGGCGGGCCTCATCGGGCAAGCGGCGCTGCGCGTGCCGAAGGCGGAGCGCGTGCGGCTCAGCGAGCTCATCGGCATCGGTCTGCTCGGCGGCATCGGCTTCACCGTCGCGCTGCTCATGAACGAGCTCGCCCATCGCACGACCGAGGAGCTCATCGTCGAGGGCACGCTCGGCGTGCTCGCGGGCTCGCTCATCGCGGCCGTGCTCGGCGGCGCCTACGTCGGGCTGCTCAGCCGCCGCTACCCGCCGGTCGACACGACCGAGATCACCGCGCGCGACGCGCAGGAGTACCTGCGCCGCACCGACAGCGAGCGCTGACGCTCAGCCCTGGTTCGAGAGGGCGACGAGCCGCGAGATCGCGCGCAGGTACTTCTTCCGGTAGCCGCCGCCGAGCATCTCGTCGCTGAACACCGACGACAGCGTCGTGCCGCTCGCGCGGATCGCGACCTGGGCGTCGTAGAGCCGGTCGACGAGCGCCACGAAGCGCAGCGCGTCGTTCTGGTCGGTCAGCACGTGCACGCCGCGCAGCCCGAGCGCGTCGACGCCCCGCACGAGCCCGACGTAGCGGGAGGGGTGCACGCTCGCGAGGTGGCGCACGAGCGACGAGAAGTCATCGAGCGCCACCGTGTCGCCGAGGCCCGCGAGCTCCGGCTCGAGCTGCGACTCCTCGACCGTCGGCGCGGCGCCGGTGATGTCGCGCTGCCGGTAGTCCTCGCCGTCGATGCGCATGATCTGGAACCGGTCGGCGATCGCCTGGATCTCGCGCAGGAAGTCGGCAGCGGCGAAGCGGCCCTCGCCGAGCGCGTTCGGCGGCGTGTTGCTCGTCGCGGCGAGCTTCGTGCCACCGGCGACGAGCTCGGCGAGGAGCCGCGTCATCACCATGGTGTCGCCCGGGTCGTCGAGCTCGAACTCGTCGATGCAGATGATGCTCGAGCCCTGCAGCTGCCGCACGGCCTCGGCGTAGCCGAGCGCGCCGACGAGCGCGGTGTACTCGATGAACGTGCCGAAGCGCTTGGGTCCGGGCATCGCCTTCCAGAGCGCCGCGAGCAAGTGGGTCTTGCCGACGCCGAAGCCGCCGTCGAGGTAGATGCCGGGCTTGACCTCCGGCGCCTTCTTCCGGAACAGCCCGCCGCGCCGCGGCGACGTCCACGCCGAGACCAGCTCCTGCATCCGCTCGAGGGCCTCGGCCTGCGAGGGATGCGCCGGGTCGGGCCGGTAGGAGTCGAACGTCGCGCCGTCGAACTGGGGCGGCGGCACGAGGCTCGCCACGATCTGCTCGGCGCTCACCGCGGGGTCGCGCTCCACGAGCGAGATCGGTGCTGGCATGCTGCTCCTTCTCGGGCGCGACGGCGGCCCTGGAAGATTCGGTGGGAGGATGGCGTTCGCCACATCGAGCCTACTTCAGGCCCGACCACCGACCGCGGCACCCGCAGGAGGAGACCTCGTGACCGAGTCCGAAGCACGCAGCGATCGCATCGAGCGCTACGCCGCCCCCGAGCGCGTCGTCACGACCGAGTGGGTCGCCGCGCACCTCGACGATCCCGACGTCGTGATCGTCGAGTCCGACGAGGACGTGCTGCTGTACGAGGTCGGGCACATCCCGGGTGCCGTGAAGATCGACTGGCACGTCGACCTCAACGACCCGGTGCTGCGCGACTACGTCGCTCCCGAGGCGTTCGCGGCGCTGCTCGGGAGCAAGGGCATCGGGCGCGACACGACCGTCGTCTTCTACGGCGACAAGGCCAACTGGTGGGCGACGTACGCGCTGTGGGTCTTCGCGCTCTACGGCCACGACAACACGCGCATCATGGACGGCGGGCGCGACCTGTGGATCGCGCAGGGCCGCGAGCTCACGCGCGAGCCCGCGCGCCGCGAGCCGGTCGACTACCCCGTGGTGCAGCGCGACGACCGGACGCTGCGCGCGTTCCGCGACGACGTGCTCGCGCACCTCGGCAAGCCGCTCATCGACGTGCGCAGCCCCGAGGAGTACGCGGGCGAGCGGACGACGGCACCCGCGTACCCCGAGGAGGGGGCGCTGCGCGCCGGCCACATCCCCACTGCGGCGAGCGTGCCGTGGGGCAAGGCGGTCGACGAGGACGGCAGGTTCCGCTCGCGCGAGGAGCTCGAGGCGATCTACCTCGACGGCGCGGGCCTGCGCGACGCGGACGACGTCATCGCCTACTGCCGCATCGGCGAGCGCTCGAGCCACACGTGGTTCGTGCTCACGCACCTGCTGGGGCTGCCGGGCGTGCGCAACTACGACGGCTCCTGGACGGAGTGGGGATCGCTCGTGGGCGTGCCCATCGCGACGGGCTCCGAGCCCGGGGAGGCGCCGAGCCGATGACGCTCACGCCCGCGCTGCAGCGCACCGTCGACGACTTCCACGCCATGGAGGAGCAGGATCGCCTGCAGCTCCTGCTCGAGTTCGCCGACGAGCTGCCGGCGCTGCCCGAGCGCTACGCCGAGCACCCCGACCTGCTCGAGCGGGTCGCCGAGTGCCAGTCGCCCGTCTTCCTCTTCGTGGAGGTCGACGAGCGCGTGCACGTGCACGCGACCGCGCCGGCGGAGGCGCCGACGACGCGCGGCTTCGCGTCGATCCTCGCGCAGGGCCTCGAAGGCGCGACCGTCGACGAGGCGCTCGCGGTCCCGACCGACTTCCCGCGCCAGCTCGGCCTCGACCGCGTCGTCTCGCCGCTGCGGCTGCGCGGCATGGTCGGCATGCTCGGCCGCATCCAGCGCCAGATCCGCGACCGGCTCACGCAGCGGTGATCCCGCGCGCGTCGAGCCACGTGCCGATCTCGCGCTCGTAGCGCTCGCGATCGAGGTTCCACAGCTTCGTGTGGCGCGCTCGGCTCCACTCGCGGTACTCGACGAGGTCGGGACGGGCCGTCGCGAGCGCGCGCGAGGCGTCCGGCGGCACGTAGCCGTCGTCGGCCGAGTGGAGCAGCAGGATCGGCTGCGAGAGCGCGTCGGCGTGCAGCACGTTGTCGAGCTCGTCGAAGTCGAGGCTGCGGCTGCCGCTCAGGACCGCAGCCGGCGACTCCAGGAGGCCGACGGCCGTGTCGACGAGCCAGGCGGGCATCCGCACGAGCGCGACCTGCAGGCGGAGGGTCGGGCGCCAGCCGACGACGGGCGAGTCGAGCACGATGCCCGCGATGCGCCGCCGGTGCCGCGAGCGGCGAGCGACCTGGAGCGCGATCTGTCCGCCCATCGACCAGCCCTGCAGCACGATGCGCCGTGCGCCTCGCGACAGCGCGAGGTCGATCGCGGCGTCCACGTCGCGCCACTCGTCGAGGCCGAGCCGGTACTTGCCGTGCCGGCTCGGCGGCGCCTCGGTGTCGTTGCGATACGAGACGGCCATCACCGGGATGCCGCGCTCGAGGTAGATGGGCGCGGCGCGGATCGTCTCGCGGCGCGTGACGCCCCGGCCGTGCACCTGCACGCACCACGTGGACGCCCGCTGATCGCCCATGATCCACGCGGGAGCCGGCCCGACCTCGGTCGCCACCTCGACGCGCTCGACGACGTCGGTGACGTGCGCGGGCTTGTAGAGCGCGTATCCCGACCAGCGCGCGGAGGACACGCCCTCGAGCAGCGCGCGCGAGCGATCGTCGACGGCGCGCGTGACGCTCGCGGCGTCCTGCGCGACGACGTCGCCGAGCACCGCGAGCCGCTCCCCGACCCACAGCGCGTACACGCCCGGCAGCCCCGTGTCCGGCGTGCGGTTCACGCGCACCCCGCGATCGTCGACACCGAGGACCCTGATGTCGTCGGGCTGCGAGCGCGGCGGCGTCACGAGCATCGACGCGAGCACCGCCGACGCTCCCGTGACCGCGAGCGCGGCACCGGCGGCCACGACGCCGCCCGCGACGAGCGCGAGCCGTCCCCCATGCCACTCGGCCGCGGCGGCGCGCCTCGCTTCGGTGGTCACGCGGGAATCGTAGTCTTGCCAGGTGGACACGAGCAGTGCAGCCCCAGCCCCCGAGCCGGAGGCGTTCCGCGCTGCCGTCGACCAGCTGCGGCGCGCCGAGCTGCGCAGCGAGCTCTCGGTGCGCGAGATCCCGGCCCCCGGGCGCATCGCGCCGTTCTCCTTCGCGATCGCGGCGGATGTCGGCACGCCCGCGCACGGCCGCGACTCGGACCTCGGCACGGGCCGCTTCATCCTCATGCACGATCCCGAGGAGCCCGAGGCGTGGGGCGGCGACTTCCGCATCGTGAGCTTCACGCAGGCGTCGCAGGATCCCGAGATCGCCGCCGACCAGTTCCTCGCCGAGGTGACGTGGACCTACCTGCTCGAGGCGCTCGAGCAGCGCGGGGCGGACTACCACTCCGAGTCGGGCACCGCGACGAAGATCCTCTCGAGCGGCTTCGGCGAGCTCGCGGCGCAGGGCATCGGCGCGCAGATCGAGCTGCGCGCATCCTGGACGCCGACGGGCCAGGCCTTCGGAGCGCACCTGACCGCCTGGACCGACCTGCTGTGCGCCATCGCGGGCCTGCCCGTGCAGCCCGGCGCCGCCGGCCTCGACGCGCATCGGCGCAGCCGTGGCTGAGCACGCGGCCGAGAGCGAGGTCGAGCTCCCCCTCGCGCAGGCGCAGGGCCCGCTCGACGTCATCGCCGACGCCGACGCGCTCGCTCGCGCCGCCGACCGCCTCCGAGCTGGCACGGGCCCGGTCGCCGTCGACGCGGAGCGCGCGAACGGGTTCCGCTACTCGTCGCGCGCCTACCTCGTGCAGCTGCATCGGCGCGGCGCCGGCACGGTGCTCGTCGACCCCACCGCGATCGACGACCTCTCCGTGCTGCAGGAGGCGATCGGCGGCGAGGAGTGGATCATCCACGCCGCGAGCCAGGACCTGCCGTGCTTGCGCGAGGTGGGCCTCGAGCCCGCCCAGCTGTTCGACACCGAGCTCGGCGCGCGGCTCGCCGGGTTCGAGCGCGTGGGCCTCGCTGCCGTGACCGAGCGCCTCGTGGGCCTGCGGCTGCGCAAGGAGCACGGCGCGAGCGACTGGTCGACGCGTCCGATCCCCCGTGCCTGGCTCGAGTACGCCGCGCTCGACGTCGAGGTGCTGCCGGATGCGCGCGATGCGCTCGCCGCAGAGCTCGAGGCCCAGGGCAAGCGCGAGATCGCCGAGCAGGAGTTCGCCTTCGCGCTCGAGCGGCGGCCCAAGCCCGCGGCGGCGGAGCCCTGGCGCCGCCTCTCCGGCATCCACGCGATCAAGGATCGGCGCCAGCTCGCCGTCGCGCGCGAGCTCTGGCTCGCCCGCGACGACCTCGCCCGCTCGACCGACACCGCGCCCGGGCGGCTCGTGCCGGACCGGTCGCTCCTCGCCGCCGCGATGGCCGACGTCGACTCGAAGGGCAGGCTCGCGGCGCGCAAGGACTTCAGCGGTCGCGCGAGCCGCGCGGAGCTCGACCGCTGGTGGTCGGCGATCGAGCGCGGCCGCGCGACCGAGGACCTGCCGTCGCTGCGCGTGCGCTCCGACGAGCCGCCGCCCCCGCGCTTCTGGCGCAGCCGACGGCCCGAGGCCGACGCGCGGCTCAAGGCGGCCCGCGCCGCGGTGCAGGCGGTCGCCGACGAGCTCTCGATGCCCGCCGAGAACCTGCTCATGCCCGACACCCTGCGGCGCGTCGCGTGGGAGCCGACCCCGCCCACGCCCGAGGCGGTCGCCGAGGTGCTGCGCGAGCGCGACGCGAGGCCCTGGCAGGTTGCGGCGACCGCACAGAGGATCGCGGCCGCGTTTGTAGAGGCCGACCAAGCCGAGCCGGACGCCCCCGAGACCGCCTCGTAGGAAGCGGCAACCCGACGGCGCGCGTCGAGCCCCGTTCCTACACTGGTGCCGCAATCACCCCTACAGGAGGCATCGTGGCCAACGACGACGTCGTGTTCGTGGACGGCGTCCGCACCCCATTCGGGCGAGCGGGCGAGAAGGGCATGTACTGGCAGACCCGCGCCGACGACCTCGCGGTCAAGGCGCTCAGCGGCCTGCTCGAGCGGAACCCGAGCCTGCCGCTCGACCGCATCGACGACGTGGCGATCGCCGCTACGACGCAGACGGGCGACCAGGGGCTCACGCTCGGCCGCACGGTCGGGATGCTCGCCGGCCTGCCGGTCACGGTGCCCGGCTACGCGCTCGATCGCATGTGCGCGGGCGCCATGACGGCCGTGACGACCGTCGGCGGCGGGATCGCCTTCGGCGCCTACGACGTCGCGATCGCGGGTGGCGTCGAGCACATGGGTCGGCACCCGATGGGCCTCGACGCCGACCCCAACCCGCGCTTCGTCGCCGAGAAGCTCGTCTCGACGGATGCGCTCAACATGGGCAAGACGGCAGAGCGCATCCACGACCGGTTCCCGCACCTGACGAAGGAGCGCTCCGACCGCTACGCGATGCGCTCGCAGCAGAAGTACGCCGCGGCCCTCGCCGCCGGTCACATCCAGCACGACCTCGTGCCCGTCGCGACGCAGTCGGCGGAGGGCTGGGGGCTCGCGACCGCCGACGAGGCGCCGCGCCCCGAGACGACGATGGAGGCGCTCGCGGCGTTGAAGACCCCCTTCCGCGAGCACGGTCGCGTGACGGCCGGCAACGCATCCGGCCTCAACGACGGCGCGACGATGTCGATCATCGCCTCGTCCTCGGCCGCGAAGGAGCTGGGCCTCACCACGAAGATGCGCATGGTCTCGTTCGCGTTCTCGGGCGTCGACCCCGACATCATGGGCATCGGCCCCGTGCCCTCGACCGAGAAGGCGCTGCGCAAGGCGGGCCTGACGATCGACGACATCGGGCTCTTCGAGCTCAACGAGGCGTTCGCGGTGCAGGTGCTCGCCTTCACCGATCACTTCGGCCTCGACGACGACGACCCGCGCATCAACCCGTGGGGCGGCGCGATCGCGATCGGCCACCCGCTCGCCTCCTCCGGCGTGCGCCTCATGCTGCAGCTCGCGCGCCAGTTCGAGCAGCGGCCCGACGTGCGCTACGGCGTCACCGCGATGTGCGTCGGGCTCGGCCAGGGCGGCACCGTCATCTGGGAGAACCCGCACCACAAGCGCTACGGGAAGGGCAAGTGATGGCCATCCGCGACGAGTTCCCGAGGCTCGCGGCCGCCGAGCTCGACGAGGTGATCACGCACAGCCACGTGCGCGACATCCCGCTCGCCTCCGGTCGCACGCTCGCCCTGATCACCCTCGACAACGGCCGCGACCACACCCGGCCCTCGACGCTCGGACCCGCGACGCTGTTCGAGCTCGGCGACACCCTCGAGGCGCAGCGCGAGCGCGCGTCGCGCGGCGAGGTCGACGCGATCGCCGTGACGGGCAAGCCGTACTTCCTCGCCGCGGGCGCGGACCTGTCGAACGTGGGCGCCCTGCCGGACCGCGCGACGGCGGCGGAGCTGCCGAGGCTCGGCCATCGCGTGCTGGGCCTGCTGCACCAGGCGCCCGTGCCGACCTTCGTGTTCATCAACGGCCTCGCGCTCGGCGGCGGCCTCGAGATCGGGCTCAACGCCGACTACCGCACCATCAGCTCGGCCGCGCCCGCCGTCGCGCTGCCGGAGGTCTTCCTCGGCCTCGTCCCCGGGTGGGGCGGCGCGACGATCCTGCCGAACCTCATCGGCATCGAGCGAGCGCTCAAGGTCGTCATCGAGAACCCGCTCAAGCAGAACCGGATGCTGAAGCCCGCGGAGGCGCTCGAGCTCGGGATCGCCGACGTCATGTTCGGCCCCGCGACCTTCCTCGAGTCGTCGCTCGCGTGGGCCGACGCCGTGCTCGGCGGCAAGAAGGTCGAGCGGCCCCACGTGCCCGGCACGCTCGAGCGCACGGTGAAGTGGCCCATCGCGCTCAGGATCGCGCGCGAGACGCTCGAGCAGAAGCTCGGCACGGTGCCGCAGGCGCCGTACCGGGCGCTCGAGATCCTCGAGCTCGCGAAGCGGAACGACCGGGCCGCGGGCTTCGCGGCCGAGGACGCCGCGCTCGCCGAGCTCATCCCCGGCGACCAGTTCGTCGCCTCGATCTACGCCTTCGACCTCGTGCAGAAGCGGGCGAAGCGGCCAGCGGGCGCACCCGACAAGGAGCTCGCGAAGCGCGTCACCAAGGTCGGCATCATCGGCGCGGGCCTCATGGCGAGCCAGTTCGCGCTGCTGTTCGTGCGCCGCCTGCAGGTGCCGGTGGTCATCACCGACCTCGATCAGGGGCGCGTCGACGCTGCCGTCGCGGGCATCCGCCGCGAGATCGCTGCGCTCGCCGACAAGGGCCGCATCTCGACCGACGAGCAGCAGCGGCTCTCGGCGCTCATCTCGGGCACGGTCGACAAGGCGGACTTCGCCGATTGCGACTGGGTCATCGAGGCCGTCTTCGAGGAGCTGGGGGTCAAGCAGCAGGTCTTCGCGGAGGTCGAGCCGCACGTGTCTCCGTCGGCGGTGCTCGCGACGAACACCTCGAGCCTCTCGGTCGAGCAGATCGGCGCGAGGCTCGAGCATCCCGAGCGGCTCGTCGGCTTCCACTTCTTCAACCCCGTCGCGGTCATGCCGCTCATCGAGGTCGTCAAGACCCCCTCGACCGACGCGGCGACGCTCGCGACGGCCATGCGCGTCGCGAAGGACCTCAAGAAGACCGCGGTCATCACGCGCGACACCCCGGGCTTCGTCGTCAACCGCGTGCTCGCGAAGCTGCTCGGCGAGGCGATGCACGCGGTCGAGCAGGGCTCCTCGTTCGAGGACGTCGTCGCCGCGCAGCGCGCGTTCGGCTTCCCCATGGACCCGTTCGTGCTGCTCGACCTCGTCGGGCTCAAGGTCGGGGCGCACGTGCTCGACACGCACCACGCAGCCTTCCCCGACCGCTTCTTCGAGTCTCGGGCGCTGCACGAGCTCGCCGAGCAGGGCATCCTGCTCGAGAAGGACGGCAAGGGCAAGGTCAAGGGCATCGACAAGCGCGCCCGCAGGATCGTCGCTGCGCACACCCCCGCCGGCGCGAAGCCGCTGACCGTCGAGCAGCTGCGCGTGCGCATCGAGGACGGCCTGGCGGATGAGATCCAGCGGATGCTCGACGACGAGGTCGTCGCCGCCGCCGAGGACATCGACCTGTGCATGATCCTCGGCGCCGGATGGCCCTTCCAGATGGGCGGCATCACGCCCTACCTCGACCGGGTCGGCGCGTCGGAGCGCGCCTTCGGCGACACCTTCCACACGCCGCGCGTCGAGGGCCCCAAGTCCTGACGCCGCGCGAGACTGGACGCGTGCATCCGCCCGCGCTCGTCGACGCCCTCGCCCGTGACCTCGCAGCCGCGAGCTACGCGAGCGGGGGCGTCGCAGCGCTCGTCGGCGACGCGGCGCACGACGCGCTCGCGCGCTCGGTCGCGGCACCCGCTCGACGCGCGGCGCTCCGGCGTCCGGGAGCATGCTCGACGCTGCTGCGGGCGCTGTGGCTCGGCGACGCCGTCGCCGAGCCGGACCTCGCCGACGCGCTGCCCGCGCTCGGCGTCGACGGTGCGGTCGCGCTCGGCATCGCGGAGCGCCGCGGCGGGCTCGTCGCGCCGCTCGTGACCATCCGCCCGCACCGGTTCCGCGACGCGCGCGGCGAGGGCGAGTGGTGGATCGCGAGCGACCTCGACGAGCTCGCGGGCGTGTGGCCGCTGCGGCCCGATCACGTGCTCGGCGTGGGGGGCGCCGCCCGCACGCTCGCCGCGCTCCTGCCGCCCGTGGAGGCCGGGACCGCGCTCGACCTCGGCACGGGCTGCGGCGTGCTCGCCCTGCACCTCCGACGCTTCGCCGAGCGCGTCGTGGCGACCGACATCTCCCCGCGCGCGCTCTGGTTCGCCGACCTCACCGCCGCGCTCAACGGCGTCGACGGCATCGAGACGCGGCTCGGCTCGCTGTTCGAACCGGTCGCCGGCGAGCGCTTCGACCTCATCGCGTCCAACCCGCCGTTCGTCATCACGCCGCGGGCCGAGGGCGTGCCCGCCTACGAGTACCGCGACGGCGGCGCGACCGGCGACGCGCTCATGGCCTCGGTGGTCCACGGCCTCGAGCGCCACCTCGAGCCCTCGGGCCACGCCCGGCTGCTCGGCAACTGGGAGCACCGGGACAGCACGGCGGGTCTCGATCGCGTGCGCGGATGGCTCGACGCGAGCGGCCTCGACGCGTGGGCGATCGAGCGCGAAGCGCTCGACCCCGTGCGCTACGCCGAGCTGTGGCTGCGCGACGGCGGCACCCTCCCGCGCGACGCCGAGCACGACGCGCTCATGGGCGCGTGGCTCGACGACTTCGAGGCGCGCGGGGTGCGCACGGTCGGCATGGGCTGGCTCGCGGTGCGCCGGCCCGAGGGACAGGCGAGCCTCGCGCGGTTCGAGCGGCTCGGCCAGGCCGTGCAGCTCGAGCACGCGGCGGCGCATCTGGCGGAGGCGTTCGACGACGCCGCCTGGCTCGCCGGGCTCGACGACGTCGCGCTCTCGGCCGAGCGGCTCGCAGCAGCGCCCGACGTGACCGAGTCGCGCCACCAGCTGCCAGGGGCTGCGGGCCCGAACGTCATCGAGCTGCGCCAAGGGGGCGCGCTCGGCCGCTCGCTCTCCGTCGACACCGCGCTCGCCGCGCTCGTGGGCGCGAGCGACGGCGAGCTCGCCGTCGGGCAGCTCGTGGGCGCGATCGCGAGCCTGCTCGAGGTCGACGAGGCGCTCCTCGCCGCGGACCTCCTGCCGCGCGTTCGCGAGCTCGTGCTCACGGGGTTCCTGCGTCCGTTCAGCGACTGAGGCGCGCGGCGACGGCGGCGGGCAGGTGCTCGGCGACGTCGAGCGCCACGATCGGGCGAGCGTGCACGGCGGCGAGCGCGGCGGCCTCGCCGTGGAGGTCGACGGCCTCGGCCGCGAGCTCCGCGAGCGACGACGGATCGGCGGCACCGCGCGGGTTCGCCGCGAGCAGCGCCCCGAGCGCGCCCGCGAGCACGTCGCCCGTGCCCGCCGTGGCGAGACGGTGCGTCTTCGGGTGGATCACGAGGTGCGCGCCGCTCGGCGCGACGACGTGCGTCGGCGCTCCCTTCGCGACCACGACCGCGTCGAGCGCCGACGCGGCCTCACGCGCGGCTGCCGCGGGATCCGAGGCGACGGCATCGCGCTCCCACCCGAGCATGCGAGCGAGCTCGCCCGCATGCGGCGTCAGCACCACGGGGCCGGCATGCCGCCGCGCGAGATCGAGTGCGCCGGCATCGACGACGCACGGCACCCCGCTGCCGAGCGCCTCGAGCAGGAGCTCGCGGAGCGCGGGATCCCGCTCCCGCGCATCCTGCCCCGAGCCCAGCAGCCACGCGTCGACGGCGCCCTGGCTCCCCCCGGGCGGCTCGTCGAGGCCGTGGCAGACGGTCTCCGGTCGGCGCGCGAGCACGAGATCCTGCACGCGGCGCGGGGTCCACAGGCGCACGTACCCGATGCCGGTGCGCCACGCCGCCTCGACACCGAGCACCGCCGCGCCGGGATATCGGGTCGAGCCGGTGATGACGCCGAGCACGCCCATCGAGCGCTTGTCGTCGGTCGCCGAGGGCGAGCGCAGCCACGTCATGCCGTCAGCGTACGGGCGCGAGCTCGTCGACGCCGCAGCCGTGGGCGAGCAGCACGCCGCGCACGGGCACGGCGGCCCCGCGCGCCGCGCGCTCGATCGCGTCGCGCCACGCCCAGTCATCGGGCGTGGGCTCGGCCGACCCTGCTCGCTCGAGCACGACGACGACCGCGCGCGCATCCTGCAGCACGAGCTCGAGCACGCCGCGCAGGGCGCGCGCCGCGCCGGCATCGGGCGACACGGGGATGCCGTCGACCTGCTGCAGGTCGCGGCGCAGGCCGCCTCGGGCGTCGATGCACCAGATCCAGAGGCGGCGGACGAAGCCGCGCTCGACGAGCGCGGCGATCTCGTCGAGCGGGGCGGCGAGCGGTGCGGTGCGATCCATGCGGCCAGGGAAGCGCATCCGCCCCGTTCCGCGTCAGCGCGAGGAGGTCGGCTGTGGAGGGCTCACTCCCCCAGCGGCTGGCTCGCCGGCGCGCCGGCCCCCGGCGCATCGAGCCGCAGCTCGTGCTCGCCGGGGATCGAGCGAGCGACGGGCAGCCGCCCCGTCCCGAGCACCTGCTGCACGACGTTGCGCGCGATCGCCTGCGCCGAGAGCCCGACGTCCTCGAGGATCTCGCCGCGCTCGCCGTGGTCGATGAACGCATCCGGCAGGCCCAGCTCGTCCACGGCCGTGTCGACGCCGGCCGCTCGCAGATCCTGCCGCACGCGCGTGCCGATGCCGCCGACGCGCACCCCGTCCTCGAGGGTGATGACGATCCGATGCTCGCGGGCGAGTTCGACGACCGAGGCCGGCACCGGCACGACCCAGCGCGGATCCACGACCGTCACCCCGATGCCCTGCGCCTGCACGCGCTGGGCGACATCCATCGCGAGGTGGGCGAACGCCCCGATCGCGATGATGAGCACGTCGCGGTGGGCGGCCTCGGCGAGCACGTCGACGCCATCGTCGGTGCGTCGCACGGCGTCGAGCTCGTTCGGCACCGAGCCCTTCGGGTAGCGGATGACCGTCGGGGCGTCGTCGACGGCGATCGCCTCGCGCAGCTCCTCCTCGAGCCGGGCGGCGTCGCGCGGCGCGGCGAGCCGGATGCCCGGCACGAACTGCAGGAGCGCGAGGTCCCACATGCCGTGGTGGCTCGGCCCGTCCGGTCCCGTGACCCCCGCCCGGTCGAGCACGAACGTGACGCCCGCGCGGTGCAGCGCGACGTCCATGAGCACCTGGTCGAAGGCCCGGTTCATGAACGTGGCGTAGATGGCGACGACGGGATGGAGCCCGCCGTAGGCGAGGCCGGCCGCGGTGGTGACGGCGTGCTGCTCGGCGATGCCGACGTCGAGCACGCGGGAGGCGTCGAGCGCGGCGAGCCGATCGAGGCCCGTCGGGCGCAGCATGGCCGCCGTGATCCCGACGATGCGGTCGTCGGCGCGCGCGAGCGAGACGAGCTCGTTCGCGAACACCGAGGTCCACGACGGTCGCCCGGCGCTCGCGATCGCCTCGCCCGTCTCGGGGTCGATCTGGCCCACCGCGTGGAACTGGTCGGCCTCGTCGTTGATGGCCGGGTCGAAGCCCTGCCCCTTCTGGGTGATGACGTGCACGATGACGGGCGAGCCGTAGTCGCGCGCTTGCGTCAGCGCCTCCTCGAGCGCCTCGAGGTCGTGACCGTCGATGGGGCCGAGGTACTTGATGTCGAGGTTGGAGTAGAGCGCCTCGTTGTTCACGAACCTCGAGAGGAAGCCGTGCGCCGCGCCTCGCACGCCTCGGTACACCGCGCGACCGGGCCTGCCGAGCTTCGAGAACGCGCGCTCGGAGGTGCCGCGGAGCGTGCGGTACGAGCGCCGGGTGCGCACGCCGTTGAGGAAGCGGGCCATGCCGCCGATCGTCGGGGCGTAGGAGCGACCGTTGTCGTTGACCACGATCACGAGCCGCCGGCGGTTGTCGTCGGAGATGTTGTTGAGCGCCTCCCACGTCATGCCGCCCGTGAGCGCGCCGTCGCCCACGACCGCGACGACCGAGCGGTCGTGCTGGCCCGTGATGTCGAACGCGCGGCTGATGCCGTCCGCCCAGGACAGCGACGAGGACGCGTGGCTCGACTCGACGATGTCGTGCTCGCTCTCGGCGCGCTGCGGGTAGCCGGCAAGGCCGCCCTTCTGGCGCAGCCGCGAGAAGTCCTGCCTGCCGGTGAGCAGCTTGTGCACGTAGGACTGGTGCCCGGTGTCGAAGACGAACGCGTCGCGCGGCGAGTCGAAGACCCGGTGCATCGCCATCGTCAGCTCGACCACGCCGAGGTTGGGGCCGAGGTGGCCGCCCGTGCGAGCGACCTCGCGGATCAGGAACGCGCGGATCTCGGCGGCGAGCTCCATCAGCTGCGCCCTCGAGAGCCGATCGAGGTCTCGCGGCCCCGTGATCTGCTCGAGGATTCCCATGATGCCTCCATGGTAGTGCCGCATCCCCGGTGTCCCCCATGCGAGGTCGGTGCCGCGGCCATGCCGCGACGCGTGAGCGGCGGCGCAGCGCCAAGCCGCGTGAGCGACGGCGCAGCAAGACCGAGCATTACTCGCTTTCCTGTGCGCCGAGTGGCACCCTGGCCCCATGCACCTCGCGAAGCGCACCTCAGCCCTCGCCGCCGTCGTCGGCATCGCCGCAGCGGCCACCGGCTGCACGTCGGGCGCTGTCGAGCCGAGCGCTGCGACGCCCAGCGGAGCGCCGTCGAGCTCCGCGACGCCGACGCCTGTCACGACGGAGCAGGCCGCGCCGGGGATTCAGGCCGAGGAGCTCCCCGACGGCTACTACGTCGTCGACGGCGGCAATGCCGCGGTCCTCGGCAGGAGCGGCGAGGGCTGCGAGGGACTGCCCGGGCTCGAGCCCCGCAGCAACGAGTCCCCCGAGGGCATCGGCGGCTACTGGTACTCGGAGCTGCGCGACCTCGGTCCCATCGACCATGCGACCGGGGCGGTCACCGTGGGCGAGGACGGTCAGCCCGCCGCCTACGTCGCTGCTGAGGGCGACACGATGTACGGCATCGCGCGCCGCTTCTGCATCGACTACCCCGGCTACCTCGGTCAGCTCAACGGCATCCGCCGCGGCGACGGCAGCGCCGACCTGTTCACGCTGCCGCAGGATCTCTACCCAGGCGACACGATCAACCTCGACCCGTACACCATCGCGACCGTCGGCGATCAGCAGGGCCTGGTCTTCGACCGCGCGATCGACTACCGCATCCCCGAGCAGCGCTGATCGCCGAGACGGCGGCCGCCCTCGCGCACGACCGAGCCGCGCTCTCGCGCATCCGGGACGCAGAGCGCCCGCCAGGCGGTGCTGGCGGGCGCTCTGCGATCGAGGCGTTGGCCGAGAGCTAGACGAGCGAGCGCAGCACGTACTGCAGGATGCCGCCGTTGCGGTAGTAGTCG
>JAPSIA010000016.1:28341-36989 GCA_031179215.1 Agrococcus sp.
GCGCATCCGGGACGCAGAGCGCCCGCCAGGCGGTGCTGGCGGGCGCTCTGCGATCGAGGCGTTGGCCGAGAGCTAGACGAGCGAGCGCAGCACGTACTGCAGGATGCCGCCGTTGCGGTAGTAGTCGGCCTCGCCGGGGGTGTCGATGCGCACGATCGCGTCGAACTCGACCGTCTGCTTGCCCTCGGGGCTGTGCTCGGTCGGCTCGGCGACGACGTGCACCGTCTTGGGCGTGCGTCCCTCGTTGAGCTCCGTCAGGCCCGTGATCGAGATGCGCTCCGTGCCGTCGAGGCCGAGCGAGGCCCACGACTCGCCGGCCGGGAACTGCAGCGGCACGACGCCCATGCCGATGAGGTTCGAGCGGTGGATGCGCTCGAACGACTCGGTGATGACCGCCTTGACGCCGAGGAGGTTCGTGCCCTTCGCCGCCCAGTCGCGGCTCGAGCCCGAGCCGTACTCCTTGCCGCCGAGCACGACGAGCGGCGTGCCCTGCGCCTGGTAGTTGACCGAGGCGTCGTAGATCGTCGACTGCGCGCCGTCGGGCGTCGTGAAGTCGCGCGTGAAGCCGCCCTCGACGCCGTCGAGCAGCTGGTTCTTCAGCCGGATGTTCGCGAAGGTGCCGCGGATCATGACCTCGTGGTTGCCGCGTCGCGAGCCGTAGGAGTTGAAGTCCTTGCGGTCCACGCCGTGCTCGGTGAGGTAGCGGCCCGCCGGGCTGTCGGCCTTGATCGCGCCAGCCGGCGAGATGTGGTCGGTCGTGACGGAGTCGCCGAGCGCGGCGAGCACGCGCGCGCCCTGGATGTCCTCGACGGGCGTGAGCTCCATCGTGAGCCCCTCGAAGTACGGGGGCTTCCGCACGTACGTCGACTGCTCATCCCACTCGAAGACGTCGCCGTCGGGCGTGGGCAGGCTCTGCCAGCGCTCGTCGCCGTCGAAGACCGCGGCGTACTGCCGCGTGAACATCTCGGTGTCGATCGACGAGTCGATCGTGGCCTGCACCTCGTCGGCCGTGGGCCAGATGTCGGCGAGGAAGACGTCCTCGCCGTCCTTGCCCTTGCCGAGCGGCTGCGTCTCGAAGTCGAAGTCCATCGTGCCCGCGAGCGAGTAGGCGATCACGAGCGGCGGCGACGCGAGGTAGTTCATCTTGACGTCGGGGTTGATGCGGCCCTCGAAGTTGCGGTTGCCCGAGAGCACCGCGGTCACGGCGAGGTCGTGCTCGTTGACGGCAGCGGAGACCTCCTCGATGAGGGGGCCGGAGTTGCCGATGCACGTCGTGCAGCCGTAGCCGACGGTGTAGAAGCCGAGCTCGTCGAGGTCCTTCGTCAGGCCCGACTTGTCGTAGTAGTCGGTGACGACCTTCGAGCCGGGCGCGAGCGTCGTCTTGACCCACGGCTTCGCCTTGAGGCCCTTCTCGACCGCCTTGCGGGCGAGGAGCCCCGCGGCGAGCATGACGGAGGGGTTCGAGGTGTTCGTGCACGACGTGATCGCCGCGATCGTCACGGCGCCGTTGTCGAGCGTGTACGTCTCGCCCTCGGGCGTCGAGACAGTGACGGGCTTCGAGAACTCGGCGGGGCCTCCGCCGTTGATGTGCACGTCGCGGGTGTCGTCGTCCTCCTCGCCGGGCGCGTTGCCGGGGTCGGAGGCGGGGAAGGAGTGCTTCGACTCGAGGTCGACGATGCTGTGCGAGGTCGAGGGCGCTGCGTAGTTCGCGATGTCGCGCGCGAACTGCTCCTTGGCGCGCGAGAGCTCGATGCGGTCCTGCGGGCGCTTCGGGCCGGCGATCGAGGGCACGACGGTGCTGAGGTCGAGCTCGAGGTACTCGGAGAAGACCGGCTCGACCGAGGGGTCGTGCCACAGGCCCTGCTCCTTCGAGTACGCCTCGACGAGCGCGACCTGCTGCTCGGAGCGACCCGTGAAGCGCAGGTAGTCGAGCGTCACGTCGTCGATCGGGAAGATCGCGGCGGTCGAGCCGAACTCCGGGCTCATGTTGCCGATCGTCGCGCGGTTGGCGAGCGGGACAGCGCCGACGCCCGTGCCGTAGAACTCGACGAACTTGCCGACGACGCCGTGCTGGCGCAGCATGTCGGTGATCGTGAGCACGACGTCGGTCGCGGTGACGCCCGTGGCGATCTCGCCCGTGAGCTTGAAGCCCACGACGCGCGGGATGAGCATCGAGACGGGCTGGCCGAGCATGGCCGCCTCGGCCTCGATGCCGCCGACGCCCCAGCCCAGCACGCCGAGGCCGTTGACCATCGTCGTGTGCGAGTCGGTGCCCACGACGGTGTCGGGGTAGGCGGTGAGCTCGCCGTCGAAGGTGCGGGAGTACGTCACCTTCGCGAGGTTCTCGATGTTGACCTGGTGCACGATGCCCGTGCCCGGGGGCACGACCTTGAAGTCGTCGAACGCGGTCTGGCCCCAGCGCAGGAACTGGTAGCGCTCGCCGTTGCGCTGGTACTCGATCTCGACGTTGCGCTCGAAGGCGTCGGCCGAGCCGAAGAGGTCGGCGATGACGGAGTGGTCGATGACGAGCTCGGCAGGCGCGAGCGGGTTGATCTTCGTCGGGTCGCCGCCGAGCTCGGCGACGGCCTCGCGCATGGTGGCGAGGTCGACGATGCAGGGCACGCCCGTGAAGTCCTGCATCACGACGCGCGCGGGCGTGAACTGGATCTCGACGTTGGGCTGGGCGGTGGCGTCCCACGATCCGAGGGCCTCGATCTGCTGGCGGGTGACGTTCGCGCCATCCTCGGTGCGCAGCAGGTTCTCGAGCAGCACCTTGAGGCTGAACGGCAGGCGCTCGTGGCCCGCGACCTTGTCGATTCGGTAGAGCGTGTAGTCGGTGCCGCCCACCGACAGCGAGCTCTTGCTGTCGAAGCTGTTCGGGTTCGCCATCGTGACTCCTCTGGGTCTCGCGGGATGCGCAGGATGCGCCTCGAGTCTAGGCCTCGATCCCGGGCGCAGCACGGCCTCGAGGCGGTTTATCTTGACGTCAAGATATCTTACCGCGCGTCGTCGGCGGACGCGCCTCCAGGCGTGTCGGCGACCGGCGGCTCGAGCACCGCGCGCACCATGAGCCATGTCACCCACAGCGCCGCGAGGTAGAGCGGCACACCCATGACGAGCTTGGTGGCGGCGAGCGCCTCGACCGCGCCCGCGAGGTAGAGCGGCACCTGGACCGCGAGCCGCGCCGCGATGACGACGAGCCACAGGACGGATGCGCGCCACGCGACGGCGCGCTTGGCGCGCTCGGTGCGCCACGCGTGGGGCGTCCCCGTGAGCGCGCCCGCGACCACGCCGACGAGCGGGCGGCGAGCGAGCATGCTCCCGAGGAGCACGAGCACGACGACCGTGTTGACGGCGAAGCCCCAGAGGAAGTTGTCCTCGCCCTGGCCCGTGACGAGCGCGATCGCCGCGGAGATGCCGACGCCGATGAGGCCGGCGAACGCGAGGACCGGCTGCCCACGCTGCAGCACGCGCCACGCCACGAAGCCGATCGAGACGACGAGCGGCACGAGCACCGCGAGCCCCACGTCCTGGGTCGTCGTGAACAGGACCAGGAAGAGGATGCCCGGCAGGAGCGACTCGACGAGCCCGCGGGCTCCGCCCATCGCGTCGAGCAGGGCGCGCGGCGAGGGCTTCGCGGCGGGGTCGAGGTGCCCGAGCTTCGAGCCGCGGATCGCGGCGCCGACCTGCTCGGAGAACGACGCCTCCTCGCGCGCGGGATCGGCGTCGGGCGCGGAGCGGTCCTCGGGCGCGTGCGGCACCGTCAGACCGTCTTCGGCGCGCGCAGCGGGATGAGCTCGCGCGGCGGCATCGGCTCGGCGCCGCGGCAGACGACCGTCGAGCGGAAGAGCTCGATCGCCGCGGCCGCGCGGGCGTCGTCGACCGCCGCCTGCCCGCCGATGAGGCCCTGCAGCATCCAGCGGGGGCCGTCGACGCCGATGATGCGCACGGCGCGCGGCGCGCCGTCGGGTCCCGACTGGAGCCGCGCGCGCAGCTCGGGGCCGAGCGGGCCCTCGGCGTCGTCGACGGTCGCGCCCTGGCGCTCGAGCTGAGCGCGGAGCACCTCGCGGACGGGCGCCCAGATGCCCTCGCTGCGCGGGGCGGCGAAGGGCTGGAGCTGCACGGTGGATCCCTCGTGCTCGAGCGTGACGGCGACGATCCGCTTCGTCTTCTCCTCGACCTCGAGGCGCATCTGCATGCCGGGGCGCGGCACGATGCGCAGACCGCCGAGGTCGACGTAGGGGCGCACGGGCGCCTCGGACTCGTCGAGCGGGCCCACCTGTGCCCGGTCCGCGGGAGCGCTCTTCTCGACGAGCTCCTCCTCGTCCGGCAGCTGCTGGTCGTCGGTCGTGTCGGTCATCGTGCGATCCCCTCCGGCGTCGCGCCGCGCCCGGTGGACCCGTGCCCGCGCTCGCCTCGATCCGAACCCGGCAGGCGCTCGACCGCGACGAAGCGCGCGCGCTCGACGCGCTGCACGACGAGCTGGGCGATGCGATCGCCCACCTCGATGCGGTGCGGCTGCCCGCCGGTGTTGAGCAGGTTCACCTTGATCTCGCCCCGGTAGCCGGCGTCGACCGTGCCCGGCGCGTTGACGATCGTGATGCCGTGCTTGTGCGCGAGCCCGCTGCGCGGGTGCACGAAGGCGGCGTAGCCGTCAGGCAGCGCGATCGCGACGCCCGTGCCGACGAGGGCGCGCTCCCCGGGCTCGAGCGTGAGCGCCTCGGCCGCGTGGAGGTCGGCGCCGGCGTCGCCAGGGTGCGCGTAGGCGGGCACCGGCGTGCCGGTGATGAGGACTTCGACCTGCTCCATCGCACTCGAGGCTAGCCGAGCGGGGCGCGCGCGGCGAACCGAGTCGTGGGACGCGGGATGATGGAGCCATGGAATCCGCCCCTTCGCACCGCGAGCGGCTCGTCCCGCCGTGGTGGCTGCTGCTCGTCCTGCTGCTCATCGTGCCCGCCGCGCTCCTGGTGTTCCTGCCCGTGGATGCGCGCGTGGGCATCGCCGTGGCGCTCGTGCTCTACGGCGGCGTCGTGCTCGCCCTCTGGCTGGGCGCGCCGGTCGTCGAGCTGCGCGACGGCGTGCTGCGGACGGGCAGGGCGCGCATCGGGGTCGACGACCTCGGCACGCCGCAGGCGCTCGAGGGCGATGCCGCGAAGGCTGCCCTCCGGGCGGGGTGGGATCCGGCGGACCATCACCTCGTCTCGCCCTGGACGCGCGCGCTCGTGCGCGTGCCCGTGACCGACGAGAGCGATCCGACGCCCGCGTGGGTCGTCAGCACGCGCCGGCCCGAAGCGCTCGCGGCCGCGATCGCCTCGGCGCAGCAGCGGCGCTAGCTCAGGCGGCGCACTCGCGGCAGATCGGGCCGAGCTTCGTCTCGTGGTCGAACTGCGGGCGGTCCTTCACGAGGAAGCAGCTGACGCACGTGAACTCGTGCTCCTGCGGGGGCAGCACCACGACGTCGAGCTCGACGTCGGCGAGGTCTGCCGCCGAGAGGTCGAAGCTGCCGGGGTTGTCGGCGTCGTCGTCGGTCACGACGCTCTTCGACGGCACTCGCTCCTTGATCGCATCGATCGACTCGTGCTCGTCGTCGGTCTTGCGCGGGGCGTCGTAATCGGTGGCCATCAGGCGATCCTTGCTGGGAGAGGGTGAGCGGCGTCGGCGCACATTCTGCACGACTCAGACATCCGAGGCAAATCAGATACCTGGGTCGGGGCTGTGTCCCGACGGTTCGGGCGCACCGCGGAGGTGCATCGTCTGGAACGTGCGGCGCGCCCGTCCCATTCCCGCTGCCGGGGCGCTGCGCGTGGGATGCTGGGCCACCCGAGATCAGGCCAGGAAGGACCGGCGAATCATGCAGCAGCTGAGCGTCATCGGCGTCGAGGACGACGTGCTCATCCTCGAGTCCGAGAGCGGCGAGCGCTTCGGTGTGCCCGTCGCTGCCCTGCCCGAGCACCGCAAGCCCGCGGCGGCCGTCGCCGCTCGCGAGCGCAAGGCCCGACCGCGCGACATCCAGGCGCTCATCCGCGGCGGCATGACCGCCGAGGAGGTCGCGGCAGCGACGGGCGAGGAGCTCGCCTACATCGAGCGCTTCGAAGGACCCGTCGTCGCCGAGCGCCAGCACGTGCTCGACTCGGCGCTCTCGATCCCGGTCGCCTCCGGTGACATCGACCCGCTCGCGGGAGAGACGACCTTCGGGGCGGCGATCGACGAGCGCCTCGACGACCTGCGCGCGACCGACCGCTCATGGGCGTCGTGGAAGGACGCCGAGGGCGGCGCGTGGACCGTGCGGCTGCGCTTCACCACCGAGGGCATGCAGCACGAGGCGCTCTGGGGCTACGAGCCCAAGAAGGCGACGCTGACGCCGCGCGGCAAGGAGGCGACCGCGCTGAGCCAGACGGGCGACGCCTCGAGCGTGCTCGTGCCGCGACTGCGCGCGATCGATCGCCAGCAGCGCCCGACGGGGCCCGACGCCGCGGCCAAGGAGCCGAGCGAGGAGCCCGCGGGCGCCGACGGCGGGGCTCCCCCGATCTCCCAGCGGGCCACGCTGCCCGACGCCGCCCGCAGCGACACCGGCCGCTTCGACTCCGACGCCTTCCGCATCCAGCGCGGCGCCGTGCGCTCGAACCCGGCGCCCGTCGAGCCTGGGGTGGGCCTCGAGGAGGCCGTCGCGTCGTCCGCCGCGGTCGAGACGGGCGCCGATCGCGCCAAGGAGCCGACGAAGGCCGACAACCCGTGGCTGCGCCGCCGCCGCGGCGAGGTGGGGAGCCAGCCCGAGAACGTGCAGGCTGCCGCGATCAACCGGCCCGCTGCCGCGACGCAGCCGAACCACACCGCCGAGCTGCTCGACGCCCTGCGGCGTCGCCGCTCGGAGCGCGAGGCGGCGCTGCGCACCGCCGAGACCGACCCCAGCCCGCGCGAGCCCGAGCAGGCACCGCCCGCCGCACCCGCCGCCGAGGAGCAGCGGCCGCAGCGGGCGACGGGCACGGGACCGGTCGGCAACCGCAAGCGCGGCTCCCGCGCCGCGATGCCGAGCTGGGACGAGATCGTCTTCGGCTCGCGCACCGACGACTAGCAGCGCGATCGCAGGAGGGCGCCCCATCGCGGGGCGCCCTCCTCGTCGTGCACCGACACGCTCTCGGCACGTCGTCAGCACCTGAACGCCCCGTCATGTTAGGTTGCCCGGTGGCACAGTCCCGTGCACCTACAAGGAGGTAGGCATGTCACAGTCCGTTCCAGCGACCCCGAGGGACAACTCTCGCGAGGGTCTCGGCAAGGTGGTCACGGCCGCGATGGCCGGCACGGTCGTCGAGTGGTACGAGTTCTTCCTGTACGCGACCGCGTCGACGATCGTCTTCAACATCATCTTCTTCCCGCCGAACGCGGACGACCCGTTCGCGGCGATCATCAACGCGTTCCTCATCTACGCGGTCGGCTTCGTCGCCCGCCCCCTCGGCGGCATCGTCTTCGGCCACTTCGGCGACAAGTTCGGCCGCAAGAAGCTGCTCCAGTTCGCGATCATCCTCGTCGGCGTCGCGACCTTCCTCATGGGCTGCCTGCCGACCTTCGACCAGATCGGCTACTGGGCGACCGCGCTGCTCGTGCTGCTGCGCTTCGCGCAGGGCTTCGCCGTCGGCGGCGAGTGGGGCGGCGGTGTGCTGCTCGTCGCGGAGCACTCCCCCAACAAGGAGCGCGGCTTCTGGTCGTCGTTCCCGCAGGCCGCGGTGCCGGCGGGCAACCTGCTCGCCACGATCGTGCTGCTCATCCTGCAGTGGACCCTCTCCGACGAGGACTTCCTCGGCTGGGGCTGGCGCATCGCGTTCTGGCTCTCGGTCGTCATCGTCGCGGTCGGGTACTACATCCGCACGCGGATCGAGGATGCCCCGATCTTCCAGGAGGTCAAGCAGGAGGTCGCGCAGTCGAAGGCGCAGGGCTACGGCGTCATGGAGGTGCTCAAGCGCTACCCGCGGGGCGTCCTGACGGCGATGGGCCTGCGGTTCGCCGAGAACATCCTCTACTACCTCGTGGTGACGTTCTCGATCACGTACCTCGGCGTCTACCTCGAGTACGACGTCTCGCGCATCCTGGGCCTCATGGCGCTCGCGCACGTCGCCCACCTCATCTTCGTGCCGATCGTCGGTCGGTTCACGGATGTCGTCGGGCGCCGGCCGATGTACATGATCGGCACGATCCTGGGCGCCTCGTGGGGCTTCATCGCGTTCCCGATGTTCGACTCCGGCAACGACTTCGTCATCCTGGGCGCGATCATCCTCGGTCTCGCGTTCCACGCGCTCATGTACGCGGGGCAGCCGGCGATCATGGCCGAGATCTTCCCGACCCGCATGCGCTACTCGGGCGTCTCGCTCGGCTACCAGGTGACGTCGATCGTCGCGGGCTCGCTCGCGCCGACGATCGCGACGGCGCTGCTGCGCGAGTTCGACAGCTCGATCCCGGTCGCGATCTACCTGCTCGTCGCGTGCGTCATCACGCTCGTCGCGGTGCTCGCCCTGCGCGAGACGAAGGGCATCTCGCTCCACGACGTCGACGACGAGGACCGCCGCCGGCTCGTGGAGGAGAAGGGCACCCTCTGACGGATCGGCCGCTACAGCCGGGGGGGGGGGGGGCGGCGCGCCCCCCCCCCCGCGCCCCCC
>JAPSIA010000078.1 GCA_031179215.1 Agrococcus sp.
GAGCGTGCCGGAGACCGACTTGATCGACTTGACCTGCGCGTCGCCGCCGACGCGCGAGACCGAGATGCCGACGTCGACCGCGGGACGCTGGTTGGCGTTGAACAGGTCGGACTGCAGGAAGATCTGGCCGTCGGTGATCGAGATCACGTTCGTCGGGATGTACGCCGAGACGTCGTTGGCCTTCGTCTCGATGATCGGCAGGCCCGTCATCGAACCGGCGCCGAGCTCGTCGGAGAGCTTCGCGCAGCGCTCGAGCAGGCGGGAGTGCAGGTAGAACACGTCGCCCGGGTAGGCCTCGCGGCCCGGCGGGCGGCGCAGCAGGAGCGAGACGGCGCGGTAGGCCTCCGCCTGCTTCGACAGGTCGTCGAAGATGATCAGGACGTGCTTGCCCTCGTACATCCAGTGCTGGCCGATGGCCGAGCCCGCGTACGGCGCGAGGTACTTGAAGCCGGCGGGGTCGGAAGCGGGCGAGGCGACGATCGTCGTGTACTCCATCGCGCCGGCGTCCTCGAGCGCGCCCTTGACCGAGGCGATCGTCGAGCCCTTCTGGCCGACGGCGACGTAGATGCAGCGCACCTGCTTGTTGACGTCGCCCGACTCCCAGTTGGCCTTCTGGTTGATGATCGTGTCGATCGCGAGGGCCGTCTTGCCCGTCTGGCGGTCGCCGATGATGAGCTGGCGCTGGCCGCGGCCGACCGGGATCATCGCGTCGATCGCCTTGATGCCCGTCTGGAGCGGCTCGTGCACCGACTTGCGCTGCATGACGCCGGGCGCCTGCAGCTCGAGGGCGCGGCGGCCGCTCGAGGCGATGTCGCCGAGGCCGTCGATCGGGTTGCCGAGCGGGTCGACGACGCGGCCGAGGTAGCCCTCGCCGACGGGGACGGAGAGGACCTCGCCCGTGCGGGTCACCTCCATGCCCTCCTCGATGCCCTGGAACTCACCGAGCACGACGACGCCGATCTCGGTCTCGTCGAGGTTCTGCGCGAGGCCGAGGGTTCCGTCCGCGAAGCGGACGAGCTCGTTGGCCATGACGCCGGGGAGGCCCTCGACGTGCGCGATGCCGTCGGCGGCGTCGATGACGTGGCCGACCTCGGCCTTCGTCGAGGCCGACGCCTCGTAGGACGAGACGAAGTCGGCGAGGGCGCCCTTGATCTCGTCGGGGCTGATGGTGAGCTCTGACATGTGTCTTCCTCTTCGGATGCTTCGACCTAGCCGAGCTTCAGGCGCAGGTCGGTGAACTTGGAACGGACGGTGCCGTCGATGATGTCGTCGCCGATCGCGACCCGGATGCCGCCGAGGACGGAGGGGTCGACGACCTGCTGCAGCTGCAGCGTGCGGCCGTACTGCCGCTCGAGGCTCGCGCGGAGCCGGTCGAGCTGCGGGGCGGGGAGCTCGCGAGCCGTCGTGACGGTCGCGAGCGAGCGGCCGCTCGCGGCGGCGACCTCGACGGCCGCGTTGCGCAGGCGCTGCCCGATGCGACGGCCGCGCGGGGCCCGCACGAGGTGGTCGAGGATGACGGCCGCGGCCGCGCTCGACCTGCCCGCGAGCAGGCGCTCGACGAGCTGCGCCTTCTCGTCGCCCGACCCGCGCAGACCGCCGAGCGCGAGCTCGAGGTCGGCATCCGAGGCGACGACGCGCTGGAACGCGACGATCTCGCCCGCGACGTCCGCATCCCCTGCCGCCTGCACCGCGACGCGGATGGCCGCGGCGTCGATGGCGGCGAGGAGGTCGTCGGCCTCCGACCAGCGCTGGCGAGCCAGCTGCGCGACGATCGACCTCGCCGGCGCGCCGAGCTGAGCGAGCACGCGCTCGGCGAGCGCCGCGCGCGCATCGGGCGTCGAGGCCCGGTCGGCGAGCGAGGAGCGCACCTTGGAGCTGCGCTCGATCGCTCGCGAGGCCTGGAAGAGCTCCCTCGCGTCGTCGAGCCCGGCGTGCGGCTGCGCCCGGAGCGCCTCGTCGATGCCGGCTCGCGCCTGGCTGGTCGCCGAGCCCACTAGCGGCCCGCCCCGTCTCGCTGCAGATCGGCACGCTCGAGGTCGGCGAGGAAGCGGTCGACGATCGCGGCGGAGCGCGCGTCGTCCATCGACTCGCCGACGACCTTCTCGCTCAGGTCGAGGGCGAGCGAGCCGACCTCGGTCTTGAGCGACGCGAACGCCGTCTGGCGCTCCTGCTCGATGCGCTGCTGCGCCTGCGCGGTGATGCGCTCGGCGTCCTCGATCGCGCGGGCCTTGAGGTCCGCCTCGATCTTGGCCGCGTCGGCACGAGCCTGCTCCTTGATGCGCGACGCCTCGGCGCGCGCCTCGGCGAGCTGCGTGTTGTAGGACTCGAGTGCGGCAGCCGCCTCCGCCTGCGCCTGCTCGGCCTTCTTGATGCCGCCCTCGATCGCCGCGGCGCGCTCGTCGAGCAGCGCCTGCATGCGAGGCAGGACGACCTTCCAGAAGATCAGCAGCAGGACGACGAAGATGACCGCCGACCAGATGATGTCGTAGGGCTGGGGGATCAGCGGGTTCTGCGTCTCCCCCTCCTCCGCCATCCGGAGTGCAGTTGTCAGCATGCGATCCGCCTTACGCGGTCATGAAGAAGTACGTGGCGATGCCGATGAAGGCGAGCGCCTCGGTGAACGCGATGCCGATGAACATCAGGACCGTCAGTCGACCCTGCAGCTCGGGCTGGCGCGCGACGCCCTCGATCGTCTTGCCGACGACGATGCCGACGCCGATGGCGGGGCCGATGGCGGCGAGGCCGTAGCCGACCGTGCCGATGTTGCCGTTGATCTCGGCGAGGATGGTCGTGGCGTTGTCCACGGTGGTTCCTTTCTGCTGTTCCGAAAAGACGGAGGGGTCAGTGCTCTTCAGCCAGCGCGAGCTGGATGTAGACGGTGGTCAGGATGGCGAAGACGTATGCCTGCAGCACGGCGACGAGGATCTCGAAGGCCGTGAAGGCGAAGCCGAAGGCGAGGGTGCCCACGCCGAACAGCGTGTAGAAGCCGCCCGCGGAGAAGAAGAAGAAGTGCGTCGCGGAGAAGAACAGCACGAGCAGCAGGTGGCCGACGAACATGTTCATCATCAGTCGGAGCGTGAGCGTGATGGGTCGCAGCACGAAGGTCGAGACGAACTCGATCGGCGTCACGATGATGTAGAGGAACCACGGCACGCCCGAGGGGAAGAGCGAGTTCTTGAAGAACGCGCCGGGGTGCTTCTTGAGCCCCGCGTAGATGAAGGCGACGTACGAGACGATCGCGAGCACGAGCGGCACGCCGATGACCGAGGTGCCGGCGATGTTGAGGAACGGGATGATGCCCGTCACGTTCATCGCGAGCACCATGAAGAAGATCGTGGTCACGAGCGGGAGGAAGCGCTTGCCGTCCTTCTCGCCGAGCAGGTCGTAGACGATGCCGTCGCGCACGAAGCCGAGGCCCATCTCCACGAGGCTCTGGCCCCGCGTCGGGACGAGCCGCATGCGGCGCGTGCCGAGCACGAAGATCAGGATGACCGCGAGCGCCGACAGCATGCGGATGAGCATGATGCGGTTGATGCCGAAGATCGGCTCGTCGCTGCCGAGCCACGCGATCGTCGGCTCCAGGAGGAGGAACAGCGGCGGGAAGAACTCGGCGATCGACGGCGGGTGGAACGGCTCAGGCTCGGTCCCAGCGGCGGCCAGCAGCGTCATCAAGGCGTTCAGCGTCTCTTCCTCAATGTCATGGCGCCTGGCGCCGGTTCGACGTCGGTGCACCCCTCAGGCAGACGCGCTCGGGACACGAGCGAGGGCATGGGGGGAACGGGCACCACTCTATCAGAGCGGCATCCTGCCCGACGCCACCGCGCGAGCTTCAGGCGCGCGCGCCGGAGGCCGGTCGGCCCTGCGTCTCGTCGTCGGCGTCGCTGTCGATCACGGGCTGCCTGCTCGAGGCGATGACGACGCAGTCGATGACGAGCGAGCCGATGACCGCGACCACGAGCGCGCCGAACGCCACGCCCCGGTGCAGCCACTCCTGGTCGCCGAGCACGAACACGAGCACGATGAACAGCGCGAACTTCACGAGCCAGCCGCCGAGCACGATGCCGAAGAAGGCCACGGAGACCATCTCGCCCTTCGCGACCTTGAGGGCGAGGAGGATGCTGCCGGCCGTCAGCATGCAGAAGACGATCGCGAGCGCCGTGCCGACGAGCGCGGAGGCGACGCCGGCGCCGCTCGCGAGGAACCATCCGACGAGCCCGCCGACGACCGCGACGGCGGCGGCGAGGATGCCGCCCCACAGCAGGATGCGCTGCATGATCTGGGTGGTGGTCACCGGTTGTCTCCCTGGGCGTCGGCGCGAGCGGGGGTGTCGGGCTCCAGTGTCCCACGCGCGGCGCGCCGCTCGCGCATCACGCGGAGGAAGGTGCGCCACACGCGCTTGCTCACGGGCGCTGCCGTGAGGATCGCGCACACGAGGAAGCCGGCGAGCATCGCGACGAGCACGATCCACCACGGCCAGATGAGGAACAGCAGGCAGCCGATCGAGACGACCGCCGTCCACGAGTAGAAGATGAGCACGGCGCCGAGGTGCGAGTGCCCCATGTCGAGCAAGCGGTGGTGCAGGTGCTTGCGGTCGGCGGCGAACGGGCTGTTGCCGTTGATCACGCGGCGCACGACCGCGAGCACGAAGTCGGTCAGCGGCAGCAGCAGGATCGCGAGCGGCAGCAGCACGGGGATGAACGCGGGCAGGATCTGGCTGCGCCCGCCCATCGTGCCGAGGTCGATCTGGCCGGTGACGGCGATCGCGCTCGCCGCGGTGAGCAGGCCGAGCATGAGCGCTCCCCCGTCGCCCATGAACATGCGCGCGGGATGCCAGTTGAGGGGCAGGAAGCCGAGGCAGACGCCGACGATGACGGCCGTGATGAGGCTCGCGAGCGAGAAGTAGGCGTTCTGCTGCGCGAAGTTCTGGCTGATCATCCAGATGTAGCCGAAGAACGCGGTCGAGCCGATGATGGTCGTGCCCGAGACGAGCCCGTCGAGGCCGTCGATGAAGTTCACGGCGTTCATGACGAGCACGATGATGAGCACCGTGAGGCTGATGGCCATCGTCGACGAGGGCACGGTGAGGCCGGCGATCGGCAGGCTCACGATCTGCACGCCGAAGACGGCCACGCCCGCCGCCACGAGGATCTGCGCGCCGAGCTTGAGCATCCAGTCGAGGTCGAAGAGGTCGTCGAGCACGCCGATGAGGCAGATGGCGATCGCGCCGCCGAGCAGGCTCCAGATGCGCACGGGCTCGGCGAAGACGCCGGAGAGCTCGGGCACGAGCGCGGCGATGCCGAACGCGCCGAGCACGCCGATGCACATCGCCACGCCGCCGAGGCGCGGCGTGGGCCGCGAGTGCACGTCGCGCTCGCGCACGGGCGGGTGGATGCCGTGCTTGAGGGCGAAGCCGAGCACGAGCCGGCTGGCGATGAAGGTGATGACCGCCGCAGCGAGCGTGATGAGGCCGAAGGTCATGGGCTAGCCGTCGGCGAGCTGCTCGTCCGCGAGCAGGTCGCCGAGCGCCGCGGCGATGACCGCGCGCGGCAGCACGCCCTGGCGGACGACGCGCACGACGCCGTCGGTCGAGCAGTCGAGGATCGTCGAGCCGTTCTGCTCCCCCGGCGCCGCGCTGCCGCCGACCGTGCCTGCGTCGAGCACGACGGCGACCGAGTCGCCCAGCATCTCGGCGGCCGCGGCGGCCTCCGTGGGCGCCGGCATGCCGTGCAGGTTGGCGCTCGAGACCGCGAGCGGTCCCGTCTCGCGCAGCAGGCCGATCGCGATGGGGTGGTCGGGCACCCGGAGCGCCACGGTGCCGCCGGTGTCGCCGAGATCCCACGTGAGCGACGGCTGCGCGCGCACGATCACCGTGAGCGGGCCGGGCCAGTGCGCGTCGAGCAGCGGCTCGACCTCGGCCGGGATGCGCTCGGCGAGCGCGGTCGCCATGTGCCGATCGGCGACGAGCACGGGGGGCGGGAAGCCGCGGTCGCGGCCCTTCGCCGCGAGCAGGCCCGCGACGGCCGAGTGCGAGAACGCGTCGGCCGCGATGCCGTAGACCGTGTCGGTCGGCATGACGATGCACCGGCCCGCGGCGATCGCGGTGCGCGCGGCCCGCACGCCTTCGAGCAGGGAGGCGGGGTCGCTGCAGTCGTGGATCGCGGGCACGTGCCCATGGTACCGGCGCCCGGGCGCCGGGCTGCGGTCGCGCCCGGCGGCGATCAGCGGATCGCGGCGGTGACGCGATCCCGGCCCGCGAGGTCCTCGAGCGTGCGCGGCTCGCGGAACCCCGCGTCGCCCAGCATCCGTCGGATCGCCGCGCCCTGGTGCTCGGCGTGCTCGAGCGCGACGAGCCCCGCGGGCTCGACGAGGTCGGCGGCGAGCGAGACGAGGTCGCGGATGAAGTCGAGCCCGTCGGCACCCGCGTAGAGGGCGCTCGCGGGGTCGAAGCCGCGCACCTCGTGGTCGGCCGGCACCGAGGCGTGCGGCACGTAGGGCGGGTTCGACACGAGCGCGGCGAGCGAGCCGGGCACGACGCCCACCGCGGCGAGCGCCGCCGCGTCGCGCGCGTCGGCGTGGAGCAGCACCGCTCCCGGCGCGAGCTCGGCGAGGTTGCGCCGGGCCCACACGAAGGCCGCGGGGCTCTCCTCGACGGCGACGACGCGCGCCTTGCCCTCTCGCGCGAGCGCGATCGCGACCGCGCCGGAGCCCGTGCCGACGTCGAGCACGAGGCCGGGATCGGGCCGCCGGTGCCGCAGGTGCGTCAGGGCGACGTCGACGAGCAGCTCGGTCTCGGGCCGCGGCGTGAAGACGCCGGGGCCCACGCGCAGCTCGACGTGCCGGAAGGGCGCGACGCCCGTGATGTGCTGCAGCGGCTCGCGGCTCGCGCGACGCGCGACGGCCGCGCGGAAGCGCGCGAGCGCATCCGCCTCGAAGCCGCGCCCCATGGCCATGTCGACGCGGATCTCGCCGAGGCTGCTGCGGGCGGCCCACGCGGCGAGGAGCTCCGCGTCGGGACCGTCGATGCCGACGGCGGCGAGGTGCGAGCGGGCGTCGCGCACGACATCGGCGACCGCGAGCTGCTCCACCGCTCCAACCTAGCGCCGCTCGAGCGTCGCTCCCGCGATCGCGAGCGGCAGCGCGCCGTCGGGGAAGGCACAGCGGGACCGGCGGGTTGCACCCCTAGAGTAGAACCCCCGCTTCCACCCGATGAAAGGACAAGGCATGGCGCGCATCTTCGACGACATCACCGCCACGATCGGCGGCACTCCCCTCGTGCGCTTGCGGCGCATCGACGGCTCGGACGCGACCGTCCTGGTCAAGCTCGAGTCCTTCAACCCCGGCGCATCGGTGAAGGACCGCATCGGCAGGGCCATCATCGACGCCGCCGAGGCATCGGGCGAGCTGCAGCCCGGCGGCACGATCGTCGAGGGCACGAGCGGCAACACGGGCATCGCGCTCGCGCTCGTCGGCGCCGCTCGGGGCTACCGCGTGATCCTGTCGATGCCGGAGACCATGTCGGTCGAGCGGCGCGCGATCCTCAAGGCCTACGGCGCCGAGCTCGTGCTCACGCCCGGCGCCGACGGCATGCGCGGTGCGGTCGAGCGCGCCCAGCAGATCGTCGCGGAGACGCCGGGAGCCGTGCTCGCGCGCCAGTTCGAGAACCAGGCGAACGTGCGCGTCCACCGCGAGACGACGGCCGAGGAGATCTGGTCCGACACCGACGGCGACATCGACATCTTCGTCTCCGGCATCGGCACGGGCGGCACCATCACGGGCGCCGGCGGCCGGCTCAAGGAGCTCAACCCCGACATCCGCATCGTCGCGGTGGAGCCGGCCGACTCGCCGCTGCTCACGAAGGGCCAGGCCGGCCCGCACAAGATCCAGGGCCTCGGCGCGAACTTCGTGCCCGACCTCCTCGACACCGACGTCTACGACGAGGTCGTCGACGTCGAGCTCGACGACGCGGTGCGCGTCGGCCGCGAGCTCGCGGCGCAGGAGGGCATCTTCGCGGGCATCTCCTCCGGCGCGATCGTCTGGGCCGCGCTCGAGATCGCCAAGCGCCCCGAGTCCGCTGGCAAGACGATCGTCGCGATCGTCTGCGACACCGGCGAGCGCTACCTCTCGATGCCCATCTACGCCGACCTGGCCTGAGGCGGGCGGATGGGCCTGCTCAACGTCCGTGAGGACATCGAGAACGCGAAGCGGCACGATCCGGCGGCTCGCGGTGCGCTGACGATCGCGCTCACGTACTCGACGCTGCACGCCGTGTGGGCCCATCGCATCAACCACCGCCTCTGGCATGCCGGCGCGCGCTCCCTCGCGCGCGCCGGCAGCCAGCTCGCGCGCTGCATGACGGGCGTCGAGATCCACCCGGGCGCGCGCCTCGGCCGGCGCTTCTTCATCGATCACGGCATGGGCGTCGTGATCGGCGAGACCGCCGAGGTCGGCGACGACGTCATGCTGTACCACGGCGTGACCCTCGGCGGGACGGCGAACGCCGCCGTGAAGCGCCACCCCACGCTCGGGCACCGCGTGCTCGTCGGCGCCGGAGCGAAGATCCTCGGGCCCGTCGCCCTCGGCGACGACGTGAAGGTCGGCGCGAACGCGGTCGTGCTGCACGACGCGCCCTCGGGCACGACGCTCGTCGGCATCCCCGCGAGACCCGTGGCCCGCACGGCGCCCGCGGAGCTGCCGTCGCCCGAGTACGTCATCTAGCCGCGCGGCCGCCCAGGCCGCTGCCACGCAACGGCCATGCCGCGCCGATGTGCACGCTGCGCGCACATCGGTCGCGAATGGCCGTTGGGTGCTCTCAAGCGGAGTCGGATGCGGGGCGGTCGTCGGCGGGCGCCTCGTGGCGCTCCGTGAGCGCGAGCCCCGCGACCGCGACGAGGATGCCGACGAGGAACACGAGCACGAGCGGGTGCCACGGCTGCTCCCCCGTCGCGAGCGCCCACAGCACGGTCAGCGCTCCGCCGACCCCCGTCCAGACGGCGTAGCCGGTCGCGAGCGCGATGACGCGCAGGGCGCGCTCGAGCCCGACGAAGCTCAGGATCGCGGCGGCGAAGAAGATCGCGGTCGGCAGGGGCTGGGTGAAGCCCTCGGAGCGACCGAGCGCGCTCGCCCACACCGCCTCGAGCACCGCGCTCGCGAGCAGCACGAGCCACGCGGTCCGGCGCGCCACCTCAGCTCACCAGCTTCAGGCCCACGAGGCAGCCGATGAGCAGCACGAGCAGCAGCGAGCGCACGATCGAGAGCCGCTCCCTGCCGCGCGCGAGCTGCAGCACCACCGTCGCGACGGCACCGACGCCCACCCATACCGCGTACGCGGTGCCGGTGGGGAGCTCGAGCATCGCCCACGCGAGCCCGCCCATCGAGGCGAGCATCGCGACCGCGAACAGCACGGTGGGCCGCCAGCGGCGGAATCCCTTCGAGGCCTGCATCGCGGCCGCCCACACGGCCTCGAGGAGACCGGAGAGCAGCAGGACGATCCATGCCATGACGAGTCCCTCCTGGCCGTCTTGTCGCGCTGCGGGTACGGCTCCCTCGTCCGCGGACCCGGCGCCGGATCCGCGCCCAGGCTATCAGCCGACGCCGTCGGGCTCCTCGGCCGCGGGCCGCCGGCCGCCGATCGACGCGGTGAGCCGGTCGGCCGCCGCGACGACGTCGTCGATGAGCGCTGCGCAGCGCTCCGCGGTGAGCCGCAGGGTGGGTCCCATGACGGTGAGGGCGCCGGCGAGCGCGCCGTGCGCGTCGAAGACCGGCGCCGAGATGCCGCTCGAGGCCTCGACCCGCTCGCCCGTCGTGATCGCGACCCCGTCGGCGCGCGTGCGCGCGACGACCGCGCGGAGCTCCTCGGGGTCGGTGATCGTCGACTCCGTGAGCGCCTCGAGCGGCGCGGCGAGCACCCGCTCGAGCAGCTCCTCGCGCCAGGCGAGGATG
>JAPSIA010000079.1 GCA_031179215.1 Agrococcus sp.
CGGCGACTTCGAGGATCCGCGACCGGCGCCTGAGCCGCTGTAGCCCTTCGACACGGTGTGCGCCCTGCGGGCGCGCACCGGCTCAGGGAGCGGTGCGCGGGGGGCACCCTGAGCCGCTCCGCGCCCGGAGGGCGCTGAGCGCGTCGAAGGGGCACCCTGAGCCGCTCCGCGCCCGCAGCGCGCCGAGGGCGCTGAGCGCGTCGAAGGGGCACCCTGAGCCGCTCCGCGCCCGCAGGGCGCCGAGCGCGCTGAGCGCGTCGAAGGGGCACCCTGAGCCGCTCCGCCCCCGCAGGGCGCCGAGCGCGTCGAAGGGTCAGCGATGCCGGAACTCGGGCTTGCGCTTCTCACGGAAGGCCGCCATCCCCTCTTTCTGGTCGGCGGTGTCGAACAGCGCCGTGAACTGCTCCGCCTCGATCGCGAGGCCTGCCTCGAGCGGCGTCTCGAGCGCCGCGTCGAGCGCGGCCTTCGCGGCGATGAGCGCCGGCAGCGACTGCGCCGCGATCGTCTCGGCGAGCGCGGCGGCCTCCTCGAGCAGCCGCTCGGCGGTCACGACGCGCGAGACGATGCCGATGCGCTCCGCCTCGGCGGCGTCGATGCGGCGGCCCGTGAGCACGAGCTCTGCCGCCTTGGGGTAGCCGATCGCGCGCACGATGCGCTGCGTGCCGCCGATGCCGGGGATGACGCCGAGGCCGATCTCGGGGAAGCCGAACGTCGCGGTCTCGCTCGCGAGGATGATGTCGCACATCAGCGCGAGCTCGAAGCCGCCGCCGAGCGCGAAGCCCGAGACGACCGCGATCACGGGCTTGCGCACGCGGGCGAACTCGAGCCACGGGCCGAAGTGGTCGGCCTCGCGCATCTCGGCGGTCGACTTGTCGGCCATCTCCTTGATGTCGGCGCCCGCCGCGAAGGCCCGCTCGCTGCCGGTGACCACGATGGCACCGACCGCGTCGTCGCGGTCGAGCTCGCTCGCGAGCCCCACGAGCTCGCGCATGAGCTGCGCGTTGAGCGCGTTGAGCGCCTCGGGCCGGTCGAGCGTCACCCATGCGACGCGTCCCCGGCGCTCGAGCCGGATCGTCTCGTACTCGGTCATGCGCTCCTCCTGCGCTCGCGCGGTCATCAGCGGCTCCGATCCTGCACGGGGGCGGGCCGCGAGCGGGCGCCCGGCTCGGCGGGCTCCGGCAGCTCGAGGTCGCCCTCCGGCACCGGGGCGAAGCACCCCTCCACCATGGCAGGCGTGACGCCCGCGAGGGAGGCGGGCGTCCACCTGGGCTTGCGGTCCTTGTCGACGAGCTGCGCGCGCACGCCCTCGCTGAAGTCGACGGCGAGCGAGGTGTGGCGCGAGACGCGGTACTCCTGCACGAGCGCCTCCTCGAGCGAGCCGAGCCGGCGCGCGCGCCGCAGCGCCGCGAGCGTCACGGCGACCGCGAAGGGGGAGCGGCGAGCGATCGTCTCGGCCCACGCGCGCCCCTCCTCCCCCGCCGCCCGGAGCCGCTCGAGGATCGCCTGCGGGTCGTCGCCCGCGAAGGCCTGGTCGATGCCGGGCCGCGCGGCCTCGAGCGTGCCGCCCGGCGCGTCGGCGCTCAGCTGCGCGATCGCGTCCTCGGGATGCGTCGTCTCGAGCAGTCGCTCGAGCTCGTCGAGGCGCTCCTCGGGCACGAAGGCGTCGGCGAGGCCGAGCGCGATCGCGTCGGCGGCGCCGAAGTGGTCGCCGGTGAGCGCGGCCCGAGTGCCGAGCTCCCCGCGGCGGCGGGTGAGCAGCCACGTCGCCCCGACGTCGGGCACGAAGCCGATCGTCACCTCGGGGAAGCCGATGCGCGTCGAGTCGGTCACGACGCGGTGGCTCGCGTGCCCCGAGATGCCGACGCCGCCGCCGAGCACGACGCCGTGCTGGATGGCGACGACGGGCTTCGGGAAGCGGGCGATCGCCGCGTTGAGCGCGTACTCGTCGCGCCAGAAGCGAGCGGCGCCCTGGCCGCGCGTGCGCTCGACGTCGTCGCGCAGCGTCACGACGTCGCCGCCGGCGCACAGCGCCCGCTGCCAGCGCGGCCGCTCGTCGCCGGCCTGCGCGGCCGCGCCGTGGATGAGCACGCGCTCGACCGCATCGACCGCCGCGAAGGAGCGCAGCGCATCCGCGATCGCGCGCACCATCTCGTGGGTGAGGGCGTTGAGCGCCTCGGGGCGCTCGAGCACGATGACCCCGAGCGCGTCGCGGATCTCGGTGCGGATGTGGCTCACGGGGCTCCTCGTCGATCGTGCCGCGGTCATCGCCGGCCGAGCAGCGCGCGGCCGACGATCATCCGCATCATCTCGTTCGAGCCCTCGAGGATTCGGTGGACGCGCAGGTCGCGCACCACGCGCTCGATGCCGTACTCGTGCAGGTAGCCGTACCCGCCGTGCAGCTGCAGCGCCTCGTCGGCGACGCGGAAGCCCGTGTCGGTCGCGAAGCGCTTCGCCATCGCGCACGCGACGGGCGCGTCGGGCGCCTTCGCGTCGAGCATCGCCGCGGCGCGCTCGAGCAGGGCGCGCGCCGCCTGCAGCTCGGTCTCCATGTCGGCGAGCTGGAACTGCACGTGCTGCCGGGTCGCGAGCGGCTGGCCGAAGGTCGCGCGGTCCTTGACGTACGCGATCGTGCGCTCGAGGGCGAACTGGGCGCCGCCGATCGACGCTGCCGCGATGCCGAGGCGCCCGCCGTTGAGGCCGCGCATCGCGATGCCGAAGCCGTCGCCCTCGCTGCCGAGCCGATTCGCGGCGGGGATGCGCACGCCGTCGAGGATGACGGCGCGCGTGGGCTGCGCGCGCCAGCCCATCTTCTGCTCCTCGGCGCCGAACGAGAGGCCGGGGGCGTCGCCGGGCACGATGAACGCCGTCATGCCGCGCGAGCCCTGCAGCGCGGGGTCTGCCCCGCCCGTGCGTGCCATGACGACGTAGACGGCGGAGGTGCCGGCGCCGGAGATGAACTGCTTCGTGCCCGTGAGCACGTAGTCGTCGCCGTCGCGCACGGCGGTCGTCGCGACGGCGGCGGCGTCGGAGCCCGCGCCGGGCTCGGTGAGGCAGTAGCTCGCGAGCTCGTCCATCGTCGCGAGCTGCGGCACCCAGCGGTGCCGCTGCTCGTCGGTGCCCTCGGCGTCGATCATGCCGACCACCATGTTGTGGATGGAGATGTACGTCGCGAGGGCGATGTCGCCGCGCGCGAGCTCCTCGTAGATCGCGATCGCGTCGAGCCTGCTGAGGCCGGCGCCGCCGACGTCCTCGCGCACGCAGATGGCGCCGAGGCCGAGCTGACCCGCCTCGCGCAGCGTCTCGACGGAAAACTCGTGATCGGCGTCGCGCTGGTTCGCGAACGGCGCGAGGCGCGCGTCGGCGAAGTCGCGCACCGCCTCGACGAGCGCCGCGCGCTCCTCGGCGCTCGTGGCGCTCTCGGTCGGGTTCGGCAGCGTCATGGTCACCCGCACGACCTCCTCGTCGAGCTCGCTCTGCATGTCGTCCTCGCAGTTGCGTGGACGTCCACATATCTACCATCCTGGGTGCGCGGCGCGCCAGCGCCGCATCGCTTGCCCGGTGGTCGGCCCGCCAGCTACCGTCGCGAGCAACCGCGCGCGCGGCCGATGGAGGTCGCGCAGGGAGGTCGGGCATGGAGATCACGGGGCAGGTGGCGCTCGTCACCGGCGGCGCGTCGGGGCTCGGTCGCGCGACGACGGAGGCGCTCCTCGCGCAGGGCGCGAAGGTCGTGGTGCTCGACCTCGGCGGCTCCGAGGCGGCGGAGTCCCTCGCCGCGCTCGACGGGGTCACGTTCGCCGCGGGCGACGTGCGCGACGAGGCGCAGGTCGCCGCTGCGCTCGACGCGGCAGCGGAGCTGGGCGACCTGCGCATCGTCGTGGGCTGCGCGGGCGTCAACGACGCGGCGAAGGTCGTCGGCAGGTCGGGCGCCTTCCCGCTCGACCGCTTCCAGCGCGTGATCGACATCAACCTCGTCGGCACCTTCAACGTCATCCGGCTCGCCGCCGAGCGCATGGCGCGGCTCGAGCCCATCGGCGGTGCGGACGGCGAGGAGCGGGGCGTCATCGTCTCGACCGCCTCCGTCGCAGCCTTCGACGGCCAGATCGGCCAGGCTGCCTACTCGGCCTCGAAGGGCGGGATCGTCGGCATGACGCTCCCGATCGCGCGCGAGCTCGCCGCCCACCGCATCCGCGTCATGGCGATCGCGCCGGGCCTGTTCGACACGCCGCTGCTCGCGGCCCTGCCGGAGGAGGCGCGCGCGAGCCTCGGCGCCCAGGTGCCGCATCCGGCCCGCTTGGGCCACCCCTCCGAGTTCGCCCTGCTCGTGACGCAGATCGTCGCGAACCCGATGCTCAACGGCGAGACGATCCGGCTCGACGGCGCGATCCGCATGCAGGCCCGCTAGGCCGCGAGGCCAGACCGGAGAGGATGCACCGAGATGCGCTCCACCTTCTACGACGACGAGCACGAGGCGTTCCGCGCGAGCGTGCGCGACTTCGTCGCCCGCCACGTCGCACCGCACTACGCGCGATGGGAGGCCGAGGGCCTCGTCGACCGCGACCTGTACCGGCGGATGGGCGAGGCCGGCATGGTCGGGCTCGCGATCCCCGAGCGGTTCGGCGGCATGGAGGTCGCCGACTACCGCTTCCGCATGGTGCTGAGCGAGGAGCTCGCGCGCGTCGGCGCGGCGTCGATCAACGCGACCTTCGGGGTGCACGACGACATCGTGCTGCCGTACCTCATGGACCTCGGCACCCCCGAGCAGCTCGAGCGATGGCTGCCGCCGATGGCCTCGGGCGACTCGATCGGCGCGGTCGGCATGACCGAGCCCGACGCGGGCAGCGACCTGCAGGGGATCCGCTCGAGTGCCGTGCGCGACGGCGACGACTGGATCCTGAACGGCTCGAAGACGTTCATCACCAACGGCTTCCACGCCGACAAGGTGCTCGTGTTCGCCCGCACCGATCCCGCGGCGGGCTCGCGCGGCTTCTCGCTCCTCCTCGTCGAGGACGGCTTCCCGGGCTTCGAGCGCGGCCGGAAGCTCGACAAGCTCGGCCTGCACGCGCAGGACACGGCGGAGCTGTTCTTCCGCGACGTGCGCATCCCCGCCGAGAACGTGGTCGGCGAGCCCGGCATGGGCCTCGTCTACCTCATGGAGCGCCTGCCGCGCGAGCGGCTCTCGATCGCCGGCGGGGCGCTCGCCTCGGCGGAGGCCGCCTACGCGTGGGGCCGCGACTACGTCTTCCAGCGGAAGGCCTTCGGGGGCCTCGTCGGCGACCTCCCCACGGTGCGGTTCACGCTCGCGGAGCTCGAGACCGAGCTCGACGTCGCGCGCGCCTACGTCGAGCGCTGCATCCTCGCCCTGGACGAGGGGCACCTGTCGACGGTGGACGCCTCGAAGGCGAAGTGGTGGGCGACGGAGCTCGAGCAGCGCGTCATCACGAAGAGCCTGCAGCTGCACGGCGGCTACGGCTTCATGGAGGAGTTCCCGATCGCTCGCGCGTTCCGCGACTCCCGCGTGCAGTCGATCTACGGCGGCACGACCGAGATCATGAAGGAGATCATCGCGCGCGACATCGCGAGGCGCGCGAAGGGCTGACCCTGAGCAGCGCTAGCGCGCGTCCTGCGGTGCGCCGACGGCCGGCGGCCGCATCGCGTGCGCCATCCACCACCAGGTGACGATGCTCACGACGATCGGCACGACGAGGGCGAGCAGCTGCCCGAGCGCGAGCCAGGGGCCGAGCATGCCCAGCAGCGCCGCGGGATCCGCGAGCCGCTCGATCAGCTGGGCGCCGCCCTGCGCGAGCCACTCCCGGGCCTCCTCCTCGCTCGAGGGCCCCGCGCCGGGCGGGAAGCCGCGCACGTCGAAGTCGAGGGCGTCGCCGAAGGGCACGCCGCCGAGGGCGGGCAGCGCGGTCGATCCGAGCCCCGACAGCAGCGCGGCGGCGCCGGCCGCGAGGCCGAAGCCCGCCCACGTGACGCCGACCGGGCGGCGGATGCCGGGGTGCCGCAGGATGCGCGTGCTGATCCACAGGCCGAGGAGCGCGACGAGGATGCCGCCGGGGATCCCGAGCGCGAGCGCGATGCCGCCCGGGCTCGCGAGCCAGTCGAGCACGCGCGACCACGCTCCCGCCGTCGCGCTCGAGCCGTCCTGCTCGAGCGCGAAGCCGATGCCGAAGACGGCACCGCCGACGAGCACGGGCAGCAGCAGCAGCGTCGCGCTCAGCTGGGTGAGCCCGAGCCCGAGCCACGCGACCCCGCCGCCGATGCCGCCCGCGAGCCGGGCGCGGTGCGCGGCGGCGCTCGTCAAGGGCGGGCGCGGAGGCGATGTCGGCTGGGCGGCGGCGACCGGCGGCACGAACGGCCGCTCGCCGCGGCTGCCCGCGTACGGGTCGCCGGGCGCCGCGAGCACGTGCGGCGGCAGCGCCGGGTTCGGCACGGGCTGCTGCACGGGCAGCGGCTGCGGCGACGGGTTCGGGACGGTCATGCCACCACGGTAGGCCGCGGGGCGGCGCGGCACCCGGGGGTTCTCCCCCGGATGCGCAGGGCGCAACCCCCCGGGGCTCAGGCGGCGAGCGCCCGCTCGATGTCGGCGCGGATGTCCTCGGGCTTCGTCGTGGAGGCGTAGCGCGCGAGCACGGTGCCGTCGCGGCCGATGAGGAACTTGGTGAAGTTCCACTTGATGGCGCCGCCGATGAGGCCCTTCTGCTCGCTCTTCAGCCACTGGTAGAGCGGGTGCGCCTCGGGTCCGTTGACGTCGATCTTGGCGAACATCGGGAAGGAGACGCCGTAGTTGCGCTGGCAGAACTCGGCGATCTCGGCCTCCGTGCCGGGCTCCTGGTGGCCGAACTGGTCGGAGGGGAAGCCGAGCACGACGAGCCCCTGCTCGCCGAGGTCGCGGTACAGCTGCTCGAGCCCCTCGTACTGCGGCGTGAAGCCGCACTCGCTCGCGGTGTTGACCACGAGCACGACCTTGCCCTCGTACTGGCCGAGGTCCACCTCGCCGCCCGTGAGGGCTTCCGCCGTGAAGTCGCCGAGTCTCGTGGTGGTCTGCGTCATGCGCTCAGCCTGTCACGGGCGGCTATGCGCTCGCCGAGCGCGGCCCTCACCGGCGGGCGGTGCTCCGCGGCCCGGATCGCGAGCGCCGCGCCTCACGACTCCGTCGGCTCCGGGTGCTCGAGGCCCTCGAAGGGCGCGACGCCGTCGCGGTACGCCTGCTCGTCCGCCGCCGCGATCACGGTGCCGCCGACCATGAGGCCGAGCCGCTCGGGCGAGCCGGGCTCGGCGTCGGGCGGGGCGCCGACGCCGCGGTCGACGTCGACGAGCATGACGGTGACCCACATCGCGCCGTCGTGCGCGGTGCCGAGCCACTGCCACATCCGCTCCGGCTCGAGCGCGCCGAAGCCCTCGACGACCGCGGCGTCGCGCTCGGCCGGCGTCTCGTGCTCGAACGGCTCCCGCTCGAACTCCCACTCGATGGGGCCGTACCCGAGCTCGGCGAGCTCGGCCTCGATCACGGTCACGAGCGCCGGCCAGTCCTCGGGCACGTCGGCCGCATGCAGCTCGGTCGCGTTCAGGGTGCGGTGCGCGGTCGGCCCGCCGTAGCCGTTGCCGTCGTGCGGGTAGACGCCGCCCTCGAGCGCGCGCTCCCACGCGAGCCCCGGCGCGTGCGCGTCGATCGCGGCGCGCAGCTCGGTCAGCTGCGCCTCGGCGACCGCCTCCGCGTGCTCGGCCCGCGGTGCGGCGAGCACCTCGGCCGGCTCGACGTAGGGGTCGCCCGGGTAGTCGGCCCACGAGAGCGTGACCTCGCGCCCCGACGCATCCGTCACCGTCGTCGTCGGCGACGGCGTCGACAGGAGCGCGCAGCCCGTGGTCGCCGCGACGAGGAGTGCGGCCAGCGCGGCGCTCGAGCGGCGCGGCAGGCGGGCGGGGATGGTGCGCATGGCGGGAGCCTCGCACGCCGCCGGCCCCGCTGGGCGCCGTGCTGCCCGGAATCATCCGCTGGTCGGACGCTCTCGGTGCTGCGACGCGGCTGCCGTCGGCTCCGCGCCTCGACCGGCGCCCGAGGGCGGCTCGGCGACCGGCGCCGCCGCATCCGCCGGCTCGTCGAGCCCGCGACCCGCCCACACGGCGAGCGCTGCCGCGGCGATGCCGATCGCGGCGGCGAGCAGCAGCCAGCGGAAGTCGACGAGCGCCATCGCACCCGTGCCGAGGGCGAGCATGAGCATCTGCGGCACGTTGATCGACACGTTCATCGCCGCCGAGGTTCGACCCTGCACGCGGCGAGGCACGCGGCGCATGCGCAGCGTCGACAGGCCCACGATCGTCCACGGGATGCCGAAGCCGATCGGCCACTGCACGAGGGCGATGCCGGCCCAGCGCATCCACTCCTCCGGCAGCGGCCACTGCACGATCGCGAAGGCGGCGAAGGAGCCGACCGCGACGAGCGTCATGCCCCACGCGAACAGCCGGCGCTCCCCCATCCGGCGCAGCGCCATCGCCGAGAGCAGCCCGCCCGCGAGCGCGGCGACGCCCTGGATCGCCTGCGCGGGCCCGAGCGCGGCGGGGCCGGCCTGCAGCCCCTCCTCGATGAGCGGGAAGACGGTGGCGTTGAGGATGCCCGTGAGGCCGAAGCCGACGGCGCCCGCGATCGTGAGCAGCCGAAGCAGCGGGTCGCGCAGCAGCTCGCGGAAGCCTGCGGAGACCTCGTGCCAGTACGTCTCTCCCTCGCCGCGGGGCTCGGGCTCGGACTCCTCGATGCGCACGGTCAGCAGCATGAGCGCCATGACGAGGTAGCCGGCCACGCTCACCCCGACGACCGCCCACGGACCCGCGAGCACGTAGAGGCCCGCCCCGAGCGGCGGGCTCACGATGCGCATGCCGTTGTCGATCGAGGTGAAGATGCCGTTGGCGGCGCCGATCTCCTCGTCGGGCAGCAGGTCGCGCAGCAGCCCCGACTGCGCCGAGGCCGTGAGGTAGGCGGAGAGCCCGTAGCCGAAGGTCACGGCGTAGATGAGCCACACGTGCTCGGGCCCCGCCACGAGCAGCAGCGCGAGGATCACGCATGCGGTGCCGAGGTTCGTGGCGATGAGCAGCGGCCGGCGGTGCACGCGGTCGGCGAGCTGGCCCGCCCACGGCGCGAGGAGCGCAGGCAGGCCGAGGAAGAGGAAGACGAGCGCGCCGGCGGCGTCGGAGCCCGTGAGCTCCCGCACCCAGATGGCGAGCACGAGGTAGAGGGCGCTGTCGCCGAGGTTGGTGGCGAACCAGCCGACCATGAGCCGCCGGTAGGCGGGGCGCGCCATCGGCGAGGGCGGCTTGGCGGCTCGGCGCGGGTCGGGGGCGGATGCGGTGGCGGCCATCGGGGACTCCTTCGTCCGGTCAGGGTGCGGGGGCGCTGGGATGTGCGCGTCAGCGAGGGGTCGCGCCGCGCAGGAGCGGTCGGCGCCGCTGGCGTGCGCATCGCAGCGCATGACAGGGGCGCCGCGGCGCGGCGGCGGGCGCACGCGCCGGGCGCGGCGGGCAGCGGTGGATGCGGTGGGCGCTGCCGGCGTCAGCCGGCCGCGGGGGCCGCGTCCTGCGCCGCGGGCCGGGCATCGGCGGCGGGGCTCGCGGGCGAGTCGAAGTCGGGGTTGAGCGTCGCGAACAGGTGCGCCTTGCGGCTGCCCGGCGGACGCTTGGCGGGGTCCTTGCGACCGCGGAACCGGTCTGCGAGGTGCGCGATCTCCTCGGCGAGCTCGGCGAGCTCGGCCGCGGTCGCCCAGAACGTCGAGGTGTTGACCGTGATGCCCGGCAGCCACTCCTCGTCGTCGAGTCCGTGCCGCGTCATGAAGTCGATCACGCGGTTGGACTCGTGCTGCACGTAGAGCGCGGCGATCGACGCGGAGGTGCGCATCGACTCGGGGTTGCCGGCCTCGGGCCGCAGGTCGCGGCTCGCGTGCA
>JAPSIA010000200.1 GCA_031179215.1 Agrococcus sp.
CGCGAGCCCGTCGAGCAGCCGCGAGGCGGGCACCCTCGATGCCGGCTGCGCGTCGTCGCTCCGCTGCCAGTCCATCCGGTGCCCGCCCCCTCGACGCGTCAGGCCGACGCGGTCTCGACCGAGCGCACGTGCGCGGCGGCGGCCTCGAGGCCGCGGCCGAGGTCGGCGGTGAGGTCGTCGACGTGCTCGATGCCGACCGAGAGCCGCACGAGGCCCGGCGTGACGCCCGCCGAGAGCTGCTGCTCGGGCGTCAGCTGCGCGTGGGTCGTCGACGCGGGGTGGATCACGAGCGAGCGCACGTCGCCGATGTTGGCGAGGTGGCTGAAGAGCTCGAGCGAGTTGACGAAGGCCTTGCCCGCCTCGACGCCGCCGACGAGCTCGAACGAGAGCACGGCTCCCGTGCCCCGCGGCGCGAGCTGCGAGCCGCGCTCGTGCCAGGGGCTCGAGGGCAGGCCGGCGTAGTGCACCGCGGCGATCTGCGGGTGCGCCTCGAGGAACCGCGCGATCGAGGTCGCGTTGGCGACGTGGCGGTCGATGCGCAGCGAGAGCGTCTCGATGCCCTGCAGCAGCTGCCACGCCGCGTCGGGACCCGCGGCAGCGCCGACGTCGCGCAGGAGCGTCACGCGCGCCTTGATGATGTAGGCGATCGCGTCGCCGAGCGCCTCGGTGTAGGTCACGCCGTGGTACGACTCGTCCGGCGTCGTCAGGCCCGGGAAGCGGTCCGACGCCGACCACGCGAACTTCCCGCCGTCGACGATCGCGCCGGCGACGACCGAGCCGTGGCCGGCGAGGAACTTCGTCGCCGAGTGCACGACGATGTCGGCGCCGTGCTCGAGCGGGCGGATGAGGTACGGCGTCGCGATCGTGTTGTCGACGATGAGCGGCACGCCCGCCTCGTGGGCGACGCCGGCGACACCGGCGATGTCGAGCAGGTTGATCCGCGGGTTGCCGATCGTCTCGCCGAACAGCGCCTTCGTGTTGGGGCGGATCGCGCGGCGCCACTCGTCGAGGTCGTCCTGGTCCTCGACGAAGGTGACCTCGATGCCGAGCTTGCGCAGCGTGAAGTTGAACAGGTTGTACGTGCCGCCGTAGATCGACGAGGAGGCGACGAAGTGGTCACCCGCGTCGGCGATGTTGAGGATGGCGTAGGTGGTCGCGGCCTGGCCCGACGAGAGGAGCAGGGCTGCCGTGCCGCCCTCGAGCGCCGCGATGCGCTGCTCGGCGACGTCGTTCGTGGGGTTCATGATGCGCGAGTAGATGTTGCCGAACTCGGCGAGGCCGAACAGTCGCGCGGCGTGATCGGTGTCGTCGAAGACGTAGGACGTCGTGCGGTAGACCGGCGTGATCCGCGCCTTCGTGGTGGGGTCGGGCTGCGCGCCCGCGTGGACCTGGAGGGTCTCGAACTTCCAGTCGCTCATGGGTTCTCCTTGCTGGCGCCCGGCGTGCCGGGTCTCGGTGGCGTGCTCCCGAGTCTGGATGCGACGCACCGGCCTGGCCAGCGCGGTGCGTCGCACGACGTAACACTCGGGCTCGAGTGGCGTCGGCGCCTCGCGTTTGCTTGCATGGCGCTATGAGCGAGAAGCGGATCATCGTCACGGGAGCATCGAGCGGCATCGGAGCGGCGGTCGCCCGCCAGGCGGTCGAGCGGGGCTGGAGCGTGCTCGCCGTCGCGCGGCGCGCGGAGCGGCTCGAGGCGCTCGCGGCCGAGATCGGCTGCGAGACGTTCGCTGCCGACCTCACCGACGAGGCGTCGGTCGCGGCCTTCGCCGACGCGGCGGCTGCCTTCCGGCCCACCGGCCTCGTGCAGGTCGCGGGCGGCGCGAAGGGCGCCGCGCCGCTCGGCGAGACGACGATCGAGGACTGGCGGTGGATGTTCGAGTCGAACGTCATCGCCGCCAAGCGGGTGATCGACGCGGTCCTGCCGCTGCTGCGCGCCTCGACGCGCGGCGGCTCCTACGCAGAGATCATGGTCGTCACCTCGATCGCCGCGACCGTGCCGTACACGGGAGGCTCCGGCTACAACGCGGCGAAGGCCGCAGAGAAGCAGCTCGTCGACGTGCTGCGGCTCGAGCTGCACGGCGAGCCCATCCGGGTCATGGAGGTCGCGCCCGGCATGGTGTGGACCGAGGAGTTCAGCCTCGTCCGGTTCGGCGGCGACAAGGCGAAGGCGGACGCGGTCTACCAGGGCGTGCAGGATCCCCTCTCGGCCGACGACGTCGCGCGCGTCATGACCGACATCCTCGCGCTCCCGGGCCACGTCTCGGTCGA
>JAPSIA010000017.1 GCA_031179215.1 Agrococcus sp.
CGGGTTCCGGCACGCTGCTGCCGCTCGATCAGGTGACGGCTCGGGCGGTCTCGGCCCTGCGCACGCTCGTGCCCCTCACCGCTCCCCTCGCTCGCAGCGGCGGCGAGCTGCTGCTCATGAAGGGCAGTCGTGCCGAGGAGGAGATCGCCGCAGCCCACAAGGTGATCCGCAAGCATCGCCTGCACGACGTGGAGGTGCTCGAGCTCGGCGCGGAGCACGGCCTCGAGACCACGCGCGTGGTGCGCGCGCTCGTCGACCCGTAGCGCGCCCGACTCCCTCGGTCGGCGCTCCGCATGTGGGACGCTCGCGGCGACGAGCGCGCGGGCGGTGCCCACGCAGTCTTCGTCGTCGGCGAGCCGGCCGTCGTGCGTCGACACCGACAGAGCTCGTCGGGCCGCGCGGTCTCCGGCAGATGCTTCACGTGGAACGCTGCGGTCCCACTGCGGGCTCCCTGCTTTCTCGTGCGTGGCGCTGATGGCATGTCGGTGCCGCCGATGAACGGGCAGGCCGGTGCCGCGCTCGCGTGCTAGCGACTCTGAGCCGAACGCCGACCACCACTGTCGCGCCGCCGCGGTACCCGGGTGTCCGTGCGCCGCGGCACGAGCGGCTCCTCGGTCGTGCACGCTCGAGGACGAAGCGATCGTGTTTCGCGCAAGCGCTCCCGATCCGGCGATGTGCGGCGGCGACACGGTTCGGCTCGCGGCTGCCGGGTATGGCGTGGTCCCTCCTCCCGATGCGCGTGTCCTCGTTCCGGCGCGTCGATGTTCCACGTGAAACACCCGGTTCCGAGCCCTGCCGATGTTCCACGTGAAACATCCGCGGTCGTGCGCAGCCGATGCATGGCGGCGTCGCGGCCAACGTTTCACGTGAAGCGTCGCAAGCCGGCGGTCGGCCTTCGTCACCATCTGCTGCGCGGCTTCCCGGAGGGTGCCGCAGATGTTTCACGTGAAACGACGACAGTGTACGGTTGTGCGACCCAGACATCGGCCCTTGTCCGAAGGCACCGGCGTGCGCGACCGACGCACAGCGGTGCGGCAGCGCAGCATGGCGCTGGCATCAGCACTCGGAGTGCTGCACTTGAAGCTCGAAGCGAAGTGCGGGTGGGCAACGGAACGCGGTGCTGACGGGAGCGAGCGCGCACGCATGCCCCGCGGGAATCGTTGCGCCGGTCTGCATGCGTCCAGGAGGGCAACCTGCCGGTCGTGCTGTGGAGAGCTGTGGAGAACTCGCGCGCCCGAGGCGGGCAGCACTCCGACGTTCTCGCATGAGTGTTACGAAATACCGCGGAAACACGGGGAAAACCGGGGCACTGAAGCCTCAGGGGCGCCGTCCCGCCGTGACACGCGGCGCGATGGAGTTATCCACACCCCTGTGGAGAACCGGTGTGGAGGAGTCGCGCGCACCTTGGGCGGCCCGAGTGCGCGTCCCGACTTTGCGATTGGGCCATCGCACGCCAAACTGGAGTCTCGCCCACGTGCGGCTCGCCCCCGGAGGCGATGTTCCACGTGAAACATCGACCAGGAAGGCGCGCGTGACCACGGGAAAGTTCGACACGACCCCGATCGCTCGTGAGCTCGCCGCGATGGCGCGTCGCCGCCAGGCGCTCGCGTCGCAGGAGCTTCCGCTCCCCTCGCGCACGCGGATCCTCACCGTCGTGAACCAGAAGGGCGGCGTCGGGAAGACGACATCCGCGGTCAACCTCGCCGCGTCGCTCGCCCAGGGCGGCGCACGGGTGCTCGTGCTCGACCTCGACCCGCAGGGCAACGCGTCGACCGCGCTCGGCATCGATCACCATGCCGACGTCGTGAGCACGTACGACGTGCTCCTCGAGGGCGAGCCGCTCAGCAGCGCCATCGCGGTCAGCCCGCAGCACAAGCGCCTGCAGGTCGTGCCCTCGACGATCCACCTCGCCGGCGCGGATCTCGAGCTGGCCGGCATGGAGCGCCGCGAGCATCGCTTGCGGGAGGCGCTCGATGCGCACCTCTCGTCGGTCGACGAGCCGCCGCACTACGTCTTCATCGACTGCCCGCCGTCGTTGGGACTGCTCACCATCAACGCGTTCACGGCGGCGACCGAGGTGCTGCTGCCGATCCAGTGCGAGTACTACGCCCTCGAGGGCGTCACGCAGCTGCTCGACACGATCAGCCGGATCCAGGCGCACCTCAACCCGAAGCTCCGTGTCAGCACGGTGCTGCTCACGATGTTCGACGGCCGCACGCTCCTGTCTCGTCAGGTCGTCGACGAGGTGCGCGCGCACTTCCCCGACGAGACGCTCGAGACCGTCATCCCGCGCTCGGTGCGGGTGTCGGAAGCCCCGGGCTACGGCCAGACGGTCATCGCCTACGACCCCAACTCACCCGGAGCACTCTCGTACCGAGAGGCGGCCGCGGAGATCGCACGCAGAGGAACAGCATGAGCAAGAGGGCAGGACTGGGACGCGGCATCGGAGCGCTCATCCCCACGGGACCGGCGCCCTCGAGCGACGCCGCGCAGGCGACCGACGCCGCTGCGGCACCGGCCGCTGCGGACGTGGCGGCTCCTCGCCGACGGCGGCCTTCGAAGCCGGGTGCTCGGCCGGTCGACGTCTTCTTCTCGGGCGAGGAGGAGTCGCAGGAGCTGCTCGAGGTCCCCGGCGCGACCCTCGTCGCGATCGCGCCCGGCAGCATCCGCCCCAACGCGAGCCAGCCGCGGACGGTGTTCGACGAGGACGACCTCAGCGAGCTCGAGCACTCCATCCGGGAGTTCGGCGTGCTCCAGCCGATCGTCGTCCGGCCGGCGGCGGCGGCCGACGACGGCACGCAGTACGAGCTCATCATGGGGGAGCGGCGCTGGCGTGCGAGCCAGCGTGCCGGCCTCGAGACGATCCCGGCGATCGTCAAGGACACGCCCGACGACGCGATGCTGCGCGACGCCCTGCTCGAGAACCTGCATCGCGCGCAGCTCAACCCGCTCGAGGAGGCATCGGCCTACCAGCAGCTCATGGAGGACTTCGCGATCACGCAGGACGAGCTCTCCAAGCGCATCGGGCGGAGCCGACCGCAGATCTCGAACACGATCCGGCTGCTGAAGCTCCCCGAGTCGATCCAGGCGCGCGTCGCGAGCGGCGTGCTCTCGGCTGGCCACGCGCGGGCGATCCTGTCGCTGCCGACGCCCGAGGCGCAGGAGCAGCTCGCGGCCAAGATCGTCAATGAGGATCTCTCAGTGCGCGCGGCCGAGGCCGCCGCGGGGCTGCTGCAGACGCGAAGCCCGCGCAAGGCGCCGACCAAGGGCGCCGTGCAGCACGGGCTCGACGAGATCGCGACGCGCCTCGAGGATCGCTTGGACACGCGCGTGCGCGTGACGCTCGGCCGCTCGAAGGGCCAGCTCACGATCGACTTCGCGACGGTCGCCGACCTCAACCGCATCCTGGCCGAGCTGGGGGAGCGGGGCTTCGGGGGCGGCGAGCCCAGCGCCGACTGACGCGACGGGCCGAGGGCCCGTCGGACGCCTCCGCGCCGCCACGCACAGCGGCGGCCCTTCCGGACCGCCGCTGTGGTGTGTCGATGCCCGCCTGCTGGGCGAGAAGCGATCAGAGGTACGCGGCGAGCTCCTGCTCGATCGCGGGCTTCGGGCGAGCGCCGATGAGCTCGTGCACGACCTGGCCGCCCTGGAAGACCTTCATGGCAGGGATCGAGGTGATGTTGTAGCGCATCGCCAGGTCGGGCTCCTGGTCGACGTTCACCTTGACGACGTCGAGCTTGTCGGTCTCGGCGTCGATCTGCTCGAGGATCGGGCTCACGGCGCGGCACGGGCCGCACCACGCGGCCCAGAAGTCCACGACGACGGGCTTGTCGGACTGCAGGACATCCTGCTCGAACGATGCGGTGGTGACTTCCTTCACGGTGCTTCCTCTCTAGAGTGCGACGTCGTCGGGGCTCGAGACGAGCGCCGGCGCGGGGTGCGCGGCCAGGTAGTGCTGGGCGTCGAGCGCAGCGACGGTGCCGGAGCCCGCAGCGGTGATGGCCTGGCGGTAGGTGGGGTCGATGACATCCCCGGCGGCGAAGACGCCCGGCACCGACGTCAGCGACGAGCGGCCCTCGACGGCGATCGTGCCGTCGGCGGTGAGGTCGAGCTTGCCGTGCACGAGGTGCGTGCGGGGGTCGGAGCCGATGGCGACGAAGACGCCGTCGATCGCCAGGTCCCACGTGCTGTCGGTGAGCGTGTCGCGCAGCGTGACGCTCGAGACCTGGTTCGTGCCGTTGACGTCGGAGCCGTTGATCCGCTCCACGACGGCGTTGGTCAGGAACTCGATCTTCTCGTCCTGGCGGGCACGCTGCAGCATGACCTCGCTCGCGCGGAACGCCTCCGAGCGGTGCACGATCGTGACCTTGTCGGCGAACTTCGTCAGGAAGGTCGCCTCCTCCATCGCCGAGTCGCCGCCGCCGACGACGATGAGCTGCTTCTGCTTGAAGAAGAACCCGTCGCACGTCGCGCACCACGAGACGCCGTGGCCCGAGAGCGCCTCCTCGCCGGGGACGCCGAGCTTGCGGTACGCGGAGCCCGTCGCGACGATGACGGTGCGCGCCTCGAGCACCTCGTCGCCGACGTGCACGCGCTTCACCTCGCCGTCGAGCTCGAGCTCGGTCGCATCCTGCATGCGCACGTCGGCGCCGAAGCGCTCGGCCTGCTGCTGCATCGCGAACATGAGGTCGGGTCCCTGCACGCCCTCGGGGAAGCCGGGGAAGTTCTCGACGTCGGTCGTCGTCATGAGGTCGCCGCCCATCTCGACGCTCGAGGCGAGCACGATCGGCTTGAGGTTCGCGCGCGCGGCGTAGATCGCGGCGGTGTAGCCGGCCGGGCCGGAGCCGATGATGATGACGTCGTGCACGAGGCCTCCTGGGTCGTGGCGGGGATGCTCCTGGAACAACCGATTCTAGGTCGCCGGCATTCCCCGCTCGCGGGGCCGCTCCGGCTCGCTCAGCACGGTCAGGAGATCCCCCGTCGCGGCATCCACCACGATCCGGCCCGCTGCGGGCCACTCCGGCGTGCGGCGCACGACCGGCCGGTGCACCCGGTCGCGGATGCGTCGATCCCACGAGTCGATGAGGGTCGCGGTGTCGGCGTCCACGATGAGCACCGCCGGGTGCGCGTGCGCGAGCGAGGAGGACGCATCCGACGACCACCACCCCTCGACCGCGAGCGGTCGCGGCCCTGCCGTGAGCGCGTGCTGCTCGCGACCGCGCGAGAGGGCGCTCGCCACGATCGTGCCGGCGGCCGCGAGCGCACCGACGAGCAGGGGCGCTGCGATGCGGATGAGCGGGCTCGCCATGCGTGCCTCCCAGGGGTGTCTGCGCGGCTCGGGGCACGGGGCCCCGGTGGCCGTCATGGTAGACGGCGGGCTTGTGGATCGGCCGTGCGTCAGACGGGCTCGGTGCCGGCGGGCGCGTCGGGAGCCGCGGTGCCGCCGTTGCCGCGACCGCGCAGCTTGGCGAGCACGAGCGCCACGGTCGAGCGGAAGTCGGGGTTGCGCGTGATGTAGAGCAGGCCGAAGTAGACCAGGGCCATGACGACGCCGGCGGCGGCGCACGTGGCGACGCCCTGCAGCTTCGTCGCCGTCGCGAAGCCGCCGTCGACGTAGCCGCCGAGCGCCCACACGATGCCGAAGCCCGCTGCGCCGGCCACGAGCGCGTAGGCGAAGTACTGGGCGTGGCGCCACGCGACGAGGCGGAACCCGAAGGGTCCGATCTTGCGTCGCACGAGCACGAGCCACACCGAGGCCGAGATGAGGTTCGCGATCGAGACGGCGAGGGCCGTGCCGGCGATCACCCACTCGGCGGGCAGGGTCGATGCCCACCACAGCAGCGCGAAGGTGAGGAACATGCTGACCGAGGCGTACAGGAACGCGGTGCGCGTGTCGCCGAGCGCGAAGAAGACGCGCTGGATGACGTACTCGGCGCTGAACGCCACGGCGCACAGCAGGAAGGCCCAGATGACCCACGACATCGCCATCGCGCCGTCGAAGCCCTGCTCGAACAGCCTCGCGAAGGGCGGGGCGACGACCGCGAGCATGACGGCGGCGATGGTGGTGAGCATGCCGACGCCGCGCAGCGCTCCCGACAGGTCGTCGCGGATGCGGCCGATCTGCCCGTCGCTCGCGTGGTGCGACATGCGCGTGAAGTAGGCGATCGCGATCGAGACGGCGATGATCGAGTGCGGCAGCGAGAAGACGTACCAGGCGTTCTGCATCGTCAGGATGTTCGCGCCGTCGCCGAGGCTCGCCACGCGCGACTGCACGAGGCCCTTCAGCTGCCCGATGATCACGATCCCGAACAGCCACATCGCGCTCCTGCCGGTCGCGCGGAGGCCGACACCGCGCCATCCGAAGTCGAGCCGGAACCGCATGCCCGTCTTGCGGAAGAACAGCACGAGCACGATCGCCTGCACGGCGACCGCGCCCGTGGTGATCAGCCCGAGCGCGGTGATGCGGTCGACGTCCCAGACGTCGATGAGCTTGTTCGTCTCCGCCTCGCCGAACAGCAGCATGAAGGCGCCGAGGCCGGCGATGGCGATGACGTTGTTGGCCACGGGAGCCCAGGTGTACGGCCCGAACTCGCTGCGCGCGTTGTAGATCTCGCCGAGCAGCGTGTAGATCGCGTAGAAGAGGATCTGCGGCATGCACCAGTAGGCGAGCGCGATCGCGAGCGCCATCTGCTCGGGCGTGAACCCGCGCCCGTCCTGACCGCTGCTGACGGCGTAGAGGTTGACGAGCACCGGCGCGGCGATCGTCGCGATCACGGTGAGCACGAGGAAGACCGTGCCGCCGAGGGTAAGGATCTTGGAGACGTAGGACTCACCGCCGTCGGCGGCCTTCGACGCCTTGACGATCTGCGGCACGAGCACCGCGCTCATGACGCCTCCGGCGACGAGCGCGTAGACGTTGTTGGGCAGCTGGTTCGCGAGGCCGAAGGTCGCCGCCACCTGGGAGCCCGATTGGCCGATCGCGGCTGCGAGCATGATGGCCTTCACGAAGCCCAGCACGCGCGAGACCATCGTGCCCGACGCGATGATCGCGCTCGCCCTGCCTGTGCTCACGCAGCCCCCTCCGCTGGCTCGTCGCGCTGCGTGCGAGCGGCGAGGTCGTCGATGTCGCCGCGGGCCTCGCCCCGGCGTCGCTTCAGGATCGAGCGCACGATCCCGAAGCCGAGCAGCAGCACGATCGCGCTCCCGAGCGTCCAGGCGACGGCGACCTCGATCGTCGGCTGCGCAGAGAGCTGCAGCGACTGGATCTGGCCGAGCGGCACGCCGTCGGGCGTGTGCAGCTGCACGACCATCCGCAGGCTGCCCGTGCCGACGACGTCGATCGGCACCTGCACGCGCTGCTGGCTCGCGGGCGCGATCGTGACCTCGAGCTCCGGCTCCGGCACGCTCACGAGCGCGTTCGTGGGCCGCACCGACAGCAGCACGGTCGCCGGCACGTCGAGGTCGTTCGTGATCGTGATGGGGAGGCCGACGCTCTCGCCGACCGCGTGGATGTCGCTGCCGCCGACGAGCTGCACGGCGTTGCGCACCTCGCGCATCGCGGCGCCGAGGTTCTCGATCGCGCCGTCGTCGGCCGAGGACACCGGCCGCCCGGCCTCGGGAAGCGCGGCGAGCAGGGCGAGCCGCAGCTCGGCGAGCAGCGTCTCGGGCTCGTCGACGATCGAGGCGACCCGAGCCGCGTCGTGCTCCTGCTCGAGCGCCGCAGCGACGAGCTCGGCGCCCGGATCCTGCTCGGGATCCTCCGCCCGCGCGAGCGTGGCCTGCCGCTGCGGTGCCTCGAGCGCCGCGTCGATGCCGGCGGTCTCGACGAACCGCGCCTCGGCGAGGTCCTCGAGCAGCGCGGTCGAGTCGCCGTGCCGGGCGGCGGGCAGCACGGCCGCGAGCGTGCGCGGATCGCTGGGCCGCTCGCGCGTGATCGTCGCGAGCAGCGCGACGACCTGCGCGCGGAGGTCGGCTGCAGGGGCTCCTCGAGCCGTGCCCGCCGCGCGCACGAGCTCCTGCAGCTCGGCGTCCGCGGCGACGACGCCGAGGCTGCCGATGCTCGCGCTCGCGCTCGGCGTGCGGCCCTCGAGCTGCTCGTCGAGGGAGGCGGTCGAGACGACGACCGTGCCGGCCGCGGCGAGCGACTCGAGCTCGTCCTGCTGCACGACGGCCTCGGTCGCGTCGATCACCGGCAGCCGCGTGCCGACGGCGCCCGCAGTCGGCGGCAGCGGCTCCTCGTCGACGCGGGGGATGCCGAGGGGCTCGATGGGGAACGCCGCGGCACGCACCTGCGCGATCGGGTCGGCGTTGCCGTAGAGGAGGGGATACGTCGTCGGCGTCTCGGCGCGATCGAGCCAGGAGACCGCGGCGTCCGGGGCGTCGTCGCCGAGCGCGGCGACGCTCGCGCCGATGGCCGGGTCGACGCCGATCGTCGCGTCGGCGTCGAGCGCGGCGTCGAGCGCCGTGCGCGCTGCGCCCCCGATGGAGGTCGCGGCTTCGAGCTCGTCGGCGTCCAGCAGCCCGTCGCCGCGCACGCCCGAGTCGATGGGCGCGGCGAGCGCGAGCGTCGTGGGGCTCGACTCCCCCGGCTCGTCGCGCACGACGACGCTCGTCGCGCTGCCGAGCCCCGCTGCCGACGCCGCGAGCCCGTAGGCGCCCCAGGGTCGCGCGTCGAGCCCGAGCTCCTCGGCGTCGAGGCGTGCTCGCGCGGTGTGCTCGTCGTGCGCGTCGACCGCCGGGAGCTCGATGGTCGTCAGCACGGCGCTCGCGAGGATCGCGTCGCCCGCGAACCAGCGGCTGAGACTGTAGCGAGTGCCGATGGGCGCGGAGGTGAGCAGCACCTCGGCAGTCGTCGCCGCCGTGGGGGTCGAGCCGGGGTTGTCGATCGTGAGCTCGATCTCGATGCCCTCGCCGTCCTGCAGCAGCGGGTCGACGGGCGCGATCGTGAGCTCGGGCGTGGCATCCTCGAGCTGGTCGGGCACCGTGGTCGCCACGGCCGCTTCCGGGGCGAGGACCGGGGCCGCGATCACCGCCGTCGTGAGCGCGGCGACGGCGCACGCGATCGCGCGCCGTCGCGCGAGGCGACCTGCCGACAGCATGGTGGCAAGTGTAGGCGCGCGGATGGAGCTCCGGAGCGGAGGCGCTCCCCGACCCACGGCGCACTCCAGCACCGCCGCCGCTCCGGGGACTCGGTCGGCGGCGCGCGAGCCGCCTCGCGCCACCTGCGAGAATGATCCGTCGTGACCGACATGGCAGAGGCGACCGCGCGACTCCACGCGCTCGTATCGGCCGCGCCGACCCGGCAGCTCGCCGAGGCCTTCGCCGCCGCTGGGCACGAGCTGGCCCTCGTCGGCGGACCCGTGCGCGACGCCTTCCTCGACCGCGCGGTGACCGATCTCGACTTCGCCACGAGCGCGACCCCTGACGAGATCCTCGCCGTGGTCGAGCCGCTCGCCGATGCCACGTGGGACGTCGGCCGCGAGTTCGGCACGATCGCCGCGCGCATCGGCGGCGACACGATCGAGATCACGACCTACCGGGCCGACACGTACGACGGCGTCTCCCGGAAGCCAGCGGTCGCGTTCGGCGACACGCTCGAGGGCGATCTCTCCCGGCGCGACTTCACCGTGAACGCGATGGCGCTGCGCGTGACGCCTGCGCGCGGCACCGCGGCGGCAGGGGAGGGTGCATCGCCGCAGCTCGTCGACGTCGGCGGCGGGCTCGAGCACCTGCTCGCGCGCGTGCTCGACACGCCGCAGGAGCCCGAGCGCTCCTTCGACGACGACCCGCTGCGGATGATGCGCGCCGCGCGGTTCGCCGCGCAGCTGGGCTTCGACGTCGCGCCTCGCGTCGTGACGGCGATGACGGCGCTCGCCGAGCGCATCCGCGACATCTCCGCCGAGCGGGTGCGCGACGAGCTGAGCAAGCTCCTGCTCACGAGCAGCCCGGTGCCCGGCATCCGCCTGCTGACCGAGACGGGCATCCTCGACATCGTGCTGCCCGAGGTGCCGGCGCTGCGGCTCGAGGCCGACGAGCACGCGCACCACAAGGACGTCTACGAGCACTCGCTCACGGTGCTGCAGCAGGGCATCGACCTCGAGGCGTCGAGGAACCCCGGCGCGGCGCCCGATCTCGTCTCGCGGCTCGCGGGCCTCCTCCACGACATCGGCAAGCCCGCGACGCGGCGCATCGAGGGCCGCACCGTCACCTTCTACCAGCACGACCTCGTGGGCGCGAGGCTCGCGAAGCAGCGGCTCAAGGCGCTCCGCTTCGACAACGACACGATCAAGGCGGTCGCGAGGCTCATCGAGCTGCACCTGCGCTTCTACGGCTACGGCGATCAGGCGTGGACGGACTCGGCCGTGCGCCGCTACGTGCGCGACGCGGGCCCGCAGCTCGAGCGCCTCCACATCCTCACGCGCTCGGACGTCACGACGCGCAACCGCCGGAAGGCCGAGCGGCTCGACTTCGCCTACGACGACCTCGAGCGGCGCATCGCCGAGCTGCGCGAGCAGGAGGAGATGGACGCCGTGCGCCCCGACCTCGACGGCGAGCGGATCATGGCGATCCTCGGCATCGCTCCCGGCCGCGAGGTGGGGGAGGCGTACCGCATGCTGCTCGAGCACCGGCTCGAGCACGGCCCCTCCTCGCCGGAGGAGGCCGAGCGCGTGCTGCGCGAGTGGTGGGCGGCGCGCTCGCGCTGAGCCGGCCGAAGAGCCCTGGCGCGCGCGCGGAGCCGTGCGCTACAGTTGACAGGTTGCGCTGGGCCCTGCCCACGCACATGCATACCCTCCTGCTGCAGACCGTCTGCAGCCGTTCTAGTCCGAAGGAGGTGGGTGAAGCATGCAGCAGTACGAGCTGATGGTGATTCTCGACCCGGAGGTGGACGAGCGCACCGTCGCCCCGTCGCTCGACAAGTTCCTGGGCGTCGTCCGCAACGACGGCGGCACGATCGACAAGGTCGACATCTGGGGCCGTCGCCGCCTGGCATACGAGATCGACAAGAAGACCGAGGGCATCTACGCCGTCGTCAACTTCACGGCAGAGCCCGCGACGACCGACGAGCTGGACCGCCAGCTCGGCCTGTCCGAGGCGGTCATGCGCACGAAGGTGCTCCGCGCCGACGTCGCGGTGTCGCAGACGGGCGACTCGAAGCGCCACGCCGAGGCGAAGGCCGCCAAGGCCGCCGCCAAGGCTCCCGCCGCATCGGCCGCTCCGGCCGGCGCCGAGGCGACCCCGGCAGAGGCCGAGTAGTCGTGGCTGGCGAGACGATCATCACGGTGGTCGGCAACCTCACTGCCGACCCGGAGCTGCGCTACACGCAGAACGGCCTCGCCGTCGCGAACTTCACGATCGCATCGACCCCTCGCACGTTCGACCGCCAGGCCAACGAGTGGAAGGACGGCGAAGCGCTGTTCCTCCGCGCCTCGGTGTGGCGCGAGTTCGCCGAGCACGTCTCGCAGAGCCTGCAGAAGGGCAGCCGCGTCATCGCGCAGGGACGCCTCAAGCAGCGCTCGTTCGAGACGCAGCAGGGCGAGAAGCGCACGGTCATCGAGCTCGAGGTCGACGAGATCGGCCCCTCGCTCCGCTACGCGACCGCGCAGGTCACCCGCACCTCGGGTGGCGGCGCCGGTCGCAGCTCCGGCGGCAACCAGGGCGGCGGCTTCGGCCAGCCGCAGCAGGTCGCCGACGAGCCGTGGGGCCAGCCGCAGTCGCAGCCGCAGAGCGGCGGCGACGTGTGGGGTGCTCCCGGCACCGCCTACAACGACGAGACGCCCTTCTAAGGCGACTCGCCCACCACGCATTCTCACGGGACGGCAGTCCCGAGCACGAAAGAAGGACACATGGCTGGCAAGCCGCAGAACCGCAAGCCGCGGGGCCCGAAGGGCGGCAAGAACGTCGCTCCGGCCAAGGCGATCAAGGTCGGCGTCATCGACTGGAAGGACGTCGCGACGCTCAAGAAGTTCATCTCGGAGCGCGGCAAGATCCGTGCCCGTCGCATCACCGGCGTGTCGGTGCAGGAGCAGCGCCTGATCGCCAAGGCGATCAAGAACGCGCGCGAGATGGCGCTCCTGCCCTACTCGGGCGCCGGACGCTGAGGGGGCTGAACCATGGCAAAGCTCATTCTCACGAACGAGGTCTCCGGCCTCGGCTCCGCTGGTGACGTCGTCGAGGTCAAGAACGGCTTCGCGCGCAACTACCTCGTGCCCCAGGGCCTGGCTGTCGCGTGGACGCGCGGCGGCGAGAAGCAGGTCGAGTCGATCAAGGCAGCTCGCGTCGCGCGCGAGCACGCCACGATCGAGGAGGCGCAGGACCTGCGCGCTCGCCTCGAGGCGAACCCCGTGACGCTGTCGGCCAAGGCCGGCGCTGAGGGCCGCCTCTTCGGCTCGATCCAGACGAAGGACATCGCCGAGGCCGTCGAGGCGGCGGGGCACGGCTCCGTCGACAAGCGCGTCATCGAGATCCCGACGCCGATCCGCTCGATCGGCGAGCACCAGGCGACCGCTCGCCTGCGCGACGACATCATCGCCACGATCACCCTCAAGGTGGTCGCCGCGAAGTAGTCGCGCTGCGCATCGAGGGCCCGCATCCATCGTGGATGCGGGCCCTCGTCGTAGTGCACACGGCGGCCCGGCAAGCAAATCCTGAGGATGGGCTGAAAGTCTCAACGTGTACTTCAACCCGGGTTTCCCCCACGGTATGTGGAAACAGAAAGCGCCGGTCAGAGGCCGATTGCGCGCGAATCCTCTCGCCAACTCCACAGGACTGTGCACAGGCTGCGCGCGAGTGGGCAGCGTCGAGCCCGGCGTTGTCCCCAGCTCTCCACACGGTTGTCCACAGCAGGATTCGCTGAGCCGACGGATCGCTCCTAGCCTGATGCAGGCTCACGCTCCGAGCAGGTGTGGGCGGCCCCAGAGATCGTGGAGCCGGAGGGAGACGCGTGACTGACCTGGCAGAGATCGGCCTCGACGAGAGCCGCTACAGCGAGCGCACACCCCCGTTCGACATGCTCGCCGAGCAATCGGCGATCGGCGGCATGCTGCTGTCGAAGGACGCGGTGGCCGACTGCCTCGAGACGGTGCGCGGGGCGGACTTCTACCAGCCCAAGCACGAGATCGTCTACGAGGCGATCCTCTCGCTCTACTCGCGCGGTGAGCCGACCGACGTCATCACGGTCTCCGACGAGCTGACGAAGACCGGCATGCTCTCGCGCGCGGGCGGCGTCGAGTACCTGCACTCGCTCACCTCGATGGTGCCGACCGCCGCGAACGCCGGCTTCTACGCCGAGATCGTCGCCGAGAAGGCCGTGCTGCGCCGCCTCGTCGAGGCCGGCACGCGCATCGTCCAGATGGGCTACGCCTCCGAGGGCGAGGTCACCGACCTCGTCAACCACGCGCAGGCCGAGATCTACGCCGTCATGGGCGAGGACCAGGCCGAGGACTACGTGCCGCTGAGCCTGGCCGTGGAGTCGGCGATCGAGGAGATCGAGGCGGCCAAGGGTCTCGACGGCGTCATGACGGGCGTGCCCACCGGCTTCCGCGAGCTCGACGAGCTCACGAACGGCTTGCATCCCGGCCAGATGATCGTCATCGCGGCGCGACCCGGCATCGGCAAGTCGACGCTCGCGATGGACCTCGTCCGCTCCTGCTCGATCAAGCAGGACCTGCCGTCGGTGTTCTTCTCGCTCGAGATGGGCCGCACCGAGATCGCGATGAAGCTGCTCTCGGCGGAGTCGAACATCCTGCTGCAGAAGCTGCGCAAGGGCGCGATCGAGGGCCGTGACTGGACCACGCTCGCGCAGGTGCGCGGCCGCATCAACGACGCGCCGCTCTACATCGACGACAGCCCGAACCTGACGCTCGTCGAGATCCGCGCGAAGTGCCGCCGGCTCAAGCAGCAGGCGGGCCTGCGGATGGTCGTGATCGACTACCTCCAGCTCATGACGAGCGGCAAGAAGGTCGAGTCGCGCCAGCAGGAGGTGTCGGAGTTCTCGCGCTCGCTCAAGCTGCTCGCGAAGGAGCTGCAGGTGCCCGTGATCGCGCTCTCGCAGCTGAACCGCGGTCCCGAGCAGCGCGGCGACAAGAAGCCCGCGATCAGCGACCTCCGAGAGTCGGGTTCGATCGAGCAGGACGCCGACATCGTCATGCTGCTCCACCGCGAGGACGCGTACGACCGCGACATCCGGCCGGGCGAAGCCGACATCATCGTCGCCAAGCACCGTGGCGGTCCGACCAAGACGATCCCGGTCGCGTTCCACGGCCACCTCGCGCGGTTCGCCGACATCGCGCACGGCATGGGCCCGGGAGACGGCGGCGGCATGCCGCCGGGCATGCCGGGCGCGCCCGCGATGCCGCCGGGCGGCACGCCCTTCGGCGGCTCGCCCTACGGGGCACCGCCGCCCGTCGAGGGCTGACGACGCGAGAGGCGGGGCTCCGGCGCACGGCCGGGCCCCCCCTCTCGGGTGCGGTCAGGCCTGCTGGCCGATCGCGAAGTCGACGCGGCCGTCGGGCTGCGCGGATGCGTCGAGGATCTTGTCGTCGAGCACGGTCGCGGCCTGCGGGTCGAGGAAGACCTTCGCGCCCGCCGACTCGACGACCTGGTCCTCCGCCTCCGGCTGGTCGGCGACCGCCACGTGCAGCCCGGGGCCCGCGAGGTCCTGCGAGATGCGGATGCCACCGGTCTGCGGCGCCTGGGCGCCGTCGACGATGCCGGTGATGACGCTCTGTGCGTTCTCGGTCAGGGTGAGCATGGTGCTCCTTCCGATCGGTGAGCCCGCCACGATGCCGTGCCCGCCCCGCGCGCCGCAAGGGCGTTCGCCGTCCGCGATGCCAGCCCGGCCCGCGCGTGTCGCCGACCACGAGACTGCTGGGAGGAGCAGGCGCGAGACCTGCCAGACTGAACGCATGCCCACCGACCTCGAGGCGCGCGTCGCCGTCTACATCGACTTCGACAACATCCTCATCTCCCGCTACGACCAGCTCCACGGTCGCGGCGCCTTCCACAGCGACAAGGTGCGCACGCTCACGGCCGACGGCCGCGAGTCCAAGGCGCGCACGCGGTTCCAGCAGGCGACCGTCGACCTCGGCGCCATCATCGACTACGCCTCGAGCTTCGGCTCGATCGTGCTCAGCCGCGCCTACGCCGACTGGTCGGTGCCGGCGCACGCCGCCTACCGCGACCAGCTGCTCGCGCGCGCCGTCGACCTCGTGCAGCTCTTCCCGACGACCCGCGCGCTGAAGAACGGCGCCGACATCCGCCTCGCCGTCGACGTCGTCGAGGACCTCTTCCGCCTCGAGGACATCACGCACATCGTGATCGTCGCGGGCGACAGCGACTACGTCGCCCTCGCGCAGCGGGCCAAGCGGCTCGGGCGCTACGTCGTCGGCATCGGCGTCGCGGGCAGCACCTCCCGGTCGCTCGCGGCCGCGTGCGACGAGTTCGCCGACTACGACGCGCTGCCGGGCGTCGCGCCCGTGCACGTCGAGCAGGCGGAGCCCGACGCCCCCGAGCCCACGCCCGAGCAGGCCAAGCAGATCGAGGCCGAGGCCGAGCACGAGGCCGCCAAGCAGCCGGCGGTGCGCAAGCGCCGCCGGGCGACGAGCGATTCCGTCGCCGCGACGCGGGACGAGGTCACCATGACCGCCGACCAGCACGGCGACGCCGCGACGGGGCTGCTCGAGCGCGCGCTGCGGATCCTGCACCAGAAGACCGACGACGAGTGGCTGCACGCCAACGTGGTCAAGGAGCAGATGAAGCGCATGGACCCGGTCTTCAACGAGAAGTCGCTCGGCCACAAGTCGTTCTCCGACTTCGTGACGGCGCGGGATGCGCTCGTCGAGCTGCGCGAGGAGGGCCAGGCGCGCCTGCTGCGCCTCAAGGACTGAGGCTGTCAGCGGCATCGTGCACACTGGTGCCATGCCGGAGCTGCCGGAGGTCGAGGCGCTCGCGGCCGATCTCGGCGAGCGCCTGACCGGCCGCACGATCCGCCGCGTCGATGTGACCGAGATCGCCGCGCTCAAGACGTTCGACCCCCCGCTCGACGCGCTCCACGGCAGGACCTTCACCGGAGCGAGCCGACGCGGCAAGCACCTCGTGCTGACCGTCGACGGCGGCCTGCACCTCGTGATCCACCTCGCCCGATCGGGCTGGATCCGATGGCGCGACGCTGCGCCGAAGCCGACGGCGGGCCGTGGCCGGGGGCCGCTCGCCGCTCGCGTCGTGCTCGAGCGGGCCGACGGCGACGAGGGGCTCGGCGGCGACGGCTTCGACGTCACCGAGCAGGCGAGCCACAAGCGGCTCGCGATCCACGTCGTCGAGCATCCCGAGCAGGTCATGTCGATCGCGACGCTCGGGCCCGAGCCGCTCGAGGCGGCGTTCACCGAGGAGCGCTTCGCCACGATCCTCGCGCACGCCGGCCGCGCCCAAGTCAAGGGCGTCCTGCGCGACCAGCGGCGCATCGCCGGCATCGGCAACGCGTACTCCGACGAGATCCTGCACGCGGCGCGGATGTCGCCGTTCCACCCGGCGTCGATGCCGCCGGCGGACGTGCACCGGCTCTACGAGGCGCTGCGGCTCGTGCTCGGCGACGCCGTCGAGCGCGCGCGCGGCGTCAAGGCGGCCTCGCTCAAGGCCGAGAAGCGGCAGGGCATGCGCGTGCACGGCCGCAAGGGCGAGGCGTGCCCCGTGTGCGGCGACACGGTGCGGCAGGTCGTCTACGCCGACTCGACGCTCGAGTACTGCGCGACGTGCCAGACGGGCGGCAAGCCGCTCGCCGACCGCGTGCTCTCGCGGCTCGGCGTGCGGCGCTGACCGGGTGCTCGCGGCTGGGCCTGCGGCGCTGACCGGGTGCGCTCGGCTGGGTGTGCGGCGCTGACCGCGAGCTCGCGGCTGGGCGTGCGGCGCTGACGGGTTCCTCTCGGCTGGACGCTGACCGCGCTGGCCGTGTGGGAGCGAGCCCCGCGATCAGCTCGAGCGCTCGGGGATCCCGCCCGTCGCGATCGTCCACGGCTGCACCGTGACGACCTCGACGCCGGGGGCGGAGTAGTAGGGGTCGTCCTCGAGCGAGGCCTCGACGACCGACATGTCGTCGGTCGAGAACAGCAGCAGTGCGCCGGTCTGATCCTCGAAGGGACCGCCCGCGAGCAGCACGCCCTGCTCGTGCAGGGCTGCCGCGTGCTCTCGGTGCGCGGGGCGCAGCTCGAGGCGTGCCGGGTCGTCGGAGAAGGCGAGGATGACAGCGATCATGCCCTCAGCCTAGGCAAGGAACCGGCCACCCCCGCCCGGCGCGCTGGGATGTGCGCGCGGGCGGCCGCCGAGCCCCGCATCCGGGGTCGGCCGCCGATGGCGTGCACTTCCCAGCGGCGACTCGGAACCGGGTCGCGCACCGCCGGGGCGCACACCCCAGCGGCGACCCGGAACCGGGTCGCGCGCGACGCGCTGGGATGTGCGCGTGGGCGGCCGCCGGGTCCGCATAGGCGGTCGGGTGCCGGTGGCGTGCACATCCCAGCGCGGCGCGGTCGCAGCGGCGACCGGACGACGACGGGCGGACGCGCCGCGTGGTGCGGCAGCGCATCCGCCCGTCGGGGGAACCGGGGCTCAGGCCGAGACGAGCTCCGCGGCGGCGGCGGCCACGAGGCCCTCGATGCTCTCGCGCAGCGCCTCGGACGAGCGCGAGACGAAGGCCGGCGCGTCGACCATGTGCATCGACTCGTCGAAGTCGGTGGGCTGGAAGGGCATGCGCACACCCTCGCCCTGGCGCGCGAGGCCGATGTAGTCGAGCACGGCGTGCAGCTGCGCGGCGGCTGCCTGGCCACCGGCCCAGCCGTAGGAGACGACGACGGCGGGCTTGCCGACCCACTCCTCCTTGAGGTAGTCGATCGCGTTCTTCAGCGCCGCGGGGTAGCCCGAGTTGTAGTCGGGCGTGACGAACACGACGCCGTCGAGCGCGGCGACCTGCTCGGCCCACGCGATCGAGTGCGGCTGCGTGCGGATACCGGAGGCGGGCGGCAGCGCCTCGTCGAGCAGCGGGAGTCGCAGCTCGGCGAGGTCGAGCATCACGGGCTCTGCGCCGGCGGCCTCGACCATGCCGACGAGCTCATCGGCGACCGAGCGGCCGACGCGAGTGGGGCGGGTGCTGCCGACGATGATGCCGACCTTGGGGCGTGCAGACATGACTCTCCTCGTGAGATCCGATGCGGTGATCCGGCGCGCGTCCACGCGCACCGCTATCAGACAACACGGATGCGCGCGAGGTATTCCGAATTCGTACGAGTGCGCCGTCAGGCGAGGAAGGTGCGCGCCGCCGTCACCATGGCCATCGTCGCCGTGTCGAGCGTCGGCTGCGGCACGGGGATGAAGCCCGGGGAGTGATTGGAGGGCACGTCGACGTCGGTGGTGCCGCGCTCGCGCGCGCGCTCGACCGTCTCGGGGTCGAAGCCGCCGAAGAACCAGTACACGTAGGGCGCGCCCCACGCCGCGGCGAGCTCGCTGAAGTCCTCGGAGCCGAGCTTCGGCTCCTGCGGCAGGTGCCGGTCGCCGAAGACCGCGTCGAAGGCCTCGGCCAGGCGCGCCGCGGCCCCCGGGTCGTTGACGGTGAGCGGCGCGCTGACGCCGCGCTCGATCGTGGCAGGAGGGGCACCGGCGACCTGGCACTCGCCCTGCACGATGCGCTCGATGGCGGCGAGCACGCGCTCGCGCACGCGCGGCTCGAACGATCGCACGTTGAGCTCGAAGCGCGCGGTGTCCGGGATGATGTTCTGCTTCGTGCCGGCATGGAACGTGCCGACCGTCACGACCGCCCGGTCGGAGGGCGCGACCTCGCGCGCCACGATCGTCTGCAGGCGCACGACCATCGAGGCGGCGAGGACGATCGGGTCGATCGTCTTCTCGGGCTGCGAGCCGTGGCCGCCGCGGCCGTGCACCGTGACGATGAGGTGGTCGGCGGCGGCCATCACCGGGCCGCCGGCGCTGAGCACCTCGCCGGCCGCGGCCGGCATGACGTGCTGGCCGAGCGCGATGTCGATCCCGCCCGGCACGAGCGCCCGGAGCGCCTGCTGCATGCCCTGGGCGCCGTCGATCGTCTCCTCGGCCGGCTGGAAGACGGCGACGATCGTGCCCGACCAGTCCTGCTGCTCGACGAGCACGCGCAGCGCTCCGGCGAGCGCCGCCATGTGCGTGTCGTGGCCGCACGCGTGCATGACCCCGACGCGCTGGCCGTCGAGCTCGTCGACCGCGCTCGAGCGGTAGGGCACGAGCTCCGCCTCGGTCACCGGCAGCCCGTCCATGTCGGCGCGCAGCAGCACCGTCGGGCCCTCGCCCCGGCGCAGGAGCCCGACGACGCCCGTGCTCTCACCGACGCCCTCGTGCGTCTCGAAGCCGAGCTCGCGCAGCACCTGCGCCATGCGGGCGGCCGTGCGGTGCTCGCGATGCGAGAGCTCCGGGGCGGCGTGCAGCTCGCGGTAGAGGGCTTCGATGAAGGGGCGGTGGCTCTCGAGCGTCATTCGGCCAGGCTACGCCGCACCCGGCCGCCGATAGGATCGAGGGGAACCGTGAGGAGATCCGTGACCGCCACGCCGAGCGCCTCGCAGGGGCCGCAGCACTGGCGCCTCCCTGCGATGCGAGCCGTCCCTGCCCTCGTCGTCGGGCTGCCGCTGCCGTTCATCCAGCTGCACTCGCCGCTCGTGGGGCTCGTCGCGCTCGCCGTGCTGCTCGCCGGCACCGCCGTCGCGCTGTGGCTCGGTCGCGATCGCCTGCCGGAGTCGGCGGGCCGCTGGCCCGCGGTGGTCGCGGGCTGGTCGGGCGTCATGGCGATCGTCGCCGCGGTGCTCGCGATCGCCTCGCCGGCCGCGACGGCGCTCGGCGTCGCCGTCGCCGCCTGGGCGCTCCCGGCGGGCGCCGTCGAGCTGCGGGCGTGGTGGCGGATGCGGTCGATCGCCGAGGCGAGCGCTCGTCAGCTGGCGCGCGACTGGCTCGCCGTCGGCGCCGCGACGCTCCTGCTCGGGCTCGTCTTCGCCGTCGTGCGCGATCCCGTCACCCTCACGGGACTCCTCGGCGCCTACGCCGTCATCCTCGGCGTCTTCCACGCGGTCGCGGCCCTCTCTGCTCGCCCGGCACGCACCCCCACGATCGAGCGGAGCGACGCATGAGCGACCGACGACCCGATGAGCCCCGACGCGGCGAGCCGACCCGCAGGCAGAAGCTCAAGCCCTTCGAGTACCTCGTCTTCGCGGCGGGCGTGGGCATCTTCATCGGCCTGATCGTGATGCTGTCGCTGCGCGACGTCGTGCTCACGCTCGTGTTCGGCGGCGTCGGCTTCATCGTGACGCTGCTGCTCATCGCCACGCTCATGCTCGCGATCAAGCCGAAGGGCCGCTCGTCGGCCGATCTCGACCAGCGCGACGGCTTCGAGCCGTGAGCCGGAGGCGGCGGGGCGCCGCGGCGCCGCTGCCGCCGACCGTCGCGCTCACCGCCGCCGCGCTCGCCGCTGTCGCACTGTCGGGCTGCGCCGCGCTCGCCGGGGCACCCGAGGCGAGCAGCGAGCCGGGAGCGGTCGAGCAGCGACCGGCCGTCGAGTCGCAGCTCGACGGCCCGCAGCTCGTCGCCGAGGGCCGCGCCTTCGAACCGTCGGCCGCCGACGTCGATCCGCTCGCGGACTGCGAGGGGCTCGATGGGCGCGCGTCGCTCGAGGTGCTCGATCGCGCCGCATGGCCGGCGCTCGACGTGGCGGCCGGAGGCGCGACGATGACGTGCGGGAACGCCGACGGGGCCGGGTGGCGGCACATCGCCCACGGGCACACGGGCGACTTCGCCGAGCTCGCGGCGCTCGTCGATGCGGAGTGGGACGACGTCGCGTGGTTCGCGATCGAACGGGCGCTCGAGCAGCCGACGCGCGTGGAGGCGTACCGCGACGACATCGTCAACTACGACGTGCTCGTCGAGCTCGTCGACGACGGGCGCGTCGAGCGGGCCTGGATGGTCACGGTCGGCGTCGGTCTCGGCTCCGAGCGGATCATCACGGCGTTCCCCGACGAGGAGCGCTGAGCGCCGGCGCAGCGCGACCTGCCGCGGCTCACGTGCGCTCGGCGCCGGCGAGCCCCGCCTCGCGAGCGACGATCGACGCCTGCAGGCGCGTCGAGCAGCCGAGCTTGGCGAGCACGCGCGAGACGTGCGTCTTCGCCGTCGCGGCGCTGATGCCGAGTCGAGCGGCGAGCTCGGCGTTCGAGAGCCCGTCGCCGAGGGCAGCGAGCACCTCGCGCTCGCGATCGGTGAGCTCGGCGAGCCCCGGATGCTCGGGTGGGCGCTGCGGTTCCGGCGTCCGCGCGAAGGCCTCGAGCACGCGCCGCGTGACCTCCGGCGCCACGACGCCCTCGCCGCTCGCGACGCGCCGCACGGCATCGGTGAGGGTCGCGGCATCGGCCGACTTGAGCAGGAAGCCGGCAGCCCCGGCTCGCAGCGCGCCGAAGACGTACTCGTCGAGGTCGAACGTCGTGAGCACGAGCACGTGCGAGAGCCGCTCCTCGACGATGGCCCGGGTGGCGGCGACGCCGTCGGTGCCCGGCATGCGCACGTCCATGAGCACGACGTCGGGCCGCAGGGCACGCGCGTTGCGCAGCGCGGCGGCGCCGTCGCCCGCCTCGCCGACGACCTCGATGCCGGCGGCCTGGAGCAGGAGCCGCAAGCCGCCTCGGATCGCCTCGTGGTCGTCGGCGACGAGCACGCGCGGCGCTCGATCCTGCCCGCTCATGCGCGCAGCGGCAGCATCGCCTGCACCGTCCACGCCGCATCGCCCTCCGGCCCGGCGCTGAGCGAGCCGCCGAGCGCCTCGGCGCGCTCGCGCATGAGGCGCAGCCCGAGCCCGGCGGAGGGCGGCGCGTCCACGGGCTCGATCGCCGCCGCATCCCGTCGCAGGGAGCCGGAGACGATCCGCAGCGAGAGCGCGTCGTCGTGCTCGGCGACCTCGACCGCCACGTCCGAGCCGCGCGCGTGCTTCAGCGCGTTCGTGAGCGCCTCCTGCAGGATGCGGCCTGCGGCTTGATCGACGGCGACGGGCATCGTCGGCACCTCGCCCTCGAGCCGCACCGCGAGCCCGCGCTCGCGGGCGCGCGCCAGCACGCCGCTCGCGTCGCTCAGTCTGTCCGGAGCCGTGGCCGCGTCGCCACCGGAGCGCAGCACGAGGATCATCGAGCGCATCTGCTCGAGGCTGCGGATGCTCGCCGCACGGATCGCCTCGAGCGAGGCGCGCGGCGTCGGCGAGGCGAGCGCCGCCGAGGAGTGGATCGCGATGGCCGAGAGCTCGCTCGCGATCGCGTCGTGCAGGTCGCGCGCCATCCTGCCCCGCTCCTCGCGCACCGCGTCGTGCTGCGTGAGCGCCGCGAGCCGCTCGAGGTCGTCGGCACGCGCTGCCTCGATCGCGGCGCGAGCGCGCTCGCGCTGCACCGCGAGTCCCCACCAGTACGGCAGCCCCACGATGGCGAACAGCTGCAGGGCCGTGAGCGCGGCCTCGCGCGCATCGCGCGTGAGCACGAGGGCGAGCAGCGTGCCGCCGGCGGCGACCGCGACGACCCCCGCGAGCAGCGCGCGGCGGCCGCGGTCGCTCGTGCACAGCACGGCGCTCGCGATGGCGTCGAAGAGCACGAGCACCGCGCCGAGGCTGCCGCCGAGCGCCAGGTCGGCGAGGAAGAGGGCCGCGCTCAGCGCGAGCACGGCGATCGGTGCGCGCTCCTTCGCGAGCAGCGCGAGGCAGCCCGCCACGAGCAGCGCCACCTGCAGCCACACCGCGTGCGGCACTGCCAGCAGCGGCTCGCGCACGAGCGGCACGCCGAGCCCGAGCAGCAGCAGCCCCGCCGCGAGCGTCGCCGCCGGCGTGCGCGCGATGCGCCAGGCGCGCACGTGCGCTCGCAGTCGGCTCGGCATGCACTCATTCCAGCACGGCCGGGCACTCGCGCCGTCGCCCGAAGGATGTACGACGGGGCGGCGGCACCGCACCCTTCGGCCGACGCGGCCGGCGCCCCGGCCCGCGAGGCTCGAGGCGTGGATCTCCCCGTGCTCCTCTCGCTCGCCGCGCTCGCACTCGTCGACAGCCTCAGCGTCGGCACGCTGCTCGTGCCCGTGTTCCTCCTCATCGCCCCCGGTCGGGTGCGCGTCGGCCGCGTGCTGCTCTACCTCGCCGCGATCGGAGGCTTCTACCTCGTCGTGGGCGTCGCGATCGCGAGCGGGGCCGACTGGCTCGCCGAGGCGCTCGCGCCCGTGATCGACAGCGAGCCGGTGCTGTGGGTGCAGCTCGTGCTCGGCGGCGGCATGCTCGTGGGCGCGCTCGTGCTCGGTCGCGCGGCGCCCAAGGCCGGCACGCCCGAGGCCGAGGCGATGCTGCGTCGACCGTCGCGGCTGGGTCGATGGCGCGACGCTGCGATGTCGGCCGACCGCGGCGCGCTCGCGCTCGTCGGCCTCGCGCTCGGGGCCGGCGCGCTCGAGCTCGCGACGATGCTGCCGTACGTCGCGGCGATCGGGATGCTGACCTCGGCGGCGCTGCCGCTGCCGCAGCTCGTCGCGGTGCTCGCGGGATACTGCCTGCTCATGGTCGTGCCGGCGCTCGCGCTGCTCGCGGGCCGCGTGCTGCTGCGCCGCCTCATCGAGCCGCCGCTGCAGCGCCTCGCCCGCTGGCTGCAGCTGAACGGGCCGGAGAACACCGCCTGGATCGTCGGCATCGTCGGCTTCCTGCTCGCTCGCGACGCGGCATCGCGCCTCGGCCTCGAGCTGCTCGGCACCACGTTCTGACGACGTCTGCCACCATGGCCCCATGCGCGACCTCGTGACCGTCGACTGGCTCGCCGACCACGTGCGCGACGAGGGCCTCGTCGTGGTCGACGCGTCGATGGCCCCGCCGGGCAGCGGGGAGCGACCGCCGACCGACGGCATCCCCGGCGCCGTGCGATTCGACCTCGAGGGCGCGCTCTCGCGGCACAGCGAGGCGGACGGGCTGGGTCCCGTCGGCGTGCACGACATGCTCGCGCCCGCCGACTTCGAGCAGGAGCTGCGGCGGCTCGGCATCCGCGAGGGCGATCGCGTCGTCGCCTACGACGCGATGGGCATGTTCTCGAGCGCTCGCGCGTGGTGGATGCTGCGCGCCGCGGGCATCGACGCCGCGGTGCTCGACGGCGGCCTGCCCGCATGGTGCGAGGCGGGGCTCGACCTCGCGCCCGTCGCCGCCTCGACCGGGCGAGCAGGCGACGTCGTGGTGCGGTGGGACGCGTCGGCGCTCGTCGACGTCGACGCCACGGCCGCCGCGCTCGACTCGGGCGCCGCGGCGGTGCTCGACGCCCGCTCTCCCTCGCGCTACTCGGGCGCGGAGCCGGATCCGCGGGACGGCGTGCGCGCCGGCCACATGCCGGGCGCCGCCTCGCTCCACTACGCAGCGCTCGCACCCGGCGGGCGCATGCTGCCCCTCGACGAGCTCGACGAGCGGCTGCGCGCGGCGGCGGGGGATCGGCCGGTCATCGCCACGTGCGGCTCCGGCGTGACGGCGGCGGTCATCGCCCTCGCGGCGACGCTCACGGGGCGAGCGGCGGCCGTCTACGACGGCTCGTGGTCGGAGTGGGGCCGCGCCGACTCCGGTCGAGCGGTCGTGACGGGCGCGTGACGCGCACCGCGCGACCCTCCCGACGCGCCGGATTGCTGTTTTGACTCATTCATGATTGGGTGAGGACATGAGCGAGCGCGGTGAGCAGGTAGCGGAGCGGGACGCCGCGCTGCTGCGCGAGCGCGGCCTGCGCGTGACGCAGCCTCGGCTCGCGGTGCTCGACGCGCTCGAGCGCGCGCCGCACGCCGATGCGGAGGCGGTGCACCGCGCGCTCGCGGGCGCAGGCCGCGAGATCTCGGTGCAGTCGGTGCACAACGTGCTCGCCGATCTCACGGGCGCCGGCATCGTCCGGCGCTTCGAGCCGGAGCGCTCGGCTGCCCGCTACGAGCGCCGCGTCGACGACAACCACCACCACGCCGTGTGCGCGCGGTGCGGCCGCGTCGAGGACGTCGACTGCGTCGTCGGCGAGGCCCCGTGCCTGCACGCCGTCGCCCCGGCGGGCTTCACGATCCAGGCGGCAGAGGTGACGTTCGTCGGCGTCTGCGCCGACTGCGCGCTCGCGGCATAGCGAGCGCGGGCCCTGCGCCCGACCGGACGCGCCACCACCCCGGGCGATGGAGCCCATCCCACCGCGGCCCGAGCCGCGGCCCGAGACCGCGGGCGCGGCAGCGCCGTGCCCGCTCGACCCATGGACCGACACGAGAAGGAGACGAGCACCATGCCTCACCCCACCACGAACGCCGTGGGCGCGCCGATCGCGAGCGACGCCCACTCGCAGTCCGTCGGCGCCGACGGCGCGATCGCGCTCACCGACCACTACCTGGTCGAGAAGCTCGCGCACTTCAACCGCGAGCGCGTGCCGGAGCGCGTCGTGCACGCCAAGGGCGGCGGCGCCTTCGGCACCTTCGTCACGACGCACGACGTGTCGCAGTACACGCGCGCCGCGCTCTTCCAGCCGGGCGCCGAGACGCCGATGCTCGCGCGCTTCTCGACCGTCGCCGGCGAGCAGGGCAGCCCCGACACGTGGCGCGACCCGCGCGGCTTCGCGCTCAAGTTCTACTCGAGCGAGGGCAACTACGACCTCGTCGGCAACAACACGCCCGTCTTCTTCATCCGCGACGGGATCAAGTTCCCCGACTTCATCCACTCGCAGAAGCGCCTGCCGGGCTCCAACCTGCGCGACAACGACATGCAGTGGGACTTCTGGACGAGCTCGCCCGAGTCGGCGCACCAGGTGACGTGGCTCATGGGCGACCGCGGGCTCCCGAAGTCGTGGCGCCACATGGACGGCTTCGGCTCGCACACCTACCAGTGGATCAACGCCGCGGGCGAGCGCTTCTGGGTCAAGTACCACTTCAAGACGGATCAGGGCAACGACTTCCTGACGCAGGCCGAGGCAGACGAGCTCGCCGGCAGCGATGCCGACCACCACATCCGCGACCTCTACACCGCGATCGAGCGGCGCGAGTTCCCGTCGTGGACGCTGCACGTGCAGGTCATGCCCTACGAGGATGCGAAGACCTACCGCTTCAACCCGTTCGACCTGACGAAGGTGTGGCCGCACGCCGACTACCCGCTCATCCCGGTCGGCACGATGACGCTCGACCGCAATCCCGAGAACTACTTCGCCGAGATCGAGCAGGCCGCGTTCTCGCCCGCGAACTTCGTGCCGGGCATCGCGGCGAGCCCCGACAAGATGCTGCAGGCTCGCATCTTCAGCTACGCCGACGCGCACCGCTACCGCATCGGCGTCAACCACGCGGAGCTCCCCGTCAACCGCGCCCACGCGGAGGTGCGCTCGTACCACAAGGATGGCGGGATGCGGCACGGCTTCCGCTCGGCCGACGCGCCCGTCTACGCGCCGAACTCCTTCGGCGGGCCGGCTGCGGACGCGGCCGCCGCGGGCGAGGGTGCCGGCTGGCACAGCGACGGCGAGCTCGTGCGCGTCGCGCACACGCTGCACCCCGAGGACGACGACTTCGGCCAGCCCGGCACGCTGTACCGCGAGGTGCTCGCGGAGCCGGAGCGCGAGCGCCTGGTCGCGAACATCGTCGGGCACGTGGGCAAGACCCGCATCCCCGCGATCCGCGAGCGCGCCCTCCAGTACTGGCGCAACGTCGACGCCGACCTCGGAGCGCGCGTCGAGGCGGGCCTGAGCCCCATCGAGCACCCGCGCACCCGGCTCGCGGGCGAGCCCGAGCCGGCGCCCATCGGCACGACGTGACGACCGGCCGCGCGCTCGGCTGAGCGGGCGCGCATCCCTCGCACGAGGGCGCACGAACGCACGCGGCCGGCACCGGCTCCGGCCGGCGCGGGCCGCGTCGCGCTCGTCGGCACCGGGCGCCCAGCCCGCAGCGCCCGCGCGAGGCGGCGGTCAGTGCAGGATCGGCCCCTGCCGCTCGAGCATCGCCTCGATCGCCGGGAGCGCCGGCCGCAGGGCGAGCTCCACCGGGCCGTCGGGGGAGCCGCTCGGCCCGATGGCGACGAACGCGTCGTCGTAGGCGGGCACCCCGTGGCGCGCGACGGCTTCGGGGTAGGGCGACCAGTCGAGCGCTCGCGCCAGGTGCCGCGCGCCGTGCTGCGCGACGAGCCGCACGAAGGTGCGCGGGCGGGAGCCGAGACCCACCGCGGCGCGTCGGCGCAGGAGCAGCCCCGTCACGCCGCGGTCGGGCTCCCACGCGATGACGTCCGCGAGGGCGGTCACCATGATGGGCACCGCGGGCGCGGCGCCGACGACCTTGCCCATCGAGTTGCCGATGCGCGACTCGTAGCGATGCGGATCGATGGTGCGCACGAAGCCCTCGCCGAAGGTGCCGTAGCCGTAGCGCTCCCACAGCTCGAGCACCTCCTCGGGCACGAGCTCGCGGTACGCGTCGATCGTCGCGGGATCGACGGGCGCGTGCGGCACGAAGTCGGGGATCTCGAGCACGGCTGCCAATCTAGGGCGTGCGCGCCACGGCCCGGAGCGACCTCCGCCGCACGTGCTCGACCGCCTCCGGCGCGCCGAACGAGCGCGGCGGCTCGGCGCTGCTCGGGCTCACGGACGCAGGAGCGCCTTCACGGCGCGGCGCTCGTCCATCGCGCGGTACGCCTCGGCGGCATCGGCGAGCGGCAGCTCGAGGTCGAAGACGGCGGATGCGTCGAGCTCGCCATCGAGCACGGCCGGCACGAGCTCCGGCAGGTAGCGCACGACGGGCGCCATCCCGCCGCGGAGCCCGATGTTGTTGCGGAACGCGGTGCGCCACGGGATCGCCGAGCCGTGCGGCACCCCGACGAACCCGACCGTCGCGCCGGGGCGCGCGACCTCGAACGCCGTGGTCATCGACTGCTCCGTGCCGACGCACTCGAGCACGGCATCCGCGCCGACGCCGCGCGTGAGCTCGCGCACGGCCTCCACGGCCTCCGCACCGCGCTCGGCGACGAGGTCGGTCGCGCCGAAGATCGTCGCGAGGCGCTGGCGGTGCGGGTTGCGGGAGAGCGCGATGATGCGCCCGGCGCCGAGCCGCTTCGCCGACAGCACGCCGCAGAGCCCCACCGCGCCGTCGCCGACGACGACCGCGGTCGAGCCCGGAGCGACGCCGGCGGAGACGGCCGCGTGGTAGCCGGTCGGCAGCACGTCGCTGAGCGCGAGCACGGCGGCGTGGCGCTCGGGCGCGGGCGCCTCGTCGAGCACGAAGCACGTCGCGTCGGCGTTCGTGACGCGCGTGCGCTCGGCCTGGCCGCTCGCGGTCATCGCGAGCTCGACGCAGCCCTGCGTCTGCCCGGCGAGGCAGTGCACGCAGCGGCCGCAACAGTGGTCGAAGGGCACGATGACGAAGTCGCCCTCGCGCACGCGCTCGACGCCGGCGCCGACGGCCTCGACGACGCCGATCGCCTCGTGGCCCATCGTGCGCGGCTCGTCGACCGGGTTCGCGCCGCGGTACGGCCACAGGTCGGAGCCGCAGACGCAGCCGGCCACCACGCGCACGATCGCGTCGGTGGGCCGCTCGATGGCCGGATCGGCCCACTCCTCGACGCGGATCTCGCCGGGGCTGTGCAGGATGGTCGCTCGCATGCCCTCAAGCCTGGCACGGGCGGCTGGGCGCGCAGCGCGAGGCGGCCGCGCCGCGTCAGGGGAGGCGGTCGACGAGCGCGCCCGCGACGCCGGTGTAGGCGTGCGGGGTGAGCCGTCGCAGGCGGTCCTTCGCGGCATCCGAGATGTCGAGGCCGTCGACGAAGGCGATGAGCTCGGCCTGGCCGACCCGCTGGCCGCGCGTGAGCTCCTTGAGCTGCGCGTAGGGGTCGGCGATCGACGAGCGGCCCGCGAGCACCTCGGCCCGGATGACCGTCTGGATCGCCTCGGCGAGCACCTCCCAGTTGCCGTCGAGCGCGGCGTCGAGCGCGGCGTCCGACACCGCGATCTCACCGAGCCCGCGCCGGAGGTTGTCGAGCGCGAGCAGCGAGTGGCCGAGGGCGACGCCGATGTTGCGCTGCGTCGACGAGTCGGTGAGGTCGCGCTGCAGGCGGCTCGTGACGAGCGTCGCCGAGAGCGACTCGAGCAGCGCCGACGCGAGCTCGAGGTTCGCCTCGGCGTTCTCGAAGCGGATCGGGTTGATCTTGTGCGGCATCGTCGACGAGCCCGTCGCGCCCGCGACGGGGATCTGCGTGAAGGCGCCGAGCATGATGTACGTCCACACGTCGGTCGCGAGGTTGTGCAGGATGCGGCCCGCGTGCGAGATCGCCCCGAAGAGCTCCGCCTGCCAGTCGTGCGACTCGATCTGGGTCGTCAGCGGGTTCCAGACGAGGCCGAGGTGCTCGACGAACGCGGATGCCGTGGCGGGCCAGTCGGCGTCGGGCTCGGCGACGACGTGGGCCGAGAAGGTGCCGGTCGCGCCCGCGAACTTGCCGAGCACCTCGACGCCCTCGATGCGGCGCGCCTGCCGCTCGAGCCGCCACGCGACGACCGCGAGCTCCTTGCCGAGCGTCGTGGGGGTCGCGGGCTGGCCGTGCGTGAGCGAGAGCATCGGGCGGTCGCGGTGCTCGTGGGCGAGCTCGCGCAGCCGGTCGACCACGGCACGGAACGCGGGCATCCACACCTCGCGCACCGCGGCGCGGATGGTGAGCGCGTAGGAGAGGTTGTTGATGTCCTCGCTCGTGCACGCGATGTGCACGGCCTCGGAGAGCCGCTCGAGCCCCTGCTGCTCGAGGCGGTCGCGCACGAGGTACTCGACGGCCTTCACGTCGTGGCGCGTGACGGCCTCCTTCTCGGCGAGCCAGTCGATCTCCGCCTGGCCGAAGCCGGCCGCCCACTGCCGCAGCGCATCCGCCTGCGCCGCGTCGACGGGCTCGGCGCCGAAGAGGCGGTGCTCGGCGACCCACAGCAGCCACTCGACCTCGACGTGCACGCGCGCGCGGTTGAGGCCCGCCTCCGACAGGTGCTCGGCGAGCGCGGACGTCTGGCGCTGGTAGCGGCCGTCGAGCGGCGAGAGGGGCTGGGTGGGCAGCATGGGGCTCCTTCAGGGGCGCAAGGCGGGCTGGACCTGGCGGAACAGCCTGCCGACGGCGGTCTCGATCTGATGCAGGACGGTGCCGAAGAACGCGTCCTCCGAGTAGTAGGGATCCGGCACGTCGAAGCCGGTGGCCTCGGGGTCGAACGAGAGCAGCAGCCGGATCTTCGAGTCCTGCTCCTCGCTGCGCGCGAGGGATCGCAGGGCGCGCTCCTGGCCGCGGTCGAAGGTGATGACGAGGTCGAAGGTGTCGAGCCACTTGGGCTTGAACTGCTTCGCGCGGTGGGCGACGGCGTCGTAGCCCGCGGTGGTGAGCGCGGCGAGCGTGCGCGGGTCGGCGGTCTCGCCCACGTGGTACTCGCTGATGCCCGCGCTCGCGACGAGCAGCCGTTCCGCGACGCCGTGCTTCTTCGCGAGGTGCTCGAAGACGGTCGCGGCCATGGGGGAGCGGCAGATGTTGCCCGTGCACACGAAGCAGACGCGGAAGCGCGTCGCGTCGGCGAACTCCCGGTCGATCGTCACTGCCCCATTCTGGCAAACGCGCGGGTCGCGGCGCGCGCAGGGCTCCGCTCTCCACAGCAGCACCGGAGCCGCGCACGGAGCATCGCGCGCCGGTGGCACCGTCGGGGCAGGAGGTGCGGGCATGACAGCAACGGATGCGCTCGGCGCGGGAGGAGCATCGGGCCTCGAGGCGGGGCGAGCGGGTGCTGCCGACGGGCGGCTCACGGGCGCTCAGGAGGCCGCGCTCGCGGCGGCGCGAGCGAGCGCCGTCGCCCAGGCCCACGAGGCGATCTGGGCGGTGCACAGGGCGGCGCGCTCGCTCGACGACGCCGCGGGGCTCGCGGTGCTGCGCGGGCAGGAGGCGTGGCTCGGGCCCGCGCGCGATGCCTTCGACGCGCGCGGCGAAGCCCTCCGCTCGCGGCTCATCGCCGAGACGGGCGCCCTGCGCACGCTCGCCCTCGCGATCGAGGGAGCGCTGTGAGCTCGTCGAGCGGGCAGTGGAGCGGCGGCGGCGGCGCCGTGGGCGGCAAGCCGAGCGCGTGGGACCCGACGGTCACGGGCATCGCCGGCGCTCGCCTCGCCGACGCGCTCTGGAGCACGCGCAGCGCCGCGGGGGCGCTGCGGTCGGCGCCGGACCTCGCGGTCGTGGCCGCGCCCGGCGTCGACGTCGCGGGGCTGCGCTGGTGCGCCTCGGAGCTCGAGGCGCGCGCGGCCGCCGCCGACGCGATCGCGGCAGCGCTCGAGCGGCTCCGCGAGGAGACGATGCTCGCCGGCCGCGCCTACGAGTGGGCCTCCGAGCGGGTGCGGAGCCTCATCGAGGAGGTCGCGGGCGGCGTCGCCTCCACGCTCGGCACCGCGGTGCGCGGCGCGGCGCTCGCGGTCGCGCCGTGGGCCGTCGCGATCGGGCTCGTCGCCGTGCCGCTCGCCGCGCGCATCGCGCTCGCGAACCCGTCCGCGGCGATCGGCGTCGCCGAGCGCGCGCGAGCCGCGGGCGTCGACCTCGAGCGGTTCCTCGGCGGCACCTCCGCGTTCTGGGACAGCGCGGGCGAGGTGCTCATGGCGAATCCGCTGTTCGCGAGCGCGCTCGCGGTCGCCGTGGAGTCGACCGACGAGGCGCTCGCGGGGCTCCTGGGCATCCCCGTGCCGCTCGCCCGGCGGCTCGAGTCGGAGGTCGGCGACGACGAGCTGCTCGGCCTCGTCGCGCTCGCGGCCGCCGGCGGCGTCGGGCTCTCGAGCGCCGGGCGGGTGCGCCCGGTGTTCTCGCGCCCCGTGCCGCCGCCGGAGGCGCCGGTCACCGACCCCGCCGAGGCGATGCGGATCGTCATCGAGCAGGACGAGCAGGTGACGATCCACGAGCACCGCATGCCGGACGGCTCGACTCGCTGGCAGGTCTTCGTGCGCGGCACGCAGCTCGACGACCCCTCGGGCCTCGACCTGCGCGCCAACCTCGAGAACGCCGGCTCGCTCGAGAACGCGCCGGGCCTCGAGGGCCTGCACGGCTCCGACGCCGCGGTCGCCCAGGCCATGCGCGATGCCGGCGTCCGGCCCGGCGATGCCGTCGACCTCTTCGGGTTCTCGCAAGGGGCGAGCGCGGTCGCGAACGTCGCGGCGACGGGCGAGTTCTCGGTCGAGACGGCGCTGCTCGTCGGGGGGCCGGTCGGCGCGACCGAGCTGCCGCCCGGCGTCACGGCCCTCAGCGTCGCGCACGCGGGCGACCTCGTGCCGGCGCTCGACGGCTGGAGCGACGAGGGCGGCGTGCCGACGACGGTCGTCGTGAGCGCCGGCGGCCACGGCTCGGGCCCGCTCGCCCGGCACTCGGGCCTCGAGTACGCCGAGACCCTCGACGGGCTCGACGACTTCGTCGCCGACGCCTATCGGGAGCGGCTCGCCGCTGGCGCCGCCGGCGGCGCGGGAGTCGCCGGCGTGAGCGTGCACCTGCGCCGCAGGTAGCCGCGCTGCCTCAGCGCTCCCGCGGGCGCTCCTTGCCGAAGATGGGGCGCGTCAGGATGGTGATGAGCCACGTGAGGAAGGCGATGCAGACCGCGGCGAGCATGCCCCACCAGAAGCCGTCGACGCGGATGCCGAAGCCGACCGCCTCCGAGATCCAGTGCACGATCATGAGCAGGAACGCGTTGACGAAGAGCGCGACGATCCCGAGGGTGAGGATGTAGAGCGGGAACGCGACGATGCGGATGAGGTTGCCGAGCGTCGCGTTCACGAGCGCGAACACGAGCGCGACCCCCAGCGTCGTCAGCGCCACGTGCCACCACGCGTCGCCGATCGGCTCGATGTGGATGCCGCCGACGAACAGGGTCACGAGCCAGATCGCCACAGCGGTGAAGATCACGCGGAGCAGGAAGCGCATGTCGCGATTCTCGCACCACATATCCCCGGCTGCGCCGAGACTCGCAATAGCCTGAGTCGGTGACAGTGCGACTTCGACCCGAGATCTCGGCGGTGCCGCCGTACCAGCAGGGCCGGCCCGCGCCGCAGGGCGGCTTCAAGCTCTCGAGCAACGAGAACCCCTTCCCGCCGCTGCCGGCGGTCGTCGAAGCGGTGCAGCGAGAGGCAGAGCGCGTCAACCGCTACCCGCGCCCGGGAGCGCCCGAGCTGCGGTCCGCGCTCGCGGCAGAGCTCGGCGTCGACGCCGCGCGCATCCTCATCGGCGACGGCTCCGCCACCCTCATCCAGCAGCTCATCCACGCCGTCGCGGGCCCCGGCGACGAGGTCGTCTACGCCTGGCGCTCCTTCGACGCCTACCCGCTGTTCGTCCGCACCGGCGGGGCGACGCCCGTCGAGGTGCCGGTCGACGCCGAGCACCGCCACGACCTCGACGCGATGGCGGCGGCGATCACGCCCCGCACGCGAGCCGTCATCGTCTGCACGCCCAACAACCCGACGGGCACGATCGTCGGCGAGGAGGAGCTCGACGCGTTCATCGCCCGCGTGCCGAAGGACGTCCTCATCCTGCTCGACGAGGCCTACATCGAGTTCGTGCGCGAGCCCACGGGCAACGGCATCGAGCTGCAGCGGCAGCACGAGAACCTCGTCGTGCTGCGCACCTTCTCGAAGGCGCACGGCCTCGCGGGACTGCGCGTCGGCTACGCCGTCGGCGACCCCGCCGTGCTGCGCGGCGCCGACCTGTGCGGCGTGCCGCTGTCGCAGACCGCCCTCGCGTCGGCCGCGGCGATCGCGGCGCTCGAGCACGTCGGCGAGACCTTCGCGCGCATCGAGGTGCTCGCCGACCGGCGCGACGCGCTCTGGCAGCGCCTCGTCGACGCCGGGGTGCCGGTGCCCAGACCCCACGGCAACTTCTTCTGGGTGCCGTCGCGGCCCGGGCAGGAGGAGCACGTGCACGACATCCTCGAGGCGAACCGCATCGTCGCGAAGGTCTTCCCCGACGGCAGCCGCATCTCGGTCGGCGAGCCCGAGGCCGACGACCACATCCTCGCCGCCGCCGTCGCGATCCAGGCGCTCCAGTGACGGCGCCGACCGCGACCGGCGCGCCGAGCGCCGCCGAGACCGAGCCCATCCGGCTGCTCGATCCTGACGGCACGCTCGTCGAGAGCGACGCGACCGCCGCGTGGCACGAGCTCGCGGCCGAGCTCTCGACGGCCGACCGCCTCGCGATGCACGGCGAGATGGTGCGCACGCGCCGCTTCGACATCGAGGCCGGCCACCTGCAGCGCCAGGGCAAGCTCGGCCTGTGGGTGCCCTCGATCGGCCAGGAGGGCGCACAGGTGGGCGCCGCGTGGGCGGCTCGCGAGCAGGACACGATCTTCCCCTCCTACCGCGAGCACCTCATCGCGCTGCACCGGGGCGTCACGATGGATCAGATCATCGACATCTTCCGCGGCGCGCGGCACGGCGGCTGGAACCCCCTCGAGACGCGCGGCATGCGGATCTACTCGCTCGTCATCGCCACGCACGCGCTCCACTCGACCGGCTTCGCGATGGGCGTGCGCTTCGACGGCGCGTGCGGCACGGGCGACGCGACGCGCGACGAGGCCGTCATGGCCTTCTACGGCGACGGCGCGGCGAGCCAGGGTGACGCGAGCGAGGGCCTCGTCTTCGCGGCGAGGTACGAGGCGCCCATCGTCTTCTTCGTGCAGAACAACAAGTGGGCCATCTCGGTTCCCTCGCACCGCCAGAGCCGCTTCCCGCTCCACGCGCGCGCCCGCGGCTTCGGCCTCGACGCCGAACTCGTCGACGGCAACGACCCGCTCGCCTCCTTCGCGGTGACGCGGCGGATGCTCGACGCGGCCAGGCAGGGCGCCCCCGGCTACATCGAGGCCGACACCTATCGCATGGGCGCGCACACGACGAGCGACGACCCCACGCGCTACCGCTCGAGCGAGGAGGAGGAGTCGTGGCGCCGCCGCGACCCGATCGCGCGGCTCGCGGCCCACGTGCGGGCGCTCGGCGTCGAGGACGCCGCGCTCGCTGAGCAGGAGCACGAGGCCGCCGACCTCGCGAGCGACATGCGGCGCCGCGTGCTGGAGGCCGAGGCCGCCGTGAGCGACGACATCTTCGATCACGTCTACAGCGACCCGCACCCGCTGATGGTCGAGCAGAAGCGGCAGCTGGCCGAGTTCGAGGCGAGCTTCGGAGGCGAGGCATGACCGACACGACTGCACGGGCGCCGGGAGCCGATGGCCTGGCGGCACCCACCACCATGCCGATCGCGAAGGCGCTCAACGCGGCGCTCCGCGAGGCGATGCGCGACGATGAGCGCGTGCTGCTCATGGGTGAGGACATCGGTCCGCTCGGCGGCGTCTTCCGCGTCACCGACGGGCTGCTGGCCGAGTTCGGCGACGAGCGCGTGCTCGACACGCCGCTCGCCGAGTCGGGCATCATCGGCACCGCGATCGGCCTCGCGATGCGCGGCTACCGCCCCGTCGTCGAGATCCAGTTCGACGGCTTCGTCTACCCGGGCTTCGACCAGATCGTCTCGCAGCTCGCGAAGATGACCGCCAGGCACCGCGGCGCCGTGCGCATGCCCGTCGTCATCCGCATCCCCTACGGCGGCCACATCGGAGCCGTCGAGCACCACCAGGAGAGCCCCGAGGCGTACTTCGCGCACACCGCGGGCCTGCGGGTCGTGAGCCCCTCGACGGCGAACGACGCGCACTGGATGCTGCGGCAGGCCATCGCGAGCGACGACCCGGTGATCTTCCTCGAGCCGAAGTCGAAGTACTGGTCGAAGGGCGAGGTGCTCCCCGCGCCCGCCCCCGGCCTCGACGGCGTCGCGGGCATGCACCGCGCGGTCGTCGCGAAGCCCGGCAGCGACGTGACCCTCATCGGCCACGGCGCGATGGTGCACGTGCTGCTCCAGGCGGCCCAGATCGCCGAGCGCGAGGGCACCTCGTGCGAGGTCGTCGACCTGCGCTCGCTCTCGCCGATCGACTGGGAGCCGCTCGTGG
>JAPSIA010000080.1 GCA_031179215.1 Agrococcus sp.
GCAACAACGCGCGCCAGGCCGAGATCACGACGCAGATCTCCGAGATCGTGGGCGGCGCGGACGCCCTCGCCTCGGCGAAGTAGCCACGAAAGGCAACCACCATGACCATCACTGACACCCCCGCTGCCAAGACGCAGGCCGGCGTCGGTCGCGTCGCGCGCGTGACCGGGCCCGTCGTCGACATCGAGTTCCCGCACGACGCGATCCCCGAGGTCTACAACGCGCTCAAGACGACCGTCGACTTCGGCGACGGCACCGAGCCGCAGGAGATCACGCTCGAGGTCGCGCAGCACCTCGGCGACGACCTCGTGCGCGCCATCGCGCTCAAGCCCACCGACGGCCTCGTGCGCGGCCAGGAGGTGCGCGACTCGGGCGAGCCGATCATGGTGCCCGTCGGCGACGTCACCAAGGGCAAGGTCTTCAACGTCATCGGCGAGCCGCTCAACCTGGCCGAGGGCGAGACCCTCGAGGTGAGCGAGCGCTGGTCGATCCACCGCAAGGCGCCCTCGTTCGACCAGCTCGAGTCGAAGACGCAGCTGTTCGAGACGGGCATCAAGGTCATCGACCTCCTCACGCCCTACGTGCAGGGTGGCAAGATCGGCCTCTTCGGCGGTGCGGGCGTCGGCAAGACCGTCCTCATCCAGGAGATGATCCAGCGCGTCGCGCAGGACCACGGCGGTGTCTCGGTGTTCGCCGGCGTCGGCGAGCGCACGCGTGAGGGCAACGACCTCATCCACGAGATGGAGGAGGCGGGCGTCTTCGACAAGACCGCCCTCGTCTTCGGCCAGATGGACGAGCCGCCGGGCACGCGCCTCCGCGTCGCGCTCTCGGCCCTGACGATGGCGGAGTACTTCCGCGACGTGCAGAAGCAGGACGTGCTGCTGTTCATCGACAACATCTTCCGCTTCACGCAGGCGGGCTCGGAGGTCTCGACGCTGCTGGGCCGCATGCCCAGCGCCGTCGGCTACCAGCCGAACCTCGCCGACGAGATGGGCATCCTGCAGGAGCGCATCACCTCGACCCGCGGCCACTCGATCACGTCGCTGCAGGCGATCTACGTGCCTGCCGACGACTACACCGACCCGGCCCCGGCCACGACGTTCGCGCACCTCGACGCCACGACGGAGCTCTCGCGCGAGATCGCGTCGAAGGGCCTCTACCCGGCCGTCGACCCGCTCACGTCGACGAGCCGCATCCTCGACCCCCGCTACCTCGGCGAGGACCACTACCGCGTCGCGACGACGGTCAAGCAGATCCTCCAGAAGAACAAGGAGCTGCAGGAGATCATCGCGATCCTCGGTGTCGACGAGCTCTCCGAGGAGGACAAGATCGTCGTGAACCGCGCGCGCCGCATCCAGCAGTTCCTCTCGCAGAACACCTACATGGCGAAGAAGTTCACGAGTGTCGAGGGCTCGACCGTGCCGCTCAAGGACACGATCGAGTCGTTCGACGCGATCGCCAAGGGCGAGTTCGACCACGTCGCCGAGCAGGCGTTCTTCAACGTCGGCGCGATCTCGGACGTCGAGGAGAAGTGGGCGCAGATCCAGAAGGAGAACGGCTGATGGCTCTGACCGTCAGCATCGTCTCCGCAGCCGAGGAGGTCTGGACGGGCGAGGCCAAGCAGGTCATCGCCCGGACCACCGAGGGCGAGATCGGCATCCTCTCGGGCCACGAGCCGGTGCTCGCGGTGCTCGCCGAGGAGGGCCAGGTGCGCGTCACCGACGCGTCGGGCACCGTCCACACCGTGGACGCTGCCGACGGCTTCCTCTCGGTCGACCACGACCGGGTCGAGATCGTCGCACGGAACGCCAAGCTCGCGTGATCGTCCTGCTGCCGCCCAGCGAGACGAAGGCGGCAGGCGGGGACGGCGAGCGCCTCTCGACGGCCAGTCTGGGATTCCCCGGGCTGGCCGTCGCCCGTTCGCGCGCGCTCGCCGCCCTCGACCGCCTCGTCGCCGCCGGGCAGGACGCCTCGACGCCGGCGAAGGCGCGCGCGGCCGCCGACAACGCCGCGGTCCGCACGTCACCGACGATGCCGGCGATCGAGCGCTACACCGGCGTGCTCTACGACGCCCTCGACGCGGCCTCGCTCGAGCCCTCCGCCCGGCGGTGGGTCGACGACCACGTCGTCATCCAGTCGGCCCTGCTCGGCTTCGTGTGCGCATCCGATCGCATCCCCGCCTACAAGGTCTCCGAGCACTCGAAGCTGCCGGGGGAGCGGATGCGCGAGCTCTGGGGCGATGCGGGCGCCGAGCTGCATGGCTTCGCGCTCGACCTGCGCTCGAAGGCGTACGCAGCGCTCGCCCCCGTCGCCGGCGCCGTGCCGGTCGAGATCGTCTCGCCGGAGGGCAAGGCGCTCAACCACTGGAACAAGGCGGGCAAGGGCGCGCTCGTGCGCTCGCTCGCGCTCGCGGGCGTCGAGGCGGACTCCGCGGAGGCGCTCGTGCGGTGGGCCCGGACGGCCGACGTGCCGCTCACCCGCGCGGCGTCGGGCCTGCGGCTCGTGGTGCGGGATCCCAGGCTCGCGGCGGCGCGCTGACCGCTCGGCGCCCAGGTCGCGCACGGCGCGCCGACCTAGCCTTGGGGGCATGCCCGCATCCCCCTCAGACGCGATCACGGCGGCTGCCGCCCAGTACGGGTGGGAGCAGCTGCGGCCGGGCCAGCGCGAAGCGGTCGAGCTCGCGCTCGAGGGCCACGACGTGCTCGCCGTCATGCCGACGGGGCACGGCAAGTCGGCGATCTACCAGCTCGCGGCGCGCCTCACCGAGGGCACGACCGTCGTCGTCTCGCCGCTCATCGCGCTCCAGCGCGACCAGGTCGAGCAGCTCGACGAGCTCGGCGACGAGAGCGCCGTCGCCGTCAACTCCTCGCAGCGCGTCACCGAGAACCGCGAGGCGTGGGAGGAGATCGAGACCGGCGAGGCGGGGTTCCTCTTCCTCGCCCCCGAGCAGCTCGCGCGCGACGAGGTGCTCGAGCGGCTGCGGGCGATCGAGCCGTCGCTGTTCGTCGTCGACGAGGCGCACTGCGTCTCGGCGTGGGGGCACGACTTCCGGCCGGACTACCTGCGGCTCGGGCACGTCATCGATGCCCTCGGGCATCCGACGACCATCGCGCTCACGGCGACGGCGGCCCCGCCCGTGCGCGACGAGATCGTCGAGCGCCTGCGGATGCGCGACGGCCGGCAGGTGGTGCGCGGCTTCGACCGCCCCAACATCTTCCTCGAGGTGCAGCGCCACAGCGACGACGACGAGCGGCGCGCGGCCGTCGTCGAGCGCGCGGCCGCCGAGGCGAAGCCGGGGCTCGTCTACGTCGCGACGCGCAAGGAGGCGGAGCGGCTCGCCGAGGACCTCGCGGCGGCCGGCATGCGCGCCGAGGCCTACCACGCGGGCCTCGCGCGCGCCGAGCGCGAGCGCGTGCACGAGGCGTTCACCGACGGCTCCGCGGAGGTCGTCGTCGCGACCTCGGCGTTCGGGATGGGCATCGACAAGGCCGATGTGCGCTTCGTGCTGCACGCCGCGCCGCCGGACTCGCCCGACTCCTACTACCAGGAGATCGGCAGGGCCGGTCGCGACGGCGAGCCCGCGCTCGCCGCGCTGCACTACCGCCAGGAGGACTTCGGGCTGCACCGGTTCCGCACGGGCGGCTCCGCCGACACCGAGATGCTCGCGCAGGTCGCGGCGCGCGTGCGGCGCGCGAAGCTGCCGGTGCCCCCGGAGCGGCTGCGGCAGCGCCTCGACGTCGGCGCGAGCCGGCTCACCGCTGCCGTGAACCTCCTCGAGCAGGTGGGGGCGATCGAGACGACCGAGGAGGGCGCGCTCGTGTGGCGGGAGGGCACGGTGAAGCCCGCGGTCGACGAGGCCGAGCGGATCGCGGAGGCGAGGCGGCGCGTCGATCGCTCGCGCGGCGACATGATGCGCGGCTACGCCGAGACGTCGGGCTGCCGGCGGCGCTTCCTCCTGAGCTACTTCGGCGAGGAGCTGCCCGAGCGCGGCGGCGCGTGCGACACGTGCCGCAGCGGTGCCGCCGCGCGCGTCGAGCAGGAGCGCGCCGAGGGCGACCGCGTCGAGGGGGACTGGCCCGTCGGCGCCGAGGTGCGCCACGAGGCGTGGGGCGATGGCAGCATCGTGAGCGATGACGGGAATCGCATCACGGTGCTCTTCGACGAGGCCGGCTACAAGACCCTCTCGCTCGAGGTCGTCGAGGAGTCGGGCGTCCTCGAGCGACGCTGAGGCGCGCGCCGTGCGGCGCGCCCTGCCCCGCGGTGCGCGATGCGGCCTCACCGCCTAGCATCGAGCCATGCCGAACGCGCCAGAGACGCTCGCGCGCATCCGCGAGGCCTTCGAGCCGCTGCCGGTCCGGCTGCAGGCGATGTTCGGCGAGCAGGCGATCTACTGCGACGACCGGATCTTCGGCTTCGTGTGCGACGACACGCTGCTGCTGAAGCTCGTGCCCGAGGCCGCCGAGCTCACCGAGCACCTGCCGCGGGGCGAGGCCTACCCCGGCTCGAAGCCGTACGGCATCGTCGACGAGGAGGCGATGGACGACATCGACTGGCTGCACGAGGTCGCGCAGACGATCGCCGCGACCCAGCCGCACAAGCCCCGGAAGCCGGGCGCTCAGCGGCGCAGGACCTGACGCTCGATAGGCTCGGCGCATGACGCGCACGCTCGGCTCCAGCGGCATCGAGGTCTCGGCCATCGGCCTCGGGTGCAACAACTTCGGCCGCAGGGGAACCCGCACCGAGGACCAGGCGGGCACCGACGCCGTCGTCCACGCCGCGATCGACCACGGCGTCACGCTCTTCGACACGGCCGACATCTACGGCAACCCCGCGACGACGTCCGAGACGCTCATCGGCGTCGCGCTCGCGAAGGCGGGGAGCGCCGCGCGCGACCGGGTCGTGCTCGCGACGAAGTGGGGCCACCAGGACTTCGCGATCGAGGGCACCGAGTCGTGGGGCCCGAAGGGGGCCCGCGGGTACATCCGGAACGCGGTCGAGGCCTCGCTGCGTCGCCTCCAGACCGACCGCATCGACCTCTACCAGCTGCACACGCCCGACCCGATCACGCCGATCGAGGAGACGGTGCGGGCCCTCGACGAGCTCGTGGCGGAGGGCAAGATCCGCGCCTACGGCCACTCCAACCTCAGCGCGGAGCAGATCCGTGCCGCCGCGGCCGTGGACTCGCCCAACGGCTTCGCCTCGGCGCAGGACGAGTACTCGCTCGTCGCGCGCGAGGTCGAGCGCGAGGTGCTGCCGGCCGTGCTCGAGGCGGGCATCGGCTTCCTCCCGTACTTCCCGCTCGCTAACGGGCTCCTGTCGGGCAAGTACTCCGGCGGCACGGGCCCGGCGGATGCGCGGCTGACGGCGCTCAAGCCGCAGCTGCTCGAGCGGGTGGACTGGCAGCGCATCGACGAGTACGCGCGCATCGCGCGCGAGATCGATCGGTCGATGCTCGAGACGACCTTCCAGTGGCTGCTCGCGCAGCCCGCCGTCACGAGCGTCATCGCGGGGGCCACGCGGCCGGAGCAGGTCGCGCAGAACGCGGCGGCCGGCGAGGGCGAGCTCGATGCGGCGACCGTCGAGCGGATCTCGGAGCTCTTCTCCTAGGAGGACGGCGCACCCCGCGGGCGCGCCCTGCGGTCAGTAGCCGGTGCCGTAGCGCTCGACGTACGGCGCGATGTCCCCCGCGCGGAGCGCCTCGCCGAGCGCGGCGGTCTGGGCGGTGTCGACGACGTTGACCGACTGCCCGCCCTGCGTGCCGAAGCCGGTGATGGGCGCCATGAGGCTCACGACGTCGTCGCGCTCGAGCTCGCGGCTCAGTCGCGCGAGCCCGATCATGTCGTCGATCGAGAGCTCGCCGGTGATCTTGAGCCGCTGGGCGAAGTGGCCGAAGACCGTCACGAGCTGCGTCGGGTCCTCGGCCGCGATCTCGTCGATCCGCTCGAGCATGCCGATCACCGCGGCGCGCTGGCGCTCGGTGCGGTCGAGGTCGCCTTGCGGCAGCCCCTTGCGCTGGCGCACGTAGATGAGGCCGTCGGTGCCCGAGAGGTGCACGGGATCGGCCGTGAAGTCGACGACGCGGCCCGTGCTGCTGACCGTCACGCGCGTCGGATGCCGGTTCTCGGCGTCGAAGCCGTCGAGGGCGCGCGTGAGCGCGATGAAGCCCTCGAAGTCCGCCTGCACGACGTAGTCGATCTCGAGCCCGCCGAACATCGCCGACACGGTGTCGCGCATGACCGACGTGCCGCCGCGAGCGAAGGCCGAGTTGATCTTGCCCGAGCCGTAGCCGGCGATCGGCACCCACGAGTCGCGCGTGATCGACACGAGCGAGAGCGTCCCGCGGTCGGCCGAGATCTGGGCGAGCATGATCGCGTCGGCCTGCCCGGTCATGCTCCCCGGCGTGCGCGAGTCGGTGCCGAGCAGCAGCGCCGTCACGGCGCCCTCCGGCAGCGGATCGGCGGGCTCGGTGGGCGTCGGCGTCGGGGTCGGGGCGGGAGCCGCCGCGGTGGGGGAGGGCGTCGCCGTCGGGCTCGGCGCGGGCTCCTCCTGCGGGCCGCAGCCGGCGAGCGCGAGCGCCGCCACCACCGCGAGCGCCGTCCACCGTGCCGCGCTGCCGCGCCGCTTCGCCGTGTGCATCCGGGTGTCTCCTCGTGTCGGTGCGCCGAGTCGAGGCTAGCGGGGGCGCGCCGAGCGCGTCAGCGCAGCGCGGCGTAGCCCTGCTCGCCGCGCGCGTTCGCGGCGGCCCGGATCGTGCCGTCGGCGTCGTGCGCGGCGAACGAGAGCCGGCCGAGGGACCACGGGCCCGCATCGGTCACCGCGTGGCCGCGGCGGCGCAGCTCGGCGATCGTCGCTTCGCCGAGCCGCGACTCCACATGCAGCCCGCCCCGCTCCCACACGCGCGGCTCGAACGACGACACGAGGTGCGTCACGTGCCACGAGGGCGCGTCGATCGCCGCTTGCGGCGTGAGCCCGAGCACGCGCATGCCGAGCAGCATCGTGAGCTGCCACTGATCCTGCTGGTCGCCGCCGGGCGTGCCGAGCGCGGCCACCGACGCGTCGTCGACGAGCATCGTCGGCGAGAGGGTCGTGCGAGGACGGATGCGCGGGGCGAGGCTCGTCGGCAGCCCGGGCTCGAGCCACAGCATCTGGGCGCGCGTGCCGAGGCAGAAGCCGAGCTCGCCGATCGTCGGGCTCGACTGCAGCCAGCCGCCGGAGGGCGTGGCGGAGATCACCATGCCGTCGCGATCCACGACGTCGATGTGGCACGTGTCGCCGCGCGTGGGTTCGCCCGTGCCCGCCGACGCCGTGCCCGTGCCCACGGGACCGACGCCCGGCCCCTCGGCGAGCTCGTCGACGCTGCGCACGCGCGGCATGCGGGGCTCGCCGCGCAGCGCGCCGGGGCGCAGCTCGAGCGAGGCCTCCTCGCCGATGCCCGCGCGCCGCTCGGCGAGGTAGCCGGGGTCGAGGAGGCGACCGAGGTCGGCGCCGTCGCCGAACCAGGCGTCGCGGTCGGCGAAGGCGAGCTTCGCCGCCTCGGCCGCCGCGTGCACGAGATCGGCGTCGAACGCGTCGGCCCGCTCGGGCAGCAGCGGCTCGAGGATGCCGAGCTGCGCGAGGAGCGCGGGCCCCTGCGTCCACGCGCCCGCCTTGTGCACCGTCGTGCCCCGCCACTCGAGCGAGACGGTCTCCTCCCACGTCGGCCGCCACGCGGCGAGGTCGTCGCCCGTGAGCAGTCCCGCGTGCGCCTCGCCGGAGGAGTCGAGGGCGGGCTCGCGCACGTGCCGGTCGATCGCCTCGGCCACGAAGCCCTCGCTCCACGCCGCGATCGCTGCGTCGCACGCCGCGGCGCGCGGCTTGCCGCGGCCCGCGGCGACGAGGCGCCGGTAGGTCTCGGCGAGCGCGGGGTTGCGGATGACGTCCCACTCACCGGGTACGGGCGCCGCCCACAGGGCGGCCGAGGCGGGCCAGTGCTCGCGGAAGAAGTCGGCGCGGCTCGCGATCGTGCGCGCGACTCGCGGCAGCACGCGGTGGCCGCGGTCGGCGAGCTCGATGGCGAAGGCGAGCACCTCGTCGGGCGCCCACGTGCCGTGGTCGCGCAGCAGCGCGAGCCACGCGGGCACGGCGCCGGGCACCACGGCCGCGAGCAGCCCCGTGCCGGGGATCTGCGCCACGCCCTCGCCGCGCATCCGCTCGATCGTCGCCGACGCCGGCGTCACGCCCTGCCCGCACAGCACGCGCGGCGCCTCGCCGGGCACGCGCACGATCGCGGGCAGGTCGCCGCCGGGACCGTTGAGGTGCGGCTCGACGACGTGCAGCACGAAGCCCGCGGCGACGGCCGCGTCGGCCGCGTTGCCGCCGCGCTCGAGCACCGCCATCCCGCTCGAGGAGGCGAGCCAGTGCGTCGAGGCGACCGCGCCGAAGGAACCGGTGAGCTCTGGCCGCGTGCGCATCATCCCGCCACGCTAGCCGGGAGCCCGCCCCTGGCGCACCCGCCCTTCGGGCGCCCGCCCCTCTGCACAGCGCAAGCCCCGCCGCCTCCCTCCCGCCCCATCCTGCACAGCGCAAGCCCGCGGCCGCGATGGGGCGGCGTGCGGCGGTGCTCGGCCGTCATCGCCGCGAGACGCATGCTCCGAGCTTGCGTCGTGCGGGGAGTCGCGGCGAGCGGGCGGCGCGCAGCGCCGGCTCCTGCGCAGCGCAAGCCCGCCGCCTCCCTCCCGCGCGTCCGCGTCCGCGTCCGCCGCGTCCTGCACGACGCAAGCCCGCGGCCGCGATGGGGCGGCGTGCGGCGGCGACCGGCTGTGATCGCCGCGGAACGCGTGCTCAGGGCTTGCCTTGTGCGGGCGGAGTCGCGGCGAGCGGACTCAGCGCAGGGAAGCGCGATCGGGTGCGCTCGCCGCGGGCGGCGCCGGGCGCTTCTCCACACCCCGCGCCGCTCGCGGCGCGCGACCGCGCCGCGCTGCCGCACCCTGCGCCCATGGAGATCGTCCGCATCCGCACACCCCAGTCCCTCCTGCAGCTGCTGCCTCGCCTCGTCGGCGTGCCGAGCCCGCCGTCGCTCGTCGCGGTGCCGTTCTCGGATGGCAGATCCGGCATGCCGATGGAGCTCGACCTGCCGGCGCCGCACGGCAGCGTCGACGGCCTCGCGAGGGCGATCCGCAGCGGCGCCCTCGGTGCTCGGGCGGTCGTGCTCGTCGCGTGCCTCGCCGAGCCCCTCGGGAGCGGGCCGCTGGCGCTGCGCGACGAGCTCGCGCGGCTCTCGGCGCGGCTCGACGCGCTCGGCATCCGCACGCTCGAGCTGCTCGCGCTCGCGCCCGACGCGTGGGGCGACTACGCGCATGCGGCGTCGGCGCGCGGCCCGCTCGCCGAGCTCGACCTCCTCGACGACCCGGCACCCGACGTGCCGGTCCCGGTGGGCGTGCCCGGGGTGCCGCAGGGCACCGACGGCGACGCGGCTCGCGCGGTCGCCGCGCGGCTCGTCGCGCTCGGCCGTGCCGAGATCGACGCGGCGCACGCCGCGCCCCTCGAGGCGCTCGAGCTCGCCGTCGCATCGGCGCCGCGGCTCGGCGAGGGGCCGAGCGCGCTCGGCGTCGATCCCGCGCTCGCGGTGGCGCTCGCGATCGTGCTCGTCGACAGCCCCGCCCACCGCGACCTCGCGATCGAGGCCGCGCTCGACGGCCCCGAGGCGGCCGCGGCGACGCTCGCCGCGATGGGCGGCACCGGCACCGCCGCGGGCGACGCGGCCGACCGCTTCCTCGGCTGCGGTCCCGCGCCGGACCCCGAGCGGCTCCACGACCGGCTCCGCCGATGGAGCGCCATCGCCGACGCGACGCCGCTCGAGCT
>JAPSIA010000081.1 GCA_031179215.1 Agrococcus sp.
TACGTCGTGCAGCTCATGTACGTGACGCGGCACGCCGAGGACTACATCGGTGCGCAGCTCGCCGGCTACATCGAGTACGGCGCGAGCCCTCGCGGCTCGCTCTCGTTCTCGCAGGCCTCGCGCGCGCTCGCGCTCGTGCAGGGCCGGGACTGGGTGATCCCCGAGGACGTCAAGGACCTGCGGCACGCCGTGCTGCGCCACCGCATGATCCTCGGCTTCGAGGCGGAGGCCGACGGCGTCTCGAGCGAGCAGATCATCGACGCCGTCTTCGGCGCCGTGCGGACGCCGTAGGCAGGCCGGCATGGAGCGGCGGCTGCGCAAGGTGAGGACGACCATGTCGATCCACGCGCACCGTCGCACCCTCGAGCTCCTCGACGGCGAGTACGCGTCGATCCACCACGGCCGCAGCCACGACTTCGACGACCTGCGCGAGTACCAGCCGGGCGACGAGGTGAAGGACATCGACTGGAAGGCGACCGCTCGCAGCCACGTGCCGCTCGTCAAGCGCTACATCGCCTCCCGGCAGCACACCGTGCTCCTCGTCGTCGACTCCGGCCGCAACATGGCCGCGACCGCGGAGTCGGGGGAATCCAAGCGCGAGCTCGCGATCCTCGTCGCGGGCGTGCTCGGCTACCTCGCGATCCGCCACGGCGACCGGGTCGCGCTGCTCATGGGCGATGCCGAGCGGCGGGAGGACATGCCCGAGGGCGGCAGCGAGGCGCACCTCGAGCGCATGCTGCGCCGCATCGACGCGGCCGTCGCGCTCGACGGGCCGCACTCGCACCTCGAGGCGGTGCTCGAGCACGCCGTGCGGCGGATGCGCCGTCGATCGCTCATCGTCGTGATCGCCGACGACCTCGCCTACACGCACGACCTCGACGTGCACCTCGGCCGCCTGCACGCCCGGCACGAGGTGCTGTGGGTGTCGATCGGCGACGCCGACCTCATGGCGCGAGCCCGCGACGAGCGCCAGCTCGTCGGCGTCGACACCGGGATCGGCCTGCCGGCCTTCCTGCGCCGCGACCGCGGGCTGCGCCGGGCCTTCGACGCGGCGATCGCCGAGCGGCGCGCTCGCCTCGAGGAGGGCGTGCGCTCGCTCGGCATCGCCTCCGTGCGCGTCTCGTCGAGCGAGACGGCGATCGGCTCCCTCTTCCGGCTGCTCGAGAGGCACCGCCGTGCGCGCCGCTGACGTGGTGCCGGAGCTCGCGCGGCTCCCGGCCCCCGACACCTACGGCCCGTTCGGCTACGGGCCGTGGTGGGTGCTGGGCGCGAGCGGGCTGCTGCTCGTCATCGCGCTGTACGCCTTCGCGTGGCTGTGGACGCGCCCGCGCGGCATCCTCACCCCGCCGCCTCCGCCGCCGGTGCCGATCGACGTGCGGAGCGTGAAGGAGAAGTACTTGCGGCTCATCGACGACGTCGCCGCCGAGCACGCGGCGGGCGAGCTCGACCCGCGCGAGCTCGCCCAGCGACTGAGCCTCGTGCTGCGGTTCTTCGCCCACGAGTCGACCGGCGTCGTCGCCGAGGTCATGACGCTGCGCGACCTGCGCGAGGCCGATCTGCCGTCGGTCGAGGGCGCGGTCGCGCAGTACTACCCGGCGTCCTTCCGCCGCTCCGCGAAGCACGACCCGGATGCGGCGCTCGCGGCGGCGAGGCAGGTGGTGGCGACGTGGATGTGACGCTCCTGTGGCCGTGGGCGCTCGCCGCGCTCAGCGCGGTCGCGCTCGGGCTCGCGCTCGTCGGGCTCCTGCTGCCGCGCCGCCGACGGGACCGCGGCCTCCCGGTCGCGCACGTCGACCGCCTGACGGGCCTGGCGGCGTTCCGCCGCGCGCTGCTGCGCTACCGGCTGTGGATCGCGGGGGCGCTCCTCGCCTCGATCGGCGGGGCCGTCGTCGCGGGCGCGGTCGCCGCCCGCCCCTCCGGCGTCCACGCGAACCAGGAGGACGACTACAAGCGCGACATCCTCCTGTGCCTCGACGTGTCCGGGTCGATGGTCGACGTCGACGCCGAGATCCTCCGCGTCTACCAGCAGCTCGCGTCCGAGCTCGACGGCGAGCGCATCGGCATGCGCATCTTCGACGCCTCGAGCGTCATGGCGTTCCCGCTCACGAGCGACTACGACTACATCGCCGCGCAGCTGGGCCGCTACGAGCGGGCGCTCACGGGCACGCTCGGCCCCGACGAGCAGTTCAACTACCTCGCGGGCACCGCGAACGGCCTGGGCGCCTCCCTCGTCGGCGACGGCCTCGCCTCGTGCGTGCTCGACTTCGCCGACCTCGAGGCGAGCGAGCGCCCCCGGTCGGTCATCCTCGCGACCGACAACGTCGTCAACGGGCAGCAGATCTTCACGCTCCCGCAAGCCGGGCAGCTCGCCGTCGACCACGAGGTGCGCGTCTACGCCATCAACCCCTTCGACTGGGGCGGCGACATGGCCTCCCAGGAGCTGCGCGACGTCGCCGAGGGGACCGGTGGCGCCTACTTCCCGCTCGACTTCGCGCAGACGGTGCCGCAGATCGTCGACCGCGTCAGCGCGATCGAGGCCGGCTACATCGAGACGCCGCCGCGGATCCAGGTCGTCGACCGGCCGGGCGCCCTGCCGCTCGCCGTGCTCGTCGTCGTCGGGCTCGTGTGCGCGATCGCCGCGCGAGCGAGGCTGTGATGCTCACCTTCCACCCCACCCTGCCCGTCGTCGTCGTGATCGTCGGCGCGCTCGCGCTCGCGCTGTGCGCGTGGCAGCTCGCGGTCGCCCGCGGACGAAGGCTCGCGTGGACGCGTCGCGCGCTGCTCGTGCTGCTCGCGATCGCGATGGCGTTCCGACCGGCGCTGCCCGGCGGGGAGGTGCCGACCGCGTCGGTGCAGGCGCGCGTGTTCGTGCTCATCGACAGCTCGCAGTCGGTCGCCGCGGAGGACTGGGCGGGAGAGCCCCGGCTCACCGGCATGCGGGCCGACGTCGTCGCGATCGCGAGGGCGTTCGCGGGCGCAGACATCTCCGTCATCACCTTCGACTCGCAGGCGAGCCTCCGCGTGCCGCTCACCGACGACGGCTCGGCCGTCATCGAGATGGTGCGCGCGCTCAGGCCCGAGATCGCGCAGCAGTCGCGCGGCACCTCGATCGCGGCCGCGCACGACCTGCTGCGCACCGAGCTCGAGCGCAGCGAGGCGGCCGATCCCGCGAGCCCCGCGATCGTCCTCTACCTCGGCGACGGCGAGCACACGGCCGAGGAGGAGCCGCAGTCGTTCGGCGACCTCGCCGGGCTCGTCGACCGCGGCCTCGTGCTGGGCTACGGCACCGAGGCCGGCGGCCGCATGCGCATCTCGAGCTTCGACCCCGCCGAGCAGCAGCGGTACGTGCAGGACCCCGCCGGCGGCGACGCCGTGAGCCGCATCGACGAGGGCAGGCTGCGCGGGATCGCCGAGCAGCTCGGGGTGAGCTACCTGCACCGCGAACCGGGGCTGCCGATCGAGGACGCGCTCGCGCCCATGGCCGCGCTCGACGCGGAGGCGGCGCTCGACCGCACGGAGGAGGCACGGCTCGAGATCGCCTGGGCGCTCGGCATCCCGATCGCGCTGCTGCTCGCGTGGGAGGGCTTGAGCCTCGCGCGGTCGCTGCGCACCACGCGCGCGATCCTGCCGAAGGAGGCCCGCCGATGAAGCGGCTCCTGCGTCGCCGCACGCTCACCGACGACCAGCGGCGCACGCTGCGCTGGTGGCTCATGCTCGGGCTCATCCCCGTCGCGCTCGCCGCGGTCGTCCTCGCGGTCAAGCTCATCGGCGTCAACGTGCTCGGGCAGAGCGCGATCGACCGGTTCGAGGCGCGCGCGTACGGCCAGGGCGCCGAGGCCGCGCGCGGGCTCGAGATCTGGAACTGGACCGAGCCGTGGAAGGCGCCCTTCGCGCTCGGCGTCAACCTCACGATGGCGGGCAGCCTCGAGGAGGGCCGCGCCGAGCTCGAGGAGGCGATCGCGCTGCACGGGGAGCCGGAGACGCCCGAGCAGCTGCACGAGCACTGCGTCATCGTCGCCTCGCTCGTCACCGCGATCGAGAAGCAGGGGGATGCAGCGCGCGAGGCCCGCGACGCGCAGGCGGCGAACGCGTTCTACGGCGAGGCGCTCGGCGTCGTCGAGGCGCTCCCGGAGGGCTGCTTCGACGAGCCGCGGCCGGGGGAGGCAGACACCGCCGAGCAGCTCGAGGCCGCCGTGCCCCGCATCGAGGAGAAGATCGAGGCAGGGTCCTCCGAGGGGGGCGAGGGCGAGAGCGAGAGCGAGGGCGAGCCGCAGACGCCGCAGGACCAGCTCGAGCAGCAGAACCAGGATGCGCAGGAGCAGCAGCAGCAGCAGGACCAGTACGACGAGGGAGACGGCGAGGGCGGCGGCCCGGACGTCGAGCACCCCTGGTGAGGGCTTCTAGACTGACGAGCGTGATCCGCCTCTCCGAGCTCTTCTTCACCACGCTCCGCGAGGACCCGGCCGAGGCCGAGGTCGCGAGCCATCGACTGCTGCTGCGCGCCGGCTACATCCGTCGCGCGGGCGCCGGGCTCTACTCGTGGCTGCCGCTCGGGCTGCGCGTGCGCCGCAAGATCGAGCGCATCATCCGCGAGGAGATGGAGGCAGCCGGCGCGCAGGAGGTGCTCTTCCCCGGCCTGCTGCCGCGCGAGCCCTACGAGCGCTCGGGCCGCTGGACGGAGTACGGCGACGGGCTCTTCCGCCTGCAGGACCGCAAGGGCGCCGACCACCTGCTCGCGCCCACGCACGAGGAGGTCTTCACGCTCCTCGTGCAGGACCTCGTCTCGAGCTACAAGGCGCTGCCGCTGACGATCTTCCAGATCCAGGACAAGTACCGCGACGAGGCCCGCCCGCGCGCCGGGCTGCTGCGCGCTCGCGAGTTCACGATGAAGGACGCCTACTCGTTCGACGTCGACGACGCGGGCCTCGAGGCCTCCTACCAGCGCCAGCGCGACGCCTACGAGCGCATCTTCCGGCGCCTCGGCCTCGAGTACGTCATCGTCTCCGCCGACGCGGGCGCGATGGGCGGCTCGAAGTCGGAGGAGTTCCTGCACCCGACGCTCGTCGGCGAGGATACGATCGTGCGCTCCGCGGGCGGCTACGCCGCCAACGTCGAGGCGTTCGAGACGGTCGCGCCCGAGCCGCTGCCCATCGACGGGCGGCCGGAGGCGATCGTGCGCGACACGCCCGACACGCCCACGATCCAGACGCTCGTCGACGACGCCAACGCGCGCTTCCCGCACGAGGACGGCCGCGAGTGGACCGCCGCCGACACGCTCAAGAACGTCGTGCTGCGCCTGACGCACCTCGACGGCTCCCGCGAGCTCGTCGTCGTGGGGCTGCCCGGCGACCGCGAGGTCGACGAGAAGCGCGTCGAGGTCGCCTTCCAGCCCGCAGCGGTCGAACCCGCGAGCGAGGAGGACTTCGCCGCCAACCCCGGCCTCGTCAAGGGCTACATCGGCCCGTGGTCGCCCGCCGGCCCCGTGCTGGGGGAGCGGTCGGCCACCGGCATCCGCTACCTGCTCGACAAGCGCGTCGTCGACGGCTCGAGCTGGATCACGGGCGCGAACGAGCAGGGCAAGCACGTGTTCGGCCTCGTCGCCGGGCGCGACTTCGTCGGCGACGGATGGGTCGAGGCGGCCGACGTGCGCGCGGGCGACCCCGCTCCCGACGGCTCGGGACCCGTGACGCTCGAGCGCGGCATGGAGATCGGCCACGTGTTCCAGCTCGGCCGCAAGTACGCCGAGGCGCTCGGGCTCAAGGTGCTCGACGAGCACGGCAAGCTCGTGACGGTCACGATGGGCTCCTACGGCATCGGCGTGACGCGCAACCTCGCGGCGATCGCGGAGATCGCGCACGACGACAAGGGCCTCGTGTGGCCGCGCGAGGTCGCGCCCTTCGACGTCCACGTCGTGGCGACGGGCAGGGACGAGGCGGTCTTCCGCATCGCCGAGGAGGTCGCCGTCGAGCTCGAGGCGCGCGGCCTCGAGGTGCTCTACGACGACCGGCCCAAGGTCTCGCCGGGCGTGAAGTTCGGCGACGCCGAGCTCATCGGCGTGCCGCAGGTCGTCGTGGTCGGCCGCGATGCCGCAGCGGGGATCGTCGAGGTCTGGGACCGCGCGAGCGGCGACCGCCAGAAGGTCGAGCGCGACGAGCTGCGGGCTGCGCTCGGGCGCTGAGGCTCGCCGGCGCGGGCCCGTGGCTCGCGCTGCGAGCCGGCCGCGCGGCGGCCCTGATCAGGGGCGGGCGGGCGCCTCGTCGGCGCCGACCGCCCGCCACTTGCCCGTGACGGTCTCGACGCTCTCCCACACCTCGACGCCGCGGAGCTCCGGCAGCTGGTCGCGCGTGAAGACCGGGTCGTGCCCGAGCCTGCGCTGCTCGGTGTAGTTGCGGAGCAGCTTGAAGGCGACCCCGCTCAGCAGCGCGATCGCGACGAGGTTCACGACCGCCATGAGCCCCATGACGAAGTCGGCCGTGGTCCACACGACGCTCGTCGCGACGACCGAGCCGCCGAGGACCGCGGCGACCGCGAGCACGCGGTACGCGGTGAGCACGCCGCGCCGCTCGCTCAGGAACTCGATGTTCGACTCGCCGTAGTAGTAGTTGCCGATGATCGACGAGAAGGCGAGCAGGAAGACGATCACCGAGAGCGCGATGCCCGACCACGCGCCCAGCTGCGTCGTGACCGCGCCGAAGGTGAGGTCGATGCCCTGCGCGGCGCCCGTGAGGTCGGGCGTCGACACGAGGATGATGAACGCCGTGATCGAGCACACGAGGAAGGTGTCGAAGTAGACGCCGAGCGTCTGGATGAGGCCCTGCTTCACGGGATGCGTGACGGCGGCGGTCGCTCCCGCGTTGGGCGCGGAGCCGAGCCCGGCCTCGTTCGAGAACATCCCGCGCTTCACGCCCTGCATGATGATGACGCCGATCGCGCCGCCGGCGACCTGCTGGAAGCCGAACGCGCCCGCGTAGATCTCGCCGAGCACGCGCGGGACCTCCGTGACGTTCATGCCGACGATGACGAGGCCGAGCAGCAGGTACAGCAGGGCCATGGCGGGCACGAGCTTGTCGGTCACCGTGGCGATGCGGCGGAGGCCGCCGAAGACGATGAGGCCCGTGAGGATCGCGACCGCGATGCCGACGGCCCACGGCAGCCAGGCCGCGTCGGTGCCGACGGTCGAGGCGATCGTCACGGCGATCGTGTTGGCCTGCAGCGACGAGAAGGCGAAGGGGAAGCAGACGATGAGCAGCACCGCGAACAGCACGCCCATCCATCGCTGCCCGAGCCCGCGCTGGATGTAGTAGGCGGGGCCGCCGCGGAAGCCGTCCGCGTCGCGGTGCTTGTAGAGCTGCGCGAGCGACGACTCGATGAACGACGACGCGCCCCCGACGAACGCCATCGTCCACATCCAGAACACGGCCCCGGGGCCGCCGATCGCGATCGCCGTGCCGACGCCCGCGATGTTCCCGACCCCCACGCGCGAGGCGGCCGAGATCGTGAAGGCCTGGAACGACGAGACCGACTGCGGGCGACCGCTGCGGTCCTTCGGCGTCTTGTCGCCGAGCACGCGGAACATCTCCGGCAGCAGTCGCAGCTGCACGACGCCGGAGCGCACCGTGAAGTAGATGCCGAGCGCGGCGAGGACCGGCAGCACCACCCACGTCCACCAGAAGTCGCCGGCGGTGAGCATCAGGGCTTCGATCGCGTCCACGGGCGACCACCCTAGACCCTGAGCGGTCCGGGAGCCCGCGAGCATCGTGCGGCGGCAGCATCGCCGGTCGTGAGCGCCCGCGTGCCTGTAGACTGATGGGTCGGCATCCGGTGCCGCTGGAACCGCAGGACAAGGAGTCACAAGTGAAGATCGATCTGAGCGTGCTGAAGACCGTCGAGCGCGAGCGGGAGATCTCCCAGGACGACCTCATCCGCATCATCGAGCAGGCGATCCTGCAGGCGCACCTCCGCTCGGGCGAGAAGCACGCGCCCGACGCGCCGCAGCCGCGCGTCGAGGTCGACCGCAAGACGGGCGACGTGACGCTCTACGAGCCCGAGCTCGACGAGGACGGCAACCGCATCGGCGAGTCGCCCGCGAACACCGACGACTTCAGCCGCATCGCCGCGACCGCGGCGAAGCAGGTCATCTTCCAGGCGCTCCGCGAGAAGAGCGACGAGACGGTGCTCGGCGCCTACAAGGATCGCGAGGGCGACATCATCGCCGGCATCGTGCAGCAGGGCACGAACCCGCGCATGGTGCACGTCAAGCTCGGCGACGACATGGAGGCGCTGCTGCCGCCCGAGGAGCAGGTGCCGGGCGAGGCGTACAAGCACGGCCAGCGGATGCGCGTGTACGTCACGAAGGTCGAGCGCGGGCAGCGCGGGCCGCAGGTGACGGTGAGCCGCACGCACCCCTCGCTCGTGCGCCGCCTGTTCGCGCTCGAGGTGCCCGAGATCGCCTCCGGCGCGGTCGAGATCGTCGCGATCGCCCGCGAGGCGGGCCACCGCTCGAAGATCGCCGTGCGCGCGACGCAGCCGGGCATCAACGCCAAGGGGGCGTGCATCGGCGAGCTGGGCTCGCGCGTGCGCGCGGTGCAGGCGGAGCTCGGCGAGGAGAAGATCGACATCGTCGACTTCTCCGAGGACCTGCCCACGTTCGTCGCGAGCGCGCTGAGCCCCGCCCGGGTCTCGGACGCGTTCATGCTCGACGCGAAGACGAAGGCCGTGCGCGCGCTCGTGCCCGACTTCCAGCTCTCGCTCGCGATCGGCCGCGAGGGGCAGAACGCGCGGCTCGCCGCGAAGCTCACGGGCGCGAAGATCGACATCCAGCCCGACTCCGTCATGGACGAGGACTGAGCGGCCCCTGCCGCCCGGGCGTGTCGTCCTGTAGAGTGGAGTCCATCCGCACGTGCCTCGGCTGTCGCGCGCGCACTGAACCCGCACTCCTGGTGCGGATCGCTGCGCAGGGCGGCGCCGCGGTCGTCGATCTCGATCGGCGGCTCCCCGGCAGGGGCGCGTGGGTGCATCCGACGCAGCAGTGCGCGGAACGCGCGCTCCGCGCGCTCCCGCGGGCCCTGCGGCAGCGGCACCTGGATACCTCGCCCATCGCACGGTGGGCACAGGACGGGCTCGACCTGAGCCACGACCGAAGGAACGAACGGCACATGGACAACTGATGAGCGGCTCGAAATGAGACCCGTCAGCAATTGACGTCCGCCCTGTCCTGGGCGGACCAGGACAGGAGAGAAGTGGCAAACCCACGCGTTCACGAGATCGCCGCGGAAGTCGGCGTCGAGAGCAAGGTCGCGATGGCCAAGCTCAAGGAGATGGGCGAGTTCGTCAAGGGACCGGCTTCGGCCGTCGCACCCCCGGTGGCTCGCAAGCTCAAGGCCGCCCTGCAGGCGGAGGGCGGCGCGAGCGCCGCCAAGCCCGAGGCCGCCAAGGCGCCCGCGAAGGCGCCGGCCAAGGCGCCCGCGAAGCAGGCCCCCGCTGCCGCGAAGCCCGCGGCGGCCCCCAAGGCACCGGCGGCTCCCGCCGCCCCCGCTCCCGCGGCCGCGCAGGCGCCCGCGCCGGCAGCTGACGCCCCCGCGCCCGCCGCGCCCGCGGCACCCGCTGCCGCACCCGCCCCGGGCGGCGACGCCCCGGCGGCGCCCGCAGGCCCGACCCCCAACGCCATCCCGCGCCCGATGGCGCGCCCCGGCGCGCCCCGGCCCGGCAACAACCCCTTCGCCTCGAGCCAGGGCATGGGCCGTCCGCGCGGCGGCAACAACCCCTTCACGAGCAAGCAGGG
>JAPSIA010000082.1 GCA_031179215.1 Agrococcus sp.
GCGAAAGGGCGGGGATGACGGACACGGTCGAGGCCGGCGCACACGGCCGGGGCGACGGCGGAGCCCGCCGGGGGCGCGGCGTGCTGCTGTTCCTGCGCGACATCGTCGTCATCTTCCTCATCGCCCTCCTCATCTCGTTCCTCGTGAAGACCTTCCTCATCCGACCGTTCTGGATCCCGTCGGAGTCGATGAACGACACGCTCCAGGTCGACGACCGCATCATCGTGAGCCTGCTGACGCCCACGCTCGTGCCGGTCGAGCACGGCGACGTCGTGGTCTTCGAGGATCCGGGCGGCTGGCTGCCCGAGCCGCAGACCGAGCCCGAGACGGGCCTCGCCGGCGCGATCGACTGGTTCCTCACCTTCGTCGGGCTCGCGCCCGAGGACGACCACGGCTACCTCATCAAGCGCGTCATCGGCCTGCCGGGCGACACGGTGCGCTGCTGCAACGACTTCGGGCAGCTGCTCGTCAACGGCGTGCCGCTCGATGAGCCGTACCTGCACCTCGACCAGGAGGGGCAGCCCGCGAGCTCGATGGCGTTCGACGTCACGGTGCCGGAGGGGCACCTGTGGGTCATGGGCGACAACCGCAACCACTCGGGCGACTCGCGGGCGCACATGGACTCGCCCACGCACGGCTTCGTGCCGCTCGGGTCGGTCGTCGGGCGCGCCATCCTCGTCTCGTGGCCCGTCGAGCGCTGGACGTGGCTCGACAGCTACGACCAGACCTTCGTCGGCGTGGAGTCGCAGGGCGCGGCGGTCGAGGTGGTGCTGCCGCAGGCGGTGACGCACTGATGGCCGTCTCGCCGACGCTCGAGGTCGAGCAGGAGCTGTGGACGGATGCGTCGACCGTCATCGGCATGGACGAGGTCGGCCGGGGTGCGCTCGCCGGCCCCGTGAGCGTCGGTGCGCTCGCGCTGCGCCGCGGCTGCGGCGAGTGGCCGGAGCACCTGCGCGACTCGAAGACCATGACGCCGCTGCGTCGCACCGCGACCGCGCCGCTCGTGCGGGAGTGGGGCGTGAGCGCGGTCGGCCACGCCTCGAACGCCGAGATCGACCGCTTCGGCATCCAGATCGCGCTCGGGCTCGCCGGCCGGCGCGCGCTCGTCGCGCTCCACGCGATCGGCATCGACGTGCGCGGCGCCGCGATCCTGCTCGACGGCACGCACGACTGGCTCGCGCCGGCGCTGCGCGCGCCCGTGCGCACGATGCTGCGCGCCAAGGCCGATCGCGACTGCGCCTCCGTCTCGGGTGCCGCGCTCGTGGCCAAGGTCGAGCGCGACGGGCACATGGTCGAGGCGCACGACGACCACCCCGGCTACGAGTGGGCCTCCAACAAGGGCTACGGCTCCGCCGCGCACCTCAGCGCGATCGCCGAGCTCGGGCCCTCCGCCCTGCACCGGCGCACGTGGCTGCACGGCGCCGTGCCGCCGGCCTAGGCGCGGTCGAACGCGCGCCTGCCGCGCCGCTGGTACAGCCACGCGAGCAGGGCGATGACGGCGATGAGCGCCGCGCCGATGCCGGCCACCGCCCACACGATGCCCCACGGCACCGACGCGACGGCCGCGGCGGCATCGGGCTGCTCGGCGCGCTCCTGGCCTCCCGCCGGCGGGGGAGCGGTGCTCGAGAGGTCGGGCACCCCGCTCGGCTCGCCGACGACCTCGACCGTGACGATGAGGGGCGTCGGCACCTCGCCCACATCGGCCGTGAAGCCCACCGCGACGACGTGCTCGCCGTCGAGGACGGGACGCGTGACGCGCCCGGTGCCGTCGTCGAAGCGGATGGGCGGCGTCGTCACCGCGATCGCCGCGCCGGGCTCGCGCAGCTGCTGCGACCAGACGAGTCCCGCGTCGCTCTCGGCGAGGATCGCCGAGACGTCGGCGCCGACCGGGTCGAGCACCTGCACGATGCCCCACGCGTTCGGCGGCGGCGCGATCGCGGGATCGAGCTGCGCGTGGACGCGGATCGACTGCCCCCAGTCGGCCGCGACGCGGAAGAACTGGAACTCGCTCGAGAGCATCGAGGTCGAGTAGGAGCCCGGCTCGACGAGCGGCGCGTCGTTGAGGCTCGATCCGCCGAAGAGCGCGCCGCTCGAGCCGTCGGCGGCAGTCGCCATCGACCAGCCGCGCGCCGCGTCCTCGGCGCCGGGCAGCTGCGCGGCGTTCGCCGGCCATGGGTGCTCGACGATGCGGAGCTCGAAGGGCGCAGCGGCCTGGGGAGCGGTGAGCACCTCGAGCGCGAGCTCGAGCGCGTCGGCGCTCGAGCACGGGCTCGCCGGGTCGGGCGCCGCCGCGCTCACGCGACCCGAGAAGACCGAGAACCGATCGCCGCCCGTCGCCGTGACCGTCGTCTCGTCGCACACCGTGCCGGCGGCCGAGAGCACGGCCCGCACCGAGGCGGAGTCCTGCTCGGGCAGCCGGCCGGCGATGCCGACGTGGAGGACGGAGCCGGGCATCGTGCGCTCGACGGCGTAGCGCAGCAGCGCCGCGCCGCCCTGGCCACCGAGCGCGTCGGTGTACTGGACGCCGGGCGAGAGCCGGGCGCCGGCCGCGGCGCCGTCGACGCGCTCGCCCATGACGCTGAAGGGGCGGAACGCCCTCGTCGAGAGGCGCTCGAGCGCGAGCTGCAGCCCCGAGACCTCCGACACGTCGACGTAGTCGCCGCGGCCCCGGTCCGCCACGCACTGGAGCTGCTGGCGGGCGGCCGCGTCGACGTCGAAGCCCACGACGTCGATGCGCAGGCCCAGGTCGTCCTCGGCGAGCGCCTGCGCCACGACGCACGGGTCGGGCTCGCAGTTCGAGATGCCGTCGGTGACGAGCAGGATCGCGCGCTGGCCGCTCGCGCCGAGATCGCCCGCCGCCTCCTGCAGCGCGTGCCCGATGGGCGTCTCGCCGTAGGGGCGCAAGGCCGCGACGGCCGCCGCGAGGGCGTCGCGATTGCCCGTGCCGATCGGCACGAGCAGCTGCGAGTCGGTGCAGGCGCCGGGCGCGTCCTGGCCCTCGACGGTCGCGCCGAAGACGCGGAGCCCCACGCGATCCTCCGTCGGCAGCTCCCGGATGACGGTGCCGAACGCCGTGCGCGCGGCCTCGATGCGCGTCGAGCCGTCGGGCGTCTCCTCCGCCATCGAGCCGGAGGAGTCGAAGACGATCGCGAGCCCGCCCTCGGCGGCAGCGGTCGCGGCGGCGGGCGCGAGGGGGCCCGCGCCGAGCGCGAGCGCCACGACGAGCGCGAGCGCACCCACGATCCTCCGCACGACGCCTCCTCACCGGCAATGCTTCCGCATCCGAATCTACGCCGCTTCGGTGTGGATCCGCGGTGGCGGGCGAAGTCCTGCCCGAAACCTCAGCGCCCGCCGCTGCGCACGCGGTCGCGGCGGCGCCAGAGCGAGGCGCAGGCGCGCGGGCGCCTCGTGCCGCGAGGCATAGGATGGCGGCGTGGAACCCGAGGACATCGAAGACTACGACCGCGAGGTCGAGCTGGCGCTCTTCAAGGAGTACCGAGACGTCGTCGGCATGTTCAAGCACGTCGTCGAGACCGAGCGGCGCTTCTACCTCGCGAACGACGTGAAGGTCACGCGGCACGACGCCGGCACCGACTTCTACTTCGAGCTCGAGCTCACCGACGTGTGGGTGTGGGACATCTACCGCTCGGACCGCTTCATCAAGTCGGCGCGCATCCTCACCTTCAAGGACGTCAACGTCGAGGAGCTCGCCTCGCGCGACCTCGAGCTGCCGAAGGACCTCGCGATCGAGGAGTGACGGGCCGGCTCCTGCCGAGTTCTCCACAGCAGGCGTGACGGCGCCCCCGAGCGCGGCGCCGCATCCGCTTCCCTGCTCGCATGCGGGAGCAGGATCATCTGGGCCTCGACGGCGAGGCGGCAGCGAGCGCGCACCTCGAGCGCGCGGGGATGCGGATCGTCGATCGACGCTGGCGGTGCCGCTACGGCGAGCTCGACATCGTCGCGCTCGACGGCGACACGCTCGTCTTCGTCGAGGTCAAGACGCGGCGGAGCCTCGAGCACGGCCACCCCTTCGAGGCCATCACGCCGCTCAAGGTGTCACGGCTGCGGCGCCTCGCGGGCTTGTGGCTCGAGGAGACGGGCAGGCGCGGGCCGGTGCGCCTCGACGCAGTGGGCGTGATCGCTCCGCGCTCGGGCAGCTGGCGGGTCGAGCACCTCCGGGGCATCCAGTGAGCGGCTTCGGGAGGGCGGAGTGCGTGGCGCTGCAGGGACTCGCGGGCGTCGGCGTCCAGATCGAGGTGCACGCCTCCTCGGGGCTCCCCGCGGTGCACATCGTCGGCCTGCCCGGGCCCGCGGTGCAGCAGGCACGGCACCGCACGTGGAGCTCGATCGCGCGCATGGGGCTCAGCACCCCGAGCGGCCGCGTCGTGATCAACCTCACGCCGGCGTCGCTGCCGAAGGCCGGGACGCACTTCGACCTCGCCATGGCGATCGCGGTGCTCCGGGCGAGCGGCACCGTGCCGCCCGACGACGGCGCGACGGCGATGCTCGGGGAGCTCGGGCTCGACGGCAGGCTGCGGCCGGTCGCGGGGATGCTGCCGCTCGCGCGCGCCGCCGCGGAGGCGGGCATGCGGCGGCTCGTCGTGCCCAGCGCCTCGGTCGACGAAGCGGCGCTCGTCGCGGGGGTGCGCGTCGAGGGGGCGGCGAGCCTCGCCCACGCCGCGGCGCTGCTGGGGGCGGAGCTCGACCCCGAGCCGGTCGATCCCGTGCCGGCCGCGCCCGCCCTCGAGCGCCGCACCGCGGCGCTCGACCTCGCCGATGTCATCGGCAACCGCGAGGCGGTCGACGCCCTCGAGGTCGCCGCCGCGGGTGCGCACCACCTCATGATGGTCGGGCCGCCCGGAGCCGGGAAGTCGATGCTCGCGATGCGGCTGCCCGGGATCCTGCCGCCGCTGACGCACGAGCAGGCGCTCGAGGTCGCGTCGTTGCGCTCGCTCTCGGGCGAGCCGGCGCCGCCCTCGCTCGACCTCGTGCCCCCGTTCGAGCAGCCGCACCACTCCGCGACCGCGGTCTCGCTCATCGGCGGGGGCTCCGGGATCATCCGTCCTGGCGCCGCGGCCCGCGCCTCGCACGGCGTGCTCTTCCTCGACGAGGCGCCGGAGTTCCCGCGCGCGGTGCTCGACATGCTGCGGCAGCCGCTCGAGTCGGGCACGATCACCGTGCACCGCGCCGCCGGCGCCGCGACCTTCCCGGCCCGGTTCCAGCTGCTGCTGGCCGCGAACCCCTGCCCGTGCGGGCGATTCGGCACGGGCGAGTGCACGTGCGCTCCCAACGCCCGCCGCCGCTACTTCGGCCGGCTCTCCGGGCCGCTGCTCGATCGGATCGATCTGCAGGTGCGCGTCGACCGCGTCGTGGCGGGACTGGGCGATGCGACACCCGGCACGAGCGAAGCGGGCGCCCGTGCGCGGTCGTCCGCCGCTGCCGCCGCGCGCGTGGCATCGGCGCGAGCGCGCGCCGCGCACCGGCTCGCCGGCACGGGGTGGTCGGCGATGGGGCACGTGCCGGGGCCGTGGCTGCGCCGGAACCTGCCGCTCGACGCCCACGTGCTCGCTCCGCTCCAGACGGCGCTCGAGCGCGGCTCGCTCACGATGCGCGGGCTCGATCGCTCGGTGCGCGTCGCGTGGACGATGGCCGACCTCGACGAGGTCGCGGCCCCGACCCTCGCGCACGTGGGTCGCGCGCTCGCGCTCAGGAAGGGGATCCCCGCATGAGGGCCTTCCGGATCGACGCCGCTCGCGTGCGCGATGCGGTCGCAGCCACGCTGCCGCCCGGCGTCGAGGAGCTCGACGACGACGCCGTGCTCGCGCGCTTCGCGGCGGGCGCGTGGACGGTGCTGCCGGAGCCCGGCGATGGCGTGGCCGGGCAGGTGCGCGAGCTGCTCGGCGATGCCCGGGCGCTCGAGCTGCTCGTCGACGGCGCGAGCGTCGCGGCGTGGGCAGCGGCGCTCGGCGACGCCGCGACGGCACGGGCGCTGCCGGACGCGCTCGCGCGCTGGCGCCCTCGGCTCAGCGCCGAGCGCATCCTGAGCGCGTTCTCGCAAGCCGCGGCGCACGCGCAGCGCCTGGTGGTGCGTGGCGACGAGCCGTGGCCCGGCGGCCTCGACGACCTCGGTCCGCACGCGCCATCCGCGCTGTGGGTGCGCGGCGACCCGCGGGCGCTCGCGGCATGCGCGCGGTCGGTAGCCCTCGTCGGCTCCCGCGCGTCATCCGGCTACGGCGAGCTCGTCACGAGCCAGCTCGCCGCGGGGCTCGTCGCCCGGCGATTCGCGATCGTCTCCGGCGGCGCGTACGGCATCGACGGCACCGCGCACCGCGCGGCGCTCGCGAGCGGCGGCACGACCATCGCCGTGCTCGCCGGCGGCCTGGATCGCTTCTACCCTGCGGGGAACGACGAGCTGCTGCGACGCGTCACCGAGACGGGCTGCGTCGTGGCCGAGGCGCCGAGCGGCGTGCCGCCGACGCGCTGGAGGTTCCTCGCCCGCAACCGGCTCATCGCGGCGCTCTCGAGCGCGACCGTCGTCGTCGAGGCCGGCCGGCGCTCGGGCTCGATCAACACCGCCGGGCACGCGGCGGCGCTCGGCAGGCCGCTCGGCGCCGTGCCAGGACCGGTCACCTCCGGCGGGAGCGCCGGCTGCCATCGGCTGCTGCGCGAGTACGGGGCCGCGGCGATCGAGGGTGCGGAGCACGTCGCCGAGCTCGTGGACGGGCCGGGGGAGGAGCCGGCCGCGCCCTCCGCGCTCTCGAGCGACGAGGTGCGCGTGCTCGACGCGCTCAGCGCGCGGTCGCCGCGCGACATCCACGAGCTCGCTGTGCGCACCGGCATGGCGCCGCGCGACGTCATTGCCTCGCTCGCGCTCCTCGAGCTCGAAGCGCGAGCCGCGGAGCGGCCGCGCGGCTGGGTGCGCACCCCGGAGCGGCTATGACGCGGGCAGCTCGCGGATCACGCGCGCGGGCACCCCGCCCGCGAGCACGTTGGCGGGCAGGTCCTTCGTGACCACGGCTCCCGCGGCGACGATCGTGCCCGGCCCGATCGTCACGCCGCCCAGCACGATCACCCCCGCGCCGAGCCAGGAGCCGTCGCCGATCACGATGGGCTTCCAGTGGTTCGCGCCCGCGCGCTTGCCGGGCCCGCCGATCTCGTGGCCGTCGGTGACGAGCTTCACGAACGGTCCGAAGTTCACGTTGCGGCCGATGGTCGAGTGCTGGCGGATGTAGCACGAGCGGTTCATGAACGTGCCGTCACCGATCGTCACCGGGCCGATGAGCTCGGTCTTGCCGTACAGCGTGACGTTGTTGCCCACTCGGATCTCGTGCTCGGCGCCGAGCTCGCTCATGAACTTGACCGTCGGGTCGATGCGCGTGCCCTCGCCCTGCACCACGTGGTGGTGGATGCCGCGCGCGTGACCCGGGAGCACGCGCTTGTTGAGCTCCTTGACGCGTCGCTGCAGCTGCTCGAGCTCCTGCTCGAGCGCCTCCTGGCGGCGACGCATGCTGCGGAGCTCTCCGGGGGTCGCGAACGGGAACCAGCGCACCCCGGCACGCTACCAGCGCCGCTACTGTGGGCGCCGTGAGCTTCGGGATCCACCCCTCGCCCTCGGCCGTCATCGCGCACCTGAGCGACACGCACCTGCTCGCTGGCGGCGCGCTGCTCGCCGGCGTCGTCGACACCGAGGCGCACCTGCGCGCCACCGCGGAGCGGCTGCGCTCCGCTGCTGCCGACGCCGATGCGATCGTCGTCTCCGGCGACGTCGCCGACCGCGGCGAGCGGGAGGCCTACGCGCTCGCCCGCGAGATCCTCGAACCCGTCGCGGCGTCGATCGGCGCTCCGATCGTCTGGGCGGCCGGCAACCACGACGAGCGGCCCGCGATGCGCACAGCGCTCGAGCTGCCGGGAAAGCCGCTCGACCCCATCGACTCCCGCATCGAGGTGGGCGAGCTGCGCATCGTCGCGCTCGATTCGAGCCTGCCGGGCTGGCACCACGGCGGCTTCGACGAGGGGCAGGCCGCGTGGCTCGAGGCCGCGCTCGCCGATCCGCCCGCGCTCGGCACGGTGCTCGTCATGCACCACCCGCCGCTGCCGTACCGCAGCAGGCTCATGCGCCTGCTCGAGTTCCGCGACGAGCAGCGCCTCGCCGAGGTGCTCGGCGCGGGCGACGTCCGCGCGATCCTCTCCGGTCACCTGCACATCAACGGCTCGGGCACGTTCGCCGAGATCCCCGTCATCCTCGCCGGCGCCACGAGCTACGCCGACGACCTCGGCGGTCTGCCGCCCGCGCTGCACGGCATCGACGCGATGCACTCGTTCAACCTCGTCGAGGTCTACGCCGATGCGGTGTCCCACTCGGTCGTGCCGGCGCTCGCCCACGAGTCGCGCGAGACGCTGCCGGCCCACGTCGTCGAGCAGGTGCTGCTGCTCGAGCCGGCGGAGCGCATGGAGCGGTTCAGCCGGAAGCCGCGCTGACGTGCGGCTCGACGCGGCGATCGACGGCTACCTCGCGCACCTCGAGCGCGAGCGGGGCTACGCCGCCAACACGGTGCGCGCCTACCGCGGCGATCTGCGCAGCCTCGCGGAGCACTGCGAGCGGGCAGGGCTCGACGACGCCGAGCGGCTCGACATCGAGGCGCTGCGCGACTGGCTCTTCGCGAGCGCCGAGGCGGGCATGGGGAAGTCCACGCTCGCGCGGCGCAGCGCGGCCGCGCGCGGCCTCAGCCGCTGGATCGCCGCGCACGGGGGCGTCGACGTCGCGGGCAGGCTGCGCACGCCCAAGCGCGACCGCCACCTGCCGCGCGTGCTCTCGCGCCAGGCGATGGACGACGCCCTCGCGGCGCTCGCCGCAGCCGCCGGCGAGGGCGATCCCGTCGCGCTCCGCGACCTCGCGGTCGTCGAGCTGCTCTACGCCTCGGCGCTGCGCGTGAGCGAGCTCGTCGGGCTCGACGTCGACGACGTCGACCTCGAGCGGCTCACGGTGCGCGTGACCGGCAAGGGGTCGAAGGAGCGCGTCGTGCCGTTCGGGCGGCCCGCCCTCGACGCGCTGCTCGACTGGATGCGCATCGGGCGGGAACGCCTCCAGCACCCGGCGAAGCCGCATCCCGCACTCTTCCTCGGCGTGCGCGGCGGCCGTCTCGGGCAGCGCCGGGTGCACGAGCTCGTGACCTCGCTGCTGGAGTCGCTGCCGGGCTCCGGCCCGCACGGACCGCACACGCTGCGCCACACCGCCGCGACGCACCTCCTCGACGGCGGCGCCGACCTCCGCGCCGTGCAGGAGATGCTCGGCCACGCGAGCCTCGGCACGACGCAGATCTACACGCACGTCTCGCTCGAGCGGCTCGCCGAGGCGTACCGCACCGCGCATCCGCGCGCGTGACGGGCGCCCGGCGCGCGGCGCGCCGCCGTGCTCCGTGCTTGACGGCACCCAGCGGCAGCAGCACGGGGCGCTCGACGCCCAGGAGCCCGAGCGGATCGACGTAGTCGCCGTGCAGGCGCGCGCCGAGGTGCAGCCGGCTCGAGCCGGCGACGTGCCCGGGCAGCAGCGTGCCGATCCGCTGCCCTCGAGTCACCGCATCGCCCGTGGCGACCGCGGGCTCGACGGGCTCGAAGCTCGAGACGAGCCCGCCGTCGTGCTCGATCGACACGACCGGCCGACCGGCGACCGGCCCCGCGAATCGCACGACGCCGTCGTCCGGCGCGAGCACGGGC